>DEIV01000089.1 GCA_002352665.1 Flavobacteriaceae bacterium UBA2765
ATATCGAACTCACGTTAATTAGGTCTTTCTTTTGGAAAAGGATGAGCAAACTGACCGGCCCAACTACTTTGCGTTGGGTCAACAATATTGTGTTTTGAATCAATTAAGTACAGTACAGAAGGTGTATCTCCAACACGAAAATATTGAGCCCAAGGTTCATTTTTAACTACCTCCTTTATATGATCTCCCATACTTCCAAATTCCGTTAAGGTTTTAAATATTTGTTTAGGTTCTTCACCAGTAAACATTCCATTATAGGTCCAATTGATCTCTAGCCACCACATGTCTTTAAACCTTACATCGTTATATATACTATTTCTACCATCACCATTCCAATTTATTTGCTTGCAAGGTGCATATTTTTTCCAGCTTTTAGGTAAGTGAGGTATGTCCTTTTCAAGCATTAAACCTGTACCAATAGTAATCAATCTTATATTTTTTGCCAATTCTGGATTTTCTTGTAATATATCTTTAAAAGTGCTCATATTCCCCCATATTAATACATATAGCGGACTCTTTAAGTCTCTGGCAGCTTTGATGAACAGTTGTTTAGCATGGTCTAAATCAATTGCAATATTACTTTTTATATGTTCTGCCTTTGGGTAATTTTTAAATTTAAATTTGTCAAAATCATGTGTATAAGCTTCAATTGCCATTTCACAAGCTTTATAACTATAAGCCTCATACCGCTCTGGAACTATACCTTCTATTTTTAATTCATTGGCATACCAAAAAAGATGTATTAATGATTGTCGATCGTCTGGATCTCCAGCATCAATATTGATATCAGTAAATATAAATACTCGAGGAAGTACTTTTTCTATTTTTTGAAATGACAGAAAAGTTATGGCAATTAAAATAACTAATAATGGTTTCATAAGACGCTGATAATTTAATATTTCTGAATTTGTTATTAAAGGATATTATCAGTTTTATTAGGAATCGTTTTTTCAGCCGATTACTTGATAGAAAAGTTGCATCTATTAAATAAGCTTTTTTAATTTTAATAATTCCCCGATACCTGCCCACGTCTGGTGGGGTTGTGCATCTACCCTGCTTGTCGGACGAGCAGGGAGAGTCAGTTTCAAGAAACTTTTTATTTAGAACAATTCTTTAATAATTTGTTCCTCTGTAATTCCTTCCGCTTCAGCTTTATAATTTTTTACAATTCTATGCCTTAATATAGCCAATGCTACTGCTTGTACGTCTTCAATATCCGGAGAAAATTTACCTTTAATAGCGGCATAACCTTTGGCAGCAATAATTAAATTTTGTGATGCTCTAGGGCCAGCACCCCAATCAATATAATCATTAACAATTTGAGCAGATTTGACCGAATTAGGCCTTGTTTTAGAAACTAGATTTACAGCATATTCAACCACATTATCCGCTACAGGAATCCGTCTTACTAAATGTTGTAAATTCAATATTTCTTGAGCTGAAAAAATGGAGTTGATTTGCTTTACTTCATCTGAAGTAGTACTTTTTACAATTTCTATTTCTTCCTCATAAGAAGGGTAATCTAAAAAAATTGAAAACATAAACCTATCTAATTGAGCCTCAGGTAAAGGATAGGTACCTTCTTGTTCAATAGGATTTTGCGTAGCCAATACAAAAAAGGGGGGATCTAATTTATATTGATGACCCGCTACTGTAACAGATTTTTCTTGCATTGCTTCTAATAAAGCCGCTTGTGTCTTAGGTGGTGTTCTATTAATTTCATCAGCCAAAATGATATTAGAAAAAATTGGACCTTTAATAAATTTAAAATGACGATCCTCGTCTAATATTTCACTTCCAATAATATCAGAAGGCATCAAGTCTGGCGTAAATTGTATACGTCTAAAATACAAACCCAAAGTTTCAGATATGGTATTTACCAATAATGTTTTTGCCAATCCGGGAACACCAATTAACAAAGAATGACCACCACACAAAATAGAAAGTAAAACATGATCAATTGCTTCGTTTTGACCAATAATTATTTTACCGACTTCTTGTTTTAGCTCTTTGTATTTTTTTACTAAATTTTCAACTGCTGTTACGTCAGACATGCTGTATTTGTTTAAGACTTTGTGTTTGGTATTAAATTGCTCTTAACCTGTTTTATTAATTATATTTCTTAAAGCCCAACTTTAAAACTTATTACTATCAATGGTACTCAAAAAAATTAGAGCAATTGTTATTTAATTCTTTGCCCAATTATTTTTAAATTCACATTTACTATAATCTTTATTGATTTTAATATACGTGTCTTTAATGTTTTCTTTGGCCCATTTAGTGATAGTTTCTTCTCGTTTTTTCTGTAAGGCTAAACTTTGAATTTTCACATAATCTTTAACCAAATCAGCAATATGAGCATCAGTTTTAGATTTCATTAAAATGATTTTATACATTTTCTCTCCTTCTCTGGTCTCATCATAAAAGACATCAGTAATTTCTCCTTGTTTTAAAGTACTTACTCTTGCATAGAGCGTAGGATCCATTCTTGTCAAATCAAATTTAGAATCATTGGTTTCAGGATTCATCAATAAGCCTTTATTGGCTTTTGTTTCTTTTTCACCTGAGAATTTATCAACGCCATCATTAAAAGGTAATTTTAAAGTTAAAATATCTTTTCTAATACTTTCTAAAGAATCTTTCACAGTATTTAACTGCTCTTGAGTTACTTCAGGTTGCATTAATAAATGTCTTGCATCGCGTTGCTTACCTTTAATTTTTTCTACCATTAAAATGTGATAACCAAAATCTGATTTAAAGGGCTCTGAAATATCTCCTTCGTCTAAGCTAAATGCTGCTTCTTTAAATTCAGTTACAAATTGACTTTCTCTGGTAATGGTATATAAACCACTATTTTGAGTTACACCAGGATCTTCAGAATATAAAATGGCTTTCATTTTAAAGCTCTCCCCATTTTCTACTTGTTGTTTTATTTCATTAAGTCTAGTAATCACTCTTTCTGTTTCAGATGCTGAAGGTTTGGCATATAAAACTATTTGTTGCAACTCTATTTCTGCTCCAATTTCAGGTAAATTATTCTTAACTTCTAAACTCTTGTAATAATTTCTAACTTCTTCTGGAGTTACATCTACATCTTCAGTTAATTTCTGTTGCATTTTCTGTATTAATAAGGCCTCTTTTTCAACTTCTATAAATTCTTTACGTAAGTCTGCCATATCATTAAATCCATAATAATTATATACCTTTTCTTCAGAGCCAAGTTGTTGCAAAAAATAAGCTATTTTCTGTTCAACCCTTCCGTTTACATCTGCCTCTGTTACAACAATACTGTCAACTACTGCATGATGTGATAGCAATTTTCTATCCATAATTTGCTCTAATATTTCACAATTAGTAACTTCAATTTTTCCCTCACTTTGTTGTTCTAACTCCATTTTATAGGCTGCAATCTCTGAATCAAGTACAATGTTTTTCCCTACTACTGTGGCAACTCCATCTAGTTTCACCCTTTTTTGATTAGGTATAGAATCTTGAGCATAAGTTGATAAGGCCAAACTTAATAATATAAGTGTAATATAATTTTTTAGCATTTTAGTAAATTTGAAATTCTTTATTTTTAATCGCATCTTCTGTTAATGTTTCTTCAATTTTCTTTAATAATTCTAATTTTCTCTTATGTAATATCATTTGCTTTATTGTAGGAAGGGCATAACTCATAGGTGCAGTTTCATTCCGCAATAATACATCTTTAATTTTTACCAAATACGTTCCTGTACTGTCATTATTATTTAAATAATTACGCTTTTGTAAAAACTTATTTTTATTAAAAGTCTTTAAAAAAGGAGCATTTTTAATCACATCATCATATTTAATCCAAATAGAATCATTTAGGTTAAAAGACTTTAATTGTAATTCTTGATTCATTATTTCTTCGTCAGAACTTTGTTTGTCCTCTTTAAATAAAGAAATAAATTCTCTAGCATTTAAAATATCGTTACCAAAATAAATATATCTAAATTTCACTAGAGGTTCATTTAATATAAATATTTCTTTATTTTGAGTATAAAAACTCTCAATATCTGTATCGGTAACCAAGGTGTCTAATTCTTGTTTAACTACAGCCTCTTTATATTTATTGATCAATAGGTCTTGATGATATTGATCGACTAATGTATTGATTTGTTCTTTTTCTTCCTGAAGATTAATTTTTGCTTTTTGAACTAACAGCTGTTCTCTTGCCCATTTATTAATAAAATTCTTTACAAATATTAAACTGTCTTCTTTAGAATAATTATTTGGTAAATTCTTTATATCATCTTCATATAAAAAAGTATTGTACACTTTAGCAATAGGTTTTCTATTGTCATTAGTTCGCTTACATGAAAAAACAAAAAGTAATAATATTATAAATATTTGTATCCTAAACAATTTAATTTTGATTTAGTTTTATGACTTTTTTCAATCCTTTTTTATTTATCCTAACAGGATATTGTTGCCTTAATTCTTTAATCCACTGCTCTTCTAAATATGTTTGAAAATCATTAATAACCAGACCTTTGGCCTTCTGAAACTCCATAGGTTCCGGAGGTATAATGGCAATGGTTTTTACAATTACAAAATTAGAGTTATCTATTTGAATAACGCCAGAAACGCCAACTTTATTTAACTCAAAATTTTCTGGAAATTTTTTATGATGATCTTCTATAATTCCTTGTGTAAATATCACATGAATAATAGGGTTTTCATTTACTAATTTTTTGATTTCTTCTAAACTTTTATCAGCGTCTAAATATTTTTTCACTAAATTAGCCTTATCATTTTGTGTGCATGAGGCTATAATAACATCTCCTCTTTTTTTCCAATAATAGTCATCTGTATTATTTTTAAAAAATTCTTTGAGAGCAACTGTATCTTTTTCAGCTTTTTTCCAAACTTTATCTTGTAAAAGGTCAAATAATAATAAACCATCTCTATATTCTTGCATTGTAAAAGCAAAATTCGGATCTGTTTTTTCTAAATTGGCTTTAAAATAATGCAACACTTTTTGTTCTAAAAAATCATTATATAATTCCTTATTATCTTTATTTACATTGCTACTTTTATAAATCAACAGATCATTTATAGTTGTTTTATCACCATTAATATTAAATAAACTATTTTCTAAATTTTGGTTTAGACCAAGAGAAT
Source organism: Flavobacteriaceae bacterium UBA2765 (assembly GCA_002352665.1). Taxonomy (GTDB): domain Bacteria; phylum Bacteroidota; class Bacteroidia; order Flavobacteriales; family Flavobacteriaceae; genus Aureibaculum. The sequence continues at coordinate 5,149 of DEIV01000089.1, forward strand.
CATTATTAATAAATAATTGCATTAAATCACTGTCTTTAGTAATTTTATACTCCTTCATTAATTTTTTTACGATAGATTTTCCTGCAATTTTAGAACGTTCATTTTTTTCTATTTTTTTTATCAGTTCTTCTTGAGCAGCTTCAAAACTTTTGATAGGGTGCTTTTTTATTAATTTTACAATATGCCAACCAAACTTAGTTTTAAATGGTTTAGAAATATCGTTAATTGATGCTAAAGAAAAGGCAACATCTGCAAATGACTTTATCATTCTATTGGCATTAAATTTTGGTATTGAGCCACCATTAACAGCCGTATTTTTGTCATCTGAATGCATTTTGGCCAAAAATGCAAAACTATCACCTTGATCTAATTTTGCATACAGTTCATTAATTTTAGTTTTAGCAAATAATGAATCTTCAACATTTTCTTTAATCATTATATGAGCAACTTCAACTTCTCCTTTTGAGTCTCTTTTATCGTTTACTTTTACTATATGATAACCGAATTGGGTTTTAAAAGGCATAGAAACATCATTAATTTTTGTATGGTATGCAGCATTTTCAAAAGGATAAACCATATCAAAGGCAGAAAAATAACCTAAATTACCACCATTTTGTTGAGCTGAAGGATCTTCAGAATATTGTTTGGCAATATCTTCAAACGGAGTTCCATTTAATACTTTCATTCGGGCTTCAATAATTTTTTGATAGGCCTTCAATGTATCTTTAGGAGATGCTTTTACCGGTACACTAACTAATATGTGATTGGCATTAATTTCTGTCTTCATCCTATTATAAGCCTCTTTCACTAACGATTCAGTAATCTTACTGTCAGTTAAATAGGGCTGTATAAGTTGCTCTCTATAATTATTTAATTCTTTTTTATAAGATGAAACTGTATCGTATTTCAAGTCGTATGCTTGTTTTAATTTCAACTTATAATTGATATACAATTCTAAATATTCTTCAATAGTTTTCTTGTTTTCTTCTGCAACAATATCTCTATTTTTATTAAAAACTTTATTGAATTCATCAATATATACGGGCGTATCAACTACAGTAAATAACACTTGTTTCTTTTGTTGTGCCTGAATAGAAATACTACTTATAAAAAATAATAAAATGAATAAGTTTTTAATACTCATAAAAAGTTGTTTGTTGAATAATAGATTTTGATAATTCATGTTTAATAGAGATGGACAAAAATATTTATAATTTCATATTAATTTGTTAAAAATATCACAAAGAAATAACACCTTCAACCTTTGCTACTTCTTTATATTTCACAATAATTGCATCAGCATTAATCATTGTAACTAAAATAGAAATACTAATGTATTTTTTTGTTTTAGAATATTTGGTACTTATTACTGCACCTATGTGATTAAATATGTTTTCAATTTCTAGTACTTTAGTATCATCAGTTGACACAATAAATTTATACATATATTTGGTGGGGAAAACAGTTGTTTCTTCCAATTGAAGTTTTAATTTATTATAGAATTCATCCTGTTTATTCATACTATTATTTTATCTTTCAGTGCAATTATAATACCAATTTTAAAAAAGACAATGGCCTACAAAAATACAGATATTATTTAGTTTAATGGAAAATATTTTTTTTCTTTGTTCTTTAGGAATTTATTAAATTCATATGCAACATAAAATTGTAATTACCGGAGGGCCGGGAAGTGGTAAAACAACATTAATTAAAGAATTAACAAGTAGAAATTATATCTGCATTCCTGAAATATCAAGACAAGTAACACAAGAGGCTAGAGAAAAAGGAATAGAATATCTGTTTTTAGAAGATCCTTTATTATTCAGTAAATTATTATTGGAAGGTAGAGAGAAACAGTATATTGATGCTCTTAATTTGGATACTAAACTTATTTTTTTCGATAGAGGTATACCAGATGTTCACGCATATATGAATTATAATGGTACTGTATATTCAGAAATTTACCTCGATAAAAGTAAAAATTATACTTATGATAGTATTTTTTTATTACCTCCTTGGAAAGAAATTTATATTACAGATGATGAAAGGTATGAAAGTTATGATTCGGCAGTAGCCTTACATTCTCATTTGAAACAAGCATATACAGCATTAGGTTATTCTATTAATGAAGTACCTACAGGAAAAGTTGCTTATAGAGTTGATTATATCTTGAATCAATTAAAACACTTATAGTGGATGATGCTTTAAAAATATTAAAAAAATATTGGAAGTATCCCGCTTTTAAGGCACAACAAAAGGAAATTATAGATTGTGTTCTTCAATGTAAAAATGCAGTAGTATTATTACCTACAGGTGGAGGTAAATCAATATGTTATCAAGTTCCTGCCATGATTAATGAAGGTGTCTGTTTGGTAATTTCACCATTAATAGCTTTAATGAACGATCAGGTGAATAGCCTTAAAGATAAAGGGATCAAAGCCATTGCCATTACGTCTAGTCTAAATAAAGAAGAAATAATTCAAGCATTTGATAATCTACAATTCGGAAATTATAAATTTTTATATCTGTCACCTGAAAAATTGCAATCAGAATTTATTGAGCAAAAAATTAAACAATTAAACATTAATTTAATTGCAGTAGATGAAGCCCATTGTATTTCAGAATGGGGCCACGATTTTAGACCGGCTTATTTAAAAATACCATTGATAAAAGAATTGGGAATTGATGCTCCTATGATGGCTTTAACGGCAACGGCAACCAAGCGTGTAATGAATGATATTATTGAAAATTTAAAAATAGAGGATGCAGTAGTATTTAAACAGTCTTTAGTACGTCCAAACTTAGCGTTACATGTAAATAATCATGAAGATGTTTATTTTCAGCTTAAAAGACAATTAAATAAAATTAAACAGCCTTCTATTATTTATGCAAATAGCAGAAGAACTGTTAAAGATATTAGTAGCTATTTGAACAAGAACAATTTTAAAAGTTCTTTTTATCATGGTGGTTTATCTGCTGATGAAAAACAATTGTCCTTTACCAGATGGATGGAAGAAAAAACACCTACAATGGTGGCTACTAATGCTTTTGGTATGGGTATTGACAAAGGTAACGTACAACAAATCATTCATCTAGACCTGCCTTATAGCTTAGAAAATTATATGCAGGAAGCGGGTAGAGCGGGAAGAAATGATGGCAATGCCATATCAACAATTTTTGGAAATGAGCATACCATAGCTAATCTTAGAAATCATTATAAAAAAGGCTTGGTGACCATAGATTTTGCTAAAAAAATTTACAACCACCTCAATCAATATCTTTATATTGCTTATGGCGAGCTACCCAAACATTCTTTTGAATTTGAACTTACAAACTTCTGTAATCAATATAAAACTAACATTTTAAAAACCTACAATACACTTAAATTATTAGAAAGAGAGCAAATTTTAAGTTTTGATGAAAATTTCAATAAACAGTCCACCTTAAAATTTGTACTATCACCAAATAAAATACTAGATTATTCTGAGAAAAATAATAGCAACATAATAAAAACAATTTTAAGAACTTATGGTGGTATTTTTGAGCATTATATAAAAATTAATGAATCAATTTTAGCAAAGAAACTGAACATTGAATCATCTCAAATAAAAAGTTCAATTATACAATTGGAAAGTAATGGTTTGGTAAAATATAATTATAATAAGAATATAAGTCAGCTAAAATTTTTAGTGCCTAGAGAAGATGATAGAACAATTCATAACATTGCATTGGATATTAAAAAGCAAAATACTATAAAACAAGAAAAGCTCAAAGCAGTAATTGAATACGTTAAAAATACTGCTATTTGTAGGAGTAAGCTTTTATTGAATTATTTTGATGAAAAAGTTGATAAAGATTGTGGTATATGTGATGTTTGCTTGTCTTCTGAAAAATTCACAATCAATTATATTGCAATAACAGAACAAATTTTAGTGCTATTGTCTAAAGAAAAGCAATTGTCTACTAAGGAAATTGTATCTATATTGAATATTGAAGGATCTATAGTTATCACAACATTGCAAAATCTATTGGATACTAATAAAATAACAATAAATTCGCAAAATAAATTAGAACTGATTTAAATGACTGATGTTAATATAGTATTTATGGGGACTCCAGATTTTGCCGTTGGAGTCTTAAAAGCTTTAATAGATAGCGACTATAATGTGGTGGGTGTTATTACTGCTCCGGACAGACCCTCAGGTAGAGGCCGCAAATTAAGTGAATCTGCTGTAAAGAAATATGCGTTGGAACAGGAGTTAACGGTATTACAACCTACCAATTTAAAGAGTGAATCATTTTTAAACGAATTGAAACAACTCAATGCTAATTTGCAAATTGTAGTTGCATTTAGAATGTTACCGAAAGTAGTTTGGCAAATGCCAAAATTAGGAACGTTTAATTTACATGCTTCTTTATTACCAGACTATAGAGGTGCAGCCCCAATTAATTGGGCAATTATTAATGGGGAAGATAAGACCGGAGTTACTACTTTTTTTATTGATGAAAAAATAGACACTGGTGCCATCATTTTACAAGAAGAAACTGCAATTAATGAAAACGATACTGCCGGCGACTTACATGATAAACTTATGCATTTAGGTAGTAAGTTGGTAGTGAAAACAGTAGCATTGATAGGTGAAGGTGAAGCAAAAACAAAACAACAAGAACTATCTAAAAATTCAATTTTTAAAGAAGCACCAAAGATTTACAAAGAAACTTGTAGAATAGACTGGACCAGATCAATAGAAGCCGTTTACAATACAATTAGAGGGTTAAGTCCTTATCCCGGTTCATGGTCGGTCTTGCATAATAATGGTGAAACTATTGAAGTTAAAATATATAGTGCCAAAAAAATTATAGAAAAGCATAATGACACTATTGGAAAGATTATTAGTAATAAAAAAGAATTAAAAGTTGTAGTAGATAAAGGCTATATCTTTATAGAAAATTTACAATTGCCAGGCAAGCGTAAAATGAATATAACGGAGCTATTAAATGGTTATTTATTTCATAATAATGCTTATTTTGAATAAATTTAATGTTATTCATTTATTTGATTATAAAATTTATCCTCTTTTTAAAAGCTTCAATATGACCTATATTTAAAGGCTTTTACCCTTTTTACAACTAAAAATAGTCAGGTTATTAACAATTATATGCGTTTTATCAACAAAATTAAAGATTTTCAGGGGTAAACATTGCGTTAACCCTTATAAAATCTATATTTGTTAAGCTTAAAACAAGCAAATAAATATTTAACCAATTTTAAATTTTTTAATTATGAACAAATCAGAATTAGTAGAATCTATGGCTGCAGATGCAGGAATTTCAAAAGCTGCTGCAAAAAAAGCATTAGACTCTGTTATGGGTAATGTTGAGAAAACATTAAAGAAAGGTGGAAGAGTTTCTTTAGTAGGTTTTGG
>DEIV01000033.1 GCA_002352665.1 Flavobacteriaceae bacterium UBA2765
GATTTAGACGCTACCCCAAACCCCTATTCAGAAAAACTTTTTGAAGCCTCACCACTCAATAGAATATTAGAGCAAACCGCCCCGGGAGCCGACTGGAAAGCAGGATCAACCATTGACGCAAATGGACATACTGATGGGCATACTATAAAATTTGACTATCAAAGTAATACCTTAGATACCAATGATGATAATCAAGACAATGTACGTTTGTTTAGGGTAAGTTTAAATGCAAACTACAAGCCAACTTTGGTGAATGATAAAGCAACAGATTATTATGCAGCAAATCAACTCTATAAAACGGTAACCAAAGATGAAAATTGGACAGCCAATCAGGCAGACGCAAAAGCAAAGAACCATACTACTGAAGAATTTAAAGACAAACAAGGCAGAGTAATCTTAAAACGGACTTATAATGCAAATACTACCAATACCAGTATAAAGAACACCAAGCATGATACCTATTATGTCTATGATGATTATGGCAACTTAACTTATGTAATACCACCAAGAGCAAACATAAATAACAATGCCAGTACCAGAACAAGAGCCTTAAATGAGCTTTGCTATCAATACAGGTATGATGAGCGAAACAGATTGGTAAGAAAGAAGATACCGGGCAAAGGTTGGGAATCCATTGTGTATGATAAGTTAGACCGACCCATTTTAACCCAAGATCGAAATTTAAAAGATCAAAATAAATGGTTATTTACCAAATACGATGCCTTTGGTAGAGTTGTTTATACAGGTAAATATACCAGTGATAAAACTAGAATACAATTGCAAAACATTGCAAAGACTTACAGTGCAGAAAATCAATTTGAACAAAGACAAGCGTCAACCATTGGCGATACCAATATCAATTATACGCACCACTCTTTTCCAGAAAACAATCTAAAAGTTTTAACCATCAATTATTATGACGATTATAATTTCAATGTAGATGGCGGTACAAACCCATTAGATGTATTAGGCATACCTACAACCACAAATACCAAAAGTTTAGCCACCGCAAGTCAAGTTAGAGTATTAGGTACAGACCAATGGGTAAATACGGTAACTTATTACGACAAAAAAGCAAGACCTATTTATAGCTATACCAATAACAATTATCTCAATACGGTTGATATTATAAAAACTCAATTGGACTTTATTGGTAATGTACAACGCACAGTAGCTAGACATACCAAAGATACAAACCCAACCATAAAAACTATTGATAGATTTACTTATGACCATGCCAATAGATTGGTAAAACAAACCCAGCAGATTAACAATGAAGAGGTAGAAATAATAGCAGAAAATGAATATGATGAACTAGGACAATTGATTAAAAAAGGTGTAGGAAATCAACCACTAAACAAACATTTACAAACAATAGACTATACCTATAACATTAGAGGATGGTTAAAAGGCATTAATGATGCAGAACAAGCCTTAACAGATGATTTGTTTGCCTTTAAAATTAATTATAATACCATAAGTACTACCGCAGGCGGAAATAGCAGATTACTTACGCAGGAATTATACAATGGTAATATTAGTGAAACGATTTGGCGAACAGCCAATGACAATAAGAAACGGGGTTATGGTTATAAATACGATGCCTTAAATAGAATTAAAAGAGCACGCTATAAAGCAGGAGAAAATTTAACAACAGAAAAACAATTTTTTGATATAAAAGGTGTAAATTACGACAAGAATGGCAATATAAAACGTTTAGATCGTTTTTCGCCAACAGCAGGCTTTGATGGTAATGAAGAAACAGATCATTTGACTTATACATATTATCAATTGAGTAATAGATTAAAATCGGTAACTGATGCTACGGGTAATGCCAATGGTTTTAAGGATGGCAACACCTCTAATAATGATTATTCGTATGACGTTAATGGCAACTTAACATCAGATGCCAATAAGGGAATAACTTCAATAAGTTATAATCACCTAAACTTACCAACTGAAATCAAGTTCGATAACTCTAACACTAAAAAAATAAACTATACTTATTCTGCTGATAGAACAAAGCTTCGTAAAATTACCAATGATAATGGTAACATAACGATAACGGATTATGCAGATAATTTCGTTTACGAAAATAATACTTTAAAGCAGTTTTATCACAAGGAAGGATATGTAGAACCAAATGGTAATACTTACCAATATTTTTATCAATTAAAAGACATTTGGGGAAATACAAGAATCACTTTTGCAGATACTGATGGAAATGGCACGATTGAAATTGCTCAAAACGAAATCAAACGAGAGCAAAACTACTATCCATTTGGACTTGAACATAAAGGTTACAATAATGTGATTGTTGGTGCTAAAAACAATCTAAAAACGTATCAAAGACAAGAATTTACAGAAGATTTAGGGTTAAATACACATGAATGGAAATTTAGAATGAGCGACCCTGCAATTGGTAGGTTTTGGCAAATAGATCCTTTAGCTGAAGATTATACATATAACTCTACCTACGCTTTTCAGGAAAATAAAATGGGAATGGGTGTTGAATTAGAAGGATTGGAATTATTTGACTTTAAAATGAGCTTTACAGATAATTTAAAGTTAAATTTTCATGCGGCTAAATCTTTTGTAAAAAGTCTTGCAAAAACAGGTGAATTAGGTACTCCAGAAGGTCAATTTAATGTAATTATTGGTCTTGGAAAAGCCATTGCAAGTCCTGTTGAAACAGGAAGGGCTATAGTAAATAATATATCTCAAACAGCGACAGATTTAAATAGTACTGACCCAAAAGTTAAGGGAGAAGCTTTTGGTAAAAGTGCAGCCTTTATTGCCGAAACTGCGGTAGGTGCTGAATTGGCTAATTTGGCTAAAGTGAGTAAGGTAGCTACTCTTACTGATGATGTTGCTAAGCTTTCAAAAGATGCAATAAATGTTTTACAAAAAGAAAAAAGTTTTTTACAAAAAGCTCTTGATAGTGATTTTAAACAACTCCAAAATGGTAAAGATCAGATTGCAAGAGAATTAAAATCTGGTAATAAACCTAACGAGCATGGAATAGTTAAAGAAGTTAACAAAACAATTCCTGAAAGTATTAAATATAAACAAAATCGTATAAATGAAATAAATTCAACAATTAATAAACAATAATAATTTTATGAATGACTTAAAAGTTTTTTTTTCTTATCTAAATCAATCTTTACCAAGTAACATAAATTATACAGCGTTGTCAAATTTATGTTTAACCCTATTTTCTACGACTAATATTTTACCAGAAAAGTTCAAATCTATAAATCTTAGCAAGGAAAGTTTAGCAATAATTTTTTCTGAAATTGCAAAAGAAAAGGGAATTCCTTCTTACCCACATACTGCTTCATTTTATGGAGCTTCATTTCATAATAGTCATGACAAAGGTCATTGGTTAGAGGTGATGGCAAGTGTTTTAAAGCTAGCCAATGAACCTGACATAGAAGAAGCAAAAAAATCAATAATGAGTCAAAATGGGTAATGTCATAAATTAGGACATAGTTAAAAAACAGTAGTTAACGAAAAAACTAATAAACCACAATGTAAAACAATTGTGGTTTTTTTATGCAATAAATTTAAGAAGCGTAAGCCTTTTTAGTTTTATGATAAGAAATAGCCATATCGATAAGGTCATAAATTTTAACCCTTTCCTCTTCCGTAAAACTCTCAATGTCCTTAATTTTCTGTAGCAGTTCCTTGTCCATAATCATATCATCCCCGCACACTCGGCGAAGTGTGAAACTAAAATAAACGGTAGTTGCTGTGCGAATGTCCCCTGACTTCGCACTATATAACAAACGAAAGGACGAAGTCGCCCAACAAATTAACAATCAAGACAAAGAACTGATCTCAACAAGTAATTATGATGAATTAGGTCAATTTGAAGCGAAAGCGGTGGGTAATCTTGCAAGTAGTAGCATTAGATTGCAAACTATTGATTATACTTATAATGTAAGAGGTTGGTTAAAAAATATCAACCAAGATACTGAAAATGACAATGATTTATTTAACTTTAGCCTAATGTATAATGACATTGCAGATACCACTAAAAAGCTCTATAATGGAAACATTAGCCAAACCAGTTGGCATACTTTGAATACAGATTCAAGTATAAAAACTTATAGTTATACCTATGATGCTCTGAATAGAATCACTAGTGCAAATGGAACGAATACAGACCATTATGACCTTGATTTGGTTGCATATGACAAAAACGGAAATATTACGGCACTCAACAGAAAAGGACATACCAATATAGGGGCTACAAGTTTTGGTACGATGGATAATCTGGTTTATGATTATGGAATAGCCAATGGTAATAAACTGCTGGGTGTAACCGATACAGGAGAAACCACAACCGGTTTTAAGGACGGTACCAATACAGGGGATGATTTTACCTACGATACCAATGGTAATTTATTGACCGATGCGAATAAAGGAATAACCTCTATAAGCTATAATCATTTAAACTTACCGACGGAGGTTGTGTTCGGAAGTGCTTCCAATATGATTAAATACAGATATGATGCTACGGGTGTTAAATTACAAAAAGAAGTTGTTGAAAATGGCAATCCCCCTACGGTAACAAAATATGCGAACGGATTTATTTACGAACAAGACGAGTTGCAGTTTTTTGGACAGCCAGAAGGGTATGTACAGAAAGATGGTACTGGAAATTTTGAATATGTTTATAATTATACTGACCACTTAGGGAATGTAAGATTGTCATATTCTGACAATGTTCTTAAAAACGGAATCATTGAGCAAAATGAAATTATTGAAGAATCTCATTACTATCCATTCGGTCTTAAAATGGCTAGTTTCAATAATGTAGCAACTTCTACAAATCCTGCACAGGATTACAAATATAATGGTGTTGAATTAGAAGAAAGTTTAGGTCTTAATATGTATGAAACGGATTATAGACATTATGACCCTGCAATAGCAAGATTTACAACTATTGATCCAGTTACCCACCATTCAATGAGTACTTATACTGCTTTTGATAATAATCCAGTATATTGGGCTGACCCTAGTGGTGCTGATTCTATTTACAATTGGAATACAGGTCAATATGTAATAAATGGACAAGTAGTCTCGCAAGATGAAGCTATTGCGTATGCTCAAAATGGCGGAAATGCTGATGGAAGTAATAATAATAGTCCTGATGATAATGATGAAAAAGGAACATTAGGTTTTGTACGAACGGGAAAAGGTCAATACTATAATAAAGAGAAAAATATTTATATTAATTTTAATAATAACCAAAAAGTAGATGAGGATACTAATATTTATTTAAGAGCTGAAGGTGATCTATCTATAGGGACACAGACTAAAGATGGAGGAACGTTATTAGGAATTGGGGATAAAACAAATATAGGAGCCACCATAAGTATTGGAAGTATTGAAGTTTTAGCAACACTTGATAAGACGATAGTAAATATTTCCTATGTTAATGATGAAATGAATTTAGAAGATGTTTTAAGGTCATTAACAATAGAAGTAGATATAAATAAAAGTTATCTCGGTGGTAATTTTTCTGTTGATTTAAATAAGAATGTTGATTTTGGAGCAAATGTAGGACCAATTAAAGGATACAACGGAGATAGAGTTCCTTTTGCTTTAAAACTAATGGAAACAAATGCTTCTTTTTTAAATATTGGAGGTGTTGACATGATAGGGGTTTCAGGTAATTTAGAAATTCGTTTCAATAAACCACCAACTGTTAATCTAAAAAAAGCAAAGTATCGAGATAGAAAAAAATACACACCAACTTATATTAGAAGGTAGTTATAGCAATGGTGGTTAGTAAAAAAATATTACAAATTAATTCGGAAGATTCAAATCGCATTAAAAACTTAATATTTAATAACGAGAAATTAAATATTATTGAAAATTCTGACGTTAATATTTCTGTTTATCCAAAATATAAATCATCTTTCCCTTTTTCAGGGAAGAGAAAGTCCAGCTTAAATTATTATTATGAATTGAAATTTTTAACTGATAAAATCGAGATTAGTTATGTTTTGTTAGATAGAGTTATTTATACGTTAATCCTGACTTTTGGTTTGATGTTCCTCTTTTTAATTTTAATCTTTTTTTATCCGAAAATGATTGGGATATTAATCATATCATTTGTTGTGTTAATAATTACTTTAATAACTTCTTTCATTTCTTTTTTTAAAGCAAAAGACTTTCTTAAAAATGAAATATTAAGTATTTAAATGAATAATTTGGTAATAAGATTATTAAAATAAAAATTAGAGCCACAGCGAAAGTTGTGGTTTTTTTATGCGTAAGCTTTGTGCGAATGTCCTCAGACTTCGCACTTTTCTATCAAAATAGGTATTATTATGAGTAACATATACATTATGATAATCCAGTAATTAACACAAAAAAAGATTTAAAATATTAAGCATTATGTTATCTGTGATTGGTTGTTGTACGAAGTCAGGGGACTTCGTACAGCTTGGTTTTAGGTCACAGTCATGTAAATGAACAGCCTTTTATTCGTTCTGGAGGAATTGTAGCTATTGCTATAGATCAAATTGTGATTGTTCGTGCCCATATGAATACTTCTGGTTATGGAACTGAAACGTATAAAGGTTCTGTAGATAGCGGGTTTACAACCTTTACTACAGAAAAAGATTTTGCAATAGCATTAGAGCAACAACAGCCTTTACCTTCTGGTTGTGCTTTTTAAATTTAGCTTTGTATCTTTGAAAATAAACTGAGATTCAATGGAACATTTATATCAAACTGCCACTAAATTTGCACCACAAATATTAATTCTTGTTTTTTTACTGATTACTTTTTTACAATCTGGTATTGATAAATTAAGCGATTGGAAAGGGAATTTATCCTTTTTAAAAGAACATTTTAGCAAGACTTTTCTAAAAAATAGCGTTCCACTCATGCTGGGTGTCATTATGATAAGCGAACTCATTGTAGGGCTATTATGTATAGCGGGTATAGTTGAGATATATATATCAAGAACTAGCACTATTGGTCTTTATGCTGCAGTTATAGCTTCAAAAGTATTGTTAGCCTTATTATTCGGACAAAGGATTGCAAAAGATTATGCAGGGGCAATGACCATTGCAGTATATTTTTTAGTGGCCGTTTTTGGGGTGTATATTTTAATGTAATTTTTAGCTCACCAATTTCATCGTATTAGAACCAACTAAATTTCCTTCAATAAATATATTTACTTTATATGCACCTTTGGTAAATTTATGTACTATTCTATCAATAAACATAACTACTTTCATACTTTGATTGTTATAATAAATAGTAGTATCATCTGTATATCCTTGATCACTACCATCTGCTAAAGTAAATACACCTTTCTCATTTACAACTTTCCCCTCAGGCGATAGTATCACCACATAAGCATCTTTATAACCCAAGGTTGCTAAAAAATTTTCTTGTACCCTAAAGGTTACCCTAAGTGCTTGAATTTTTTTTGCCTTTTGCGTTTCTATATACTTACCTCTTTTGCTCTGCATGGCTTTAACAGTAACAGAGCGTACGGCTATGATGGTTTCATCGTTTACTTTAGCTTTAACTTCTTTTACTGTTGGCGTAATTTCTACTTTATCTTCAATAGAAGGATTTTCTGTTTTCTGGTTAGCACTATTTGCTTTTAATTGGGCTAATAATTCATTGGGGTCTGTAGTATTGTTAATTTTTTTTTTGTCTGTAGTAGCAAGGGACTGATCAACTTTATTATTATTGGAATCTGTCACATTTTTTTCTAGTACTTCTTGATTCCTTTCTTCTTCTGCTTGTGCTAATAATTCATTAAATTCATTACGTTCTGCTTCAGAGGATCCCATTTCAGAACGTATTGGTTGTTCTGTGGATTCAACTTGTTCAGAAGTAGGTTCTTCGACTATTTTTTCAGCTATTGTCTCTTCTATTTTGGGTTGATCTTCTATCTTAATATCATCTAATTTCACTTCATTTGTAATATTGTTTTCAGAAGATAATTCATCCGTACTTTCAATATGCTCCTCCACCGTATTTTGAACTTCCTTATCGGATATATTGTCGGTCTCAATTGACGCATCAGTAACCTCTTCCGTTGAACTCGTAAGCTTTAATTGTTCATCACCTATTTCAGTAAAGCTTTCATCTGAAGAAGATACTTCTTGATTTGCATTAGAGTCTATGATCTCTTCAACTTCAATTGTCTCTTCAACTTCTGAAGATACTACTTCAACTGATTCCTCTTGAGTTTCATACTGTTCTGTTTTTGTTACAGATTCAGAGGGCTTACTATCAAAGGTTTCTGTTGTGGCTTGAGCATTGATAAAAGAGAATTCCGTTCTTCTATTTTTTTCATGAGCTGCCTCACTACATTCAATACCGTCAATACATTTATTAACCATTTTGCTTTCACCATGTCCTATGGTAGTAATTCTGCTTCTATCAATACCTTGTGCTACTAAATAATCAGCTGACGCTTCGGCTCTACGTTTAGATAATCCTAAATTATATGCACTACTACCTCTTGAATCTGTATAGGCAGCCACTTCTATATGAATGGTGCTATTATTTTTTAAGATGGTTGTTAACTTATCTAATTCTTTAGCTGCTTTGGTTGTAATATTAAATTTATCAAAACCAAAATATACTGCATTAATCGTTGCTTCATCTTCTTCAATAGTAGTATTAGTAACTTCCTCTTCCGCCACGACTTCTTCAACATGAGTAACAACTTCTTCTTTTATAACTTCATTGTTAGCCATAGCTTCATCAACAACTTGCTCTTCTTCCTCGGTATCATTAGTAGCCATATTATCAGTTCCGACTACATTTTGTACAGCTTCTTCTTTAGGAGCGTCTGTGGCTTCCTCAATATTCTGCTCGATAGTCTCTTCAATAACCGTTTCTTCTTTCTTTTGATCAACCTCGGCAATAACTGTTTCTACATTTTCGCCTACTAAATCAGTGTTTTTGGTTAAAAATTTATTAGCTTCTAATGTTGGTGCTTCTAAATAATTGGCAGTATTTACAATGTGTTCTTCTGTATTATACGTTTCGCCTGATGCTTTTAATGTGTACATTTTATTACATTCTAATGTAAGTTTATAAGCACCATCAACATCTGTTTTTACTTGTTCTATTTCATTATTATCTTCATCGAACAACGTAATGATAGCTTCTTTAATCACCTCATCAGATTCTTTATCCTTTACAATACCGGTAATAGCTTGAATACACTCTTTGTCTTTAGCAATAGCTTCAACTAAAAAAGAATAGATATCATGGTTGTTTTTACCTTGTAATCTATTTGAAGAAAAATATCCTCTATTATTATTATCATTTATAATAAAGGCAAAATCATCATTAACACTATTAATAGGAGCATCTAAATGGATAGGTTCAGTTGGATTATTACTGCTGATATCACTAACATATACGTCTAAACCTCCAAATGATCCTGCATGACCATTAGATGAGAAATACAACATATTATCTTTAGAAATATAAGGAGTAACTTCATGTTTGCTTGTATTAATGGTTGCTCCTAAATTTTGAGGTTCACCAAAGCTACCGTCATTTTTAATCTCTATCTTAAAAAGATCCGCTCCACCTAAAGTTGAAGGCATATCAGAAGTAAAATATAATATATTACCAGTATTGCTTAATGCAGGTTCTCCAAAAGAATATTTGATATTTGAAAAAGGTAATTTAGTAATGTTACTCCAATTTCCATCCGCATCTACATCAGCCATAAACAATTGTTCCTTATCATTTCTTTTTGGTTTTTTTCTGTATTTTTTAGCAGAAAAATAAACTGTCTTTAAATCATTGCTATATGCCGCTCCGGTTTTAGTAATCTTATCAGTAGGTAGACCTTGAATTTGTCTTTTTTCAGTTACGTCTCCTTCTATGCCAATGGTTGCTATAAATAAATTGGAGGGAGAAAGTTTTTCACTATCCAAATTAATTTTATCTGTATTAGGAGATTTATAAATAAATTGATTATCATTTAAGAAAGTAACTCCATAATCGGGTTGAGAAGTATTAGTTTCTAAATATTTAATCAAATATTTACTTTGAGATGTTTGAGCAAATATTGATGTCGAAAGAAACCAGATAATTACTAAGAAAGAAATATTTTTCATTATTAAGTTTAAGCTTGGTTAGAGCTTTAATAACGATAGTTTTTATATTTAAGTATTAGCAAGAAATGTTTTTTACAAAAAAATAGCCTAATAAAAAAATTTATCAGGCTAAAGTTATCAATTGTTATTGTGTTTTCGCTACTCTTTGGCTTTATAAGATTTGTTTAATTGTACCAAAACATCGTCAGTAATATCAGCTTTTTCCTCACCATACATCACGGTGCCATTATCTCCAGTAGTACCTAAAACGAAATTATAGCCCTTTTCTATAGCATAATTTTTAACAAAGTCGTTAATTTCCCTAGACAGAGCCTCTAGACTTTTCTGTCCTTCAGCCTGCACTTGTTGTTGAATAGTTTGCTGACGTTGGTTTATTTGTTGTTGCTCCTGCATAAGCACTTGTTCTCGTTCTGCTCTAACTTTATTAGACATACCTTGCGATTTTTCTTGATAAATTCTAGCTCTATTCTGCCATCCACCCACTAAACTATCCAATTCAGCCTTTAATTTCTCAGATTTCACTTTCATAGTAGCCTCTGCTTCTTTAGTGCCTTTATATTCTTTCATTAATTCTTCCACATCAACATAAGCAATTTTTGTTTGTTGTGTACATGAAGTTAACAAAGCTACAAATGCTAATAAAATAAATATTCTCTTCATTTTTATTGTTTTATAATTTTTGGCAAATATATAAAAATAGTCTTGTGTTCAGGCGAAAAAATTTATTATAAATAAGAACTATCACTATAAATATTATTATAAATAAAAATTATTAAACCCCAGCTCATAATAAGCGGTATAAATGATGATTTCTATTGAGAGTGTGGGAATTGTTGTAAAACCTAAACAAACGTCTTAAAGCTGCTTAAAACAGAAAAAAAGATCCGTTTAGGTAACATTCCATCCATATGTTTAAGAATGCAGCCAGATCTTAATTAATATCTTTTTAAAATGGTATAACCTTTACAGTTTTAAGAATTTCTATAATTAACTCCAATTGATAAATAACCTATTCCATGTACAGCAAGTAAATTACTTATTTTTGATGACATAAATATGAGAAGAATATTCTTTAGTTGATCTTGCTTGAAAATTTGATCGCCATCCTATAAAAAAAGCTTTAAATAAGTTTGATCTTCCCGTTCTATATTTTTCCGAAAGTAGGCTCACATAAAATGAATCAAATTTCATAGGTAATATTTTTACTACTTCCATATTTTCTTTTAGGAAAAGTTCAGTAATAGCTTTTTTAGAAAAATGCCATAAATGTCTTGGTACATCATAAGCTGCCCAAAACTCTTTATAATACTTTGCATCATAACTTTTAAAATTTGGAACGGCAACAATTAAAGTGCCGTTGGTTTTTAAAAGCGATTTTAACTGTGATATATACGCTGTTAAATTTGGCACATGTTCTAACACATGCCACATGGTAATTACATCATAAGTGCTAGGTGCCGATTGTTGAGTACTGAGCTGCAGATCTGTTATACTATTAAAAATATGTTGTGTTTTAAGTTTAAGTTTTGAATTGGCTATTGCCTTTGCTTTTTCATTAGGCTCTATACCCGTAACCTGCCAACCATTATTTTGACAAGCACTTAAAAAATCGCCTGTACCCATACCAACATCTAAAATTGATTTTTCCTCATTGTCAAATGAATTGATCAATTTCACTTTCTTTTTGATGGTAAAATTTCTAACCCATTGGTACAACTTATCCACCAACGATTTCTTTGTGTCTGAATGCGAAATGTAATCTTCACTTTCATAATACTTGCCTAACTCCTCTTCTATCGGTTGAGGCGTAGTAATCAACAACTCATTTATTTCATCTATAAAAATTGAAAAGGTTTCACGTGAAACAGTATAATCTCTACACGCAATAAATGGTTTTAAGTTACTATCATTAATTGGGGATCTGTCAATTTGTTTCACGTGGAACTATGTTTTTAAAGTATTATTAATCCTAACATTTAGTAATTTTGATAACTCATTTGCTTTTTGAATAGCTTCCTGTTCCGTCTAAAGAACCTTGACGCATTATAGTAATATATTCAGGATACAATATTGATTTGTTTTGGGAATAAAGAGGGAAATTAAATGTCCTAAATATTCTTCGATTTTGATAGCTCTTACAAATCACATATTCGAAATTCATTCCTAAAATAGGAGCACATATTAAAAATAAAAAGGCAAAATAACTATTGAAAAGATTCAACAACAAAATTAAAAATAAAATTGGCAAAAGAACAACAACAATCCCTGAAAACGATAAATATTGCTTTAAAACAACCTCATCTCCTAAATTGTTATCCTTTGTAACTGTTTTAGTAATTTGTTTCACGTGGAACTATCATTTATCTACCCAAATAAACCAATAACACGGAAACATCGCTGGGTGAAACCCCTGAAATACGACTGGCCTGTGATATACTTGTGGGTTGAATTGTACTTAACTTTTCTCTAGCTTCATGCGATAAGGATTTAACCTTATGGTAATCGAAATCAGAAGGTATAAATATATTTTCTAACCGATTTAGTTTATCTGCATTGTTCTTTTCCTTTTCTATATATCCCG
The DNA here is from genome assembly GCA_002352665.1 of Flavobacteriaceae bacterium UBA2765. Taxonomy (GTDB): domain Bacteria; phylum Bacteroidota; class Bacteroidia; order Flavobacteriales; family Flavobacteriaceae; genus Aureibaculum. The sequence goes on from DEIV01000033.1 coordinate 12,709, forward strand.
CATATTTAACATGAATTTCAGCTTGTTCAACAATCTCATTGTCTATGTTATTATCAATAATAAAATCATTAACCCCAGGAAACTGACGCACATCATTAAAATCAATTTGCGGTCTGGCTGCAATCTTAAACATTTTCATTGATTGAGCAATTACCGCAGATTCCTTATTGCTCAAAATAGGATTTGCATCTTCCGGCTTGATGCTTGTCTCTCGTAAATAAGCGACAAAAGCATCTGTCTTTTCCTGTTTTTCTAACACACGGTTCATCCGCTCTTGAGACGCCAATCCTAATTTAAAAGATAAAGGCGTTAACCTTAAATCGGCATTGTCTTGCCTTAATAATGTTCGATACTCCGCTCTTGAGGTAAACATTCTATACGGTTCTTCCGTACCTTTGGTAATCAAATCATCTATTAACACGCCAATATAAGCTTCATTTCGCTTTAATAAAAAAGGAGCTTTTTCTTGAATTTTTAAAGCCGCATTGATACCGGCCATTAATCCTTGAGCCGCCGCTTCTTCATAACCTGTAGTTCCATTTATTTGTCCGGCAAAAAATAAATTCTGTACCAATTTAGTTTCTAAAGTGTGTGTTAATTGTGTAGGAGGAAAATAATCATACTCAATAGCATAACCAAAACGAAAGAACCTTACATGTTCAAATCCAGCCACCTTACGCAAAGCCTTTGCTTGAATATCCTCTGGTAATGACGTTGAAAATCCATTTACATAAACCTCAACCGTATTCCAACCTTCAGGCTCAATAAATAACTGGTGTCTATCCTTTGTTGCAAAACGATCAATCTTATCCTCAATAGATGGACAATACCTAGGTCCTACACTTTTTATTCGACCATTAAACATAGGAGATCTATCAAAACCAGTTCGTAACAAATCATGTACTTCTTGACTGGTATAAGTCATATAACATGAACGCTGTAAGCTTAACGGCTTTGTTATATTAGTATATGAAAATTTCTCTGGAATGTCGTCTCCTGGCTGCTCCGTCATTTTAGAATAATCTAATGATCTACCATCAACTCTAGGTGGTGTACCCGTTTTCATTCTTCCAGACTTAAAGCCAAATTTAACTAAATCTTCAGTTATCCCGATAGAAGCACTTTCTCCAGCCCTACCACCTCCAAAATTTTTATCACCTATGTGAATTAACCCATTTAAAAATGTACCTGCAGTTAACACAACAGATCTCGATTTAATAGTCAACCCCAACGTAGTTTTAACTCCACTAATTACACCATCTTCTACAATCAAACCATTAACCATGTCCTGAAAAAAATCTAAATTTTCAGTTTGCTCTAGCATCAATCTCCATTCCTCAGCAAAACGCATTCGGTCACTTTGAACTCTTGGACTCCACATAGCAGGACCCTTTGATTTGTTCAACATTTTAAATTGAATAGCCGACTTATCAGAAACGATACCACTATAACCCCCTAAAGCATCAATTTCACGTACAATTTGTCCTTTTGCGATTCCACCCATAGCGGGATTACAACTCATTTGAGCAATGTTTTGTAAATTCATTGTAATCAACAATGTCTTTGCACCCAAATTGGCACTAGCAGCAGCAGCCTCACTACCAGCATGACCACCACCAACCACTATTACATCATATGTGTTTTCAAAAATACTCATTATAAAATTTAAGAAATTTTGTGCATTAGCAAAAACGTTTCACGTGGAACATTGTTAAAATATAATTAAGAAATACCTCCTTACACCATTGAGCAAGATAAGTTTTATCAACATCATTTAAATCCTGCTAAAAAGTTCGCAAAGATAGGTAATAATCCTCTTTATTACGCATTATGTCCTTTTCTTCTTTCTCCCTATCTGTATATCCACATAAGTGAAGTATACCATGAATCATAACTCGGTGTAGTTCTTCTTCAAATGAAATGTTATATATTGTGGCATTTTCACGGACCCTATCAATTGAAATAAAAATATCACCGTTTATCAGTTTTGAAAGACTATAATCAAAAGTAATAATATCCGTTAACGTATTGTGTTTCAAATGTTTAATATTTAACTCAAGTAAATAGTCATCAGAACAAAAGATATAATTAAGATCTCCTTCCTTATGTTTTTCCGACACTATAGCTCTTGATATCCAATCACTTAACAAGTCTTGATAATTAAAAGTGAATTTTTTTTGAAAATTAAATTCAATCATTATTTACCTTCTCTTTAAAATATTGTTGCACCTTCCTTTTATAATCATTCCGCAAGGGTAGCGGTTTGCGGTTTAAAATTTCGCTATTATTAAAGTAGATGGTATCTCCCTTAATCTTTGGTATATTTCGTTGATCAAATTCCTTAAGACTGGTATTGGATTTTCTTTTATTGTCTTTACCCTGCTCTAAAGTTGCATTTTCTAGTTTCAATAACTCATGCTCCAATTGTAGCATTTGCTGTAAAACCTGATTGTTAAACCCTTTATCCAATAACTGTTTCTCCAGAGCCTCCATCTGTTTAATCGCCCTTTGCCCCTTGGCACCATGCTTACCTTCTTTGGCCATCATTTCTTTTAAAGCTTCTTTTAACGCATTTTGCTCTTGATAGATTTGATACTGTTCTCCACTCATTTTTTCAGTGCCTCCTTCGCCTCCTTTTTTAGGTTCTCCATTTTTACCCTTCTTTTCACCTTTATCCTCCCCGTCCTTTAATCCTTGTTCCATTTTTTTCTTTAATTCCCCTTGTTTTTTAATAATATCAGGTAAGCTAAAAGATTGGCCTTTACCCTTACCTTTTCCATCTCCCATCTTGGGGTTTTGCATACTATTTAACATATCACTTAACATGTCTGCCAAATTATTAGCTGCAGTCATGGTGTATTGTTGATTAGATCTGCCTTCATGTATTCGGTTTTCCGCAATATTTTCGAGAGATTTCCCCAAATTATAGTGTGCTTCTGTTAAATCTTTCTGAATTTTAGAGGATAACTTTTGTAGACGTAAAGAAAGTGTATACAAACTATCATCAATATGTTCAAAATTTTCTTTGATGATTTGCTGCTTCTTCAATTTTTTAGGAAATTCAGCATGAGCAGCATCAACCCCATCAAAAGACATTAACAATTGCTCTTGGTCAAAAGAAAAAGTCAACAAATTTTCTAAAATCGCCTTTAAGTCATCTATGTTTTCCTGAAGCATTTCTCCCTGCATCTCCATCATAGCTCCGTTCATCTTTTTACTTAATTGCTTCATTTTTTTTGACGCAGCCTTTTGATTAAGCTTAGCTTCTTTTTTTAGTTTTTCTTTTTGATTAGACTTATTTTTTTCCGTATCCTCTGCGTTTTGTTCCTCTAATTTATCTTCAGCCCGTTTCATTAATTCTTCAATAGCCTTTTCATCTGTTTTTGTGTCTGGAAAAGTCATGGGTTGAGCCAAATTTTTATTTTGCTTATTCAACTCATTAAGATCCTTTTTTATGTCATCAAATTGTTCATTTAATTTTTTTTGATCTTTTGCTTTATTCTGCTCCTTTTCAGATTGATTTTCTTGTTTTTTAGATAATGAATCCAATTTTTTAGAAATCTGAACTGCCTTTTTTTCTACAAAAAACCGCTTAGACAATTCTAATAACCTTTCTAAAGAGCGTTTTTCTTGTTTATTTTGTTCGCTTAATTTATCTAGCTTATTTAACATTTGTTCTTTATCTAATTTTTCAGACACCTTCTTCAATTGCTCCAATAAGTCATTCTTTTCTTGTAATTCTTGTGCCTCTTCTATGCGTTTTTTAAGTTCTTCTTTTTTCTCTTTAATAGAAGTGTCTTCATTATTCATTTCTTGTTCGTCCAAATTTTCCTTGAGCTGCTCAGTATTTTTCTCAAGCATTTCTTGATATTGCTCTTGTCGTTTTAAAAATTGATCTAATTCTTTCTTATCATTCCAATTCAGTTCTGGTTTCTTTTTAATTTTTTTGGAGAATTCATCCAATTCCTTACTTAACTTTTCTGTGTCTTTGGTCGTCTTATTTAATTCTTCAAGCGTTTTCTTTTGCTCTTTTAACAAATCATCTGTAATTTCTTGTTGGGTTTTGTTATAATATGTAAATCGTTTACTTTTAGTAGATTTACTTCCATTAATCCCGTCATTATCAAAAACCTCAAAATACATCTCATAGGCTTTTCCTTGATCTATCTTTAAATTCTCAGGTGCAAAAACATAATAGAACTCTTCAAAGGTTGACCGATTAATCTTAATAGGTTGTTTAATTATAGTTTCTTTATCATCTTCAAAATAATAAACCAATTGCAATCTTTTTAATCCATAATCATCACTCAACTGCCCAGCAAATTGCACCGCTCCTCTGCTTACAGAATCTATATCTGATTTTATGGTAATCTTTGGATGTTCATCTTTTATAACTTCAATAGTATAATTCAGTTTTTCATAATCTTTTAAATTTATATTTGATGTGGTAACCTGATAGTTCAATTTATTTTTAACCTGTTTTGTAATTGAAAAAATATGATCTGATTTTAAACCTATCACCTCAATACGCTCGCTTACAAACCTCATCGAATCTGTCGATTTTGTAGTAATATTCCAAGTTATCTTTGTGCCTTCAGGAATTACCGCGTTTCCAGTATTTTTTATCCGTTCATCTCTTTTATTAGTGTAAGCAGGGTAATTCATCTGCATTTCAAAACCGGTAACCGACGGTATTTCTACCACAACCAACTGATATGATCTAGATCGCACGCCATTGGCTTCTAAATAAAAAGAAATGGGTTCTTTTAAATTTCCAAATGCATAAGAAAACAGTCCATTATTATCCTTTAATAGATATTTTTCATTATTAAAATTTATGTTTATGTTTTCAGGAATAAAATCTCCTTCAGTCCTTACCAATAAATTAAAAGGTAGACCTTCAATGCTTTCTAAGGTATCATTCATAATCAGAAATGAAAAAGGAGCGGGAGGTTCATACGCCGTTTTATAATTAACTACCCTATGTAAGCTTTCATTAAAAATGGAATTGTTCCCCGTAAGATAAGCAAACAACCAAATCAACAATGGAATAGATAAATACTTTAAATATTTTGTATTGCTTTTAAAATTAATAGCATTCTTAAAGGGAATAGGCCGCAATACCGCCGATTTCTGTTCAATACTTGCCAATAATAATTCTGAATGCTCTATATTTTGATTCAATTGCAAAACATTAATAAGTCTATCATCTACTTCTGAAAAATGATCACCAATGATTTTAGAAGCATCTGTTTCTGTTATCCCTTTTTGCAGACCAAATAATTTACCAATAGGGATGGCTATAAACTTAATAAGTAAGCTTAGCTCAACACCTATAAACACGAAGAATAGAACACTTCTTGCGTTGGGTGCTAGCCATAAAAAATATTCTATAAATAAGGTAATAATAAGATACAACAGGCCGAAGGCGGAAAATAGAATAATGCCCTTAATGAGTTCATTAGTATAGTATTTTTTAATGAACTCTTGTAATTTATGTTGTATGTTGTTAAAGTTGTTCAATATTATTTCTTCTTATGTTCTATACTCTAAACCTTTAAACTACAAAATTTATTGTAACTCTAAGATTGTGCGTTCTATAATTTCATCCTTAGTTAAATCATTCCAATTAAAAAGGACTTTAATATCTGGAGGAACTCCGTTTTCATAATCCGGACTTTTATCCAATGTTAAAGCTTGTGTAATAGAAAATCTATAATGCCATCCATTGGGGAGTTGCCCTCCGTTTGGTAAACCGAGTCCACCTCCGGTTGTATCTCCAATAAGAATCATACTTGGCAGTGCTTTTGTTGCAAGTGAAGTAAAAGAACCCGCACTATACGTACCTCTATCAGTTAAAACGGCTACTTTATTTTTATATCTTATACCCTCATAAGGAGTAACATAAACCGGCTTATCTTCTGAAAAATCATTATGTCCCGGTCCAGTTTTTATTCTTGAATAATTAACCAAGGTCTTACTTTCAACAAACCGACTTAGTAAATTAAACACATCGCGAACTGCTCCACCTCCATTTTCTCTTAAGTCTAAAATAAGTCCTTTTGTGTTTTTATATCTGTTTAAAACAAATCCTAAATTGGCATCATCAACTGTACCAGGAAATGAAGCAAAACGAATATAACCAATTTCTCCATTCTCAATAAAATTATGTTTGAATGGTCCGGAAATATAATAATCTCGATTCAAATAATGATCTTCAATAATTCGCCAATCAAAATTGTCTTGACCTAAATATTTTACTCCAAAGCGAGAAACATTAAAGTTAGAAATTAGATTGGTATGGTCATCTTTTAATTCTGATAACATTGCCCCTAACACGTTAAATAAGGAATCTTGAGACATACCATCATATAATTTTGCCTCGTATTTAGTTTTTACATCATCCCAATTGATGTTTTTTAATTCGAAATATGAATATTTTTCATTGCATTGATCCCATAGATAGTTAAAATTAACTTTAGGATTAGCTGATGCCATATCCTCTTCAAACAAGACATTTTCGCAAGAAAAGAGTAAAGGTAATGCCATAAAAGCTACTAACATTTTCATAATTATTTATTATTGGTATTAAATAGCAGTGTGAACTTAAACATATGTTGAGCCATTTCGAATTTATTAATGTCGCCACCTGTTTTATAAGCATCCCATAAATAAGAAAACTGTATTTTATTCTTATTTTTCAATGCAACAGTATAATCTAAAACAGTACTCATTCTAAACCCGGAAAAAAATTTAAATTGATAATCGTCAAAAGCTTTTGGCTTGTTTAAAATATACGATTGCCCAGTATATACAAATCCATTTCTATAAGCACTATTTAATAATCCCACATTAACTTTAAAAGCTAAGTTTCTCGATTTTGGCTTTAATTGATATTTAATAAACAAAAAAATTTTAGTTTTAGTTTTATATCGGCTTATATCTCTTGTTACTTTAATGGAGCCAAATAAAGTTGGAATTATTTCATAGCCTATCTCATTATTCATAAACGACCTATTAACTCTAAGATTAGCAGTAGTATTAAATAATCCTCCGATTTTTACATTCCATTTATCAGAACTCCAATTATTTAGTTGATATAGTTGCGAATAGAAGAGCGAAAAAGTATAAACTTTGCTAATGTCCGAATGGTTGTTAAAATTACTGTTGTAATTACCAAAAGTATAGCTGAAGCCCTTTTCAGATTCTCTTTTATCATCATATCTAATATTTGACAACGATAAATAAAAAGGGGTGCCATAATAAAATAGCGGAGAAGTTGCAAAATCTCTTAAACTTGCACCACCTAAGCCCATTGTAATTCCAATATAGTTTGGTCGCCCCTTTCTTAATTCACGGTTAGAAATTTCAACTTTTTCATTTTGGGTAAAGCCATTTAAAGAAACTAACAGCACTATAAAAGTAATTGTGATTTTATTTATCATTTATCAATTTAATCTTAGACTCTATTCGTAGCAGTTTTGTTGACCTTTACAGCTTAATCCGGAATCTTAAGTAAAACATAATTGAACTCAAAAATACTATTTTCATTGTCAAATACTATCTTTGCACTCTAATTTTAACAAAATGATTAACAAAGTACGCGTAAGATTTGCTCCCAGTCCAACAGGTCCATTACATATTGGAGGTGTTAGAACGGCATTATTTAATTATTTATTCGCTAAAAAACATAAAGGCACTTTTGTTTTGCGCATTGAAGATACAGATCAAAATAGATATGTTGAAGGAGCAGAACAATATATTGTTGATTCATTAAAATGGTTAAATATACCTTTTGACGAAGGCCCGAATATAGGCGGTGAATTTGGTCCTTATAGACAGTCTGAACGAAAGGGTGTTTATAAAAAATTTATTGATAAATTGATAAATTCAGGCCAAGCGTATTATGCTTTTGACACTGCTGAAAAATTAGATTTTCATAGAAAGGATCATGAAACTAAAGGCAAAACTTTTATTTACAATTGGCATAACAGATTAAAATTAGATAATTCTTTATCGCTTAACGCGGATGAAGTCCAACTACGAATAAATGCAGGAGAAAAGTTTGTAATACGATTTAAATCTCCCGAAAATGAAACATTAATATTAAACGATATTATTAGAGGAGAAATTACTATTGATACCAATGTATTAGATGACAAAATTCTTTTCAAATCAGATGGAATGCCCACTTACCACTTGGCTAATATAATAGATGATCATTTGATGGAAATAAGCCATGTAATTCGTGGAGAAGAATGGCTTCCTTCACTGGCTTTACACGTTTTATTATACAAAGCTTTCGACTGGAAAGCTCCAGAATTTGCACATTTACCATTGATTTTAAAACCAGAAGGTAAGGGTAAATTGAGTAAACGAGATGGTGATAAATTAGGGTTTCCTGTTTTTCCATTAGCATGGCAAGACCAAGATGATGTTTCACGTGGTTACAAAGAGGACGGCTATTTTCCTGAAGCAGTAGTAAACATGTTAGCTTTATTAGGTTGGAACGAAGGTAATGGTTCTGAAAAAGAAATATATTCCTTAGAAGAATTGATTAAAGTATTTAGTTTAGAACATGTTAGCAAAGCTAGTGCCAAATTTAATCCTGAAAAAGCAAAATGGTTTAACCATCAATATTTACAATTAAAAAGTGATAAAGCGTTGGCAGATTTATTTTTAGAATCCTTGAAAGCGTCTAAAGTTCAACTTGAAATGAGCTATGTTATAAAAATCATTTCCTTAATCAAAGAAAGAGCAACTTTTATTTCTGACTTCTGGAATTTATCATGTTACTTTTTTGAAGCACCTATAACTTACGATGAAAAAGCCGTGAAAAAATCATGGAAAGTGGAAACTGACTCGATAATGAATGAATTGGTTGAGGTATTAAGACCCGTTGATGATTTTTCATCCCAAAATTTGGAAAATGTTATAAAAGAGTGGATAACATCTAAAGATTTAGGCTTTGGTAAAGTAATGCAACCACTGCGATTAAGTTTGGTAGGTGCTATGCAAGGCCCTCACCTGTATGATATTATGGAGCTTATCGGAAAAAAAGAAACCATTAAAAGAATAGGAAAGCTTTTGAGAGCCTCTAGAGGTTAACTGAATTAGCTGGCAAGGTCTTTTTTTGACCTTGTAGCTATAGTTTGGACACATTTAATACCTGCAAGGTTTTGAAAACCTTGCGGGATGATAAAATTTGTAAGTAATTGAAAGTTAGAACGTCTACCATTAGATAGACACCCCTAACTATTCAAACTATGTTACAACAATTTTTTTATTTTGGACTTTGTTTACTTTTTTGGATTCCTTCACACGCTCAAAAAGCTGTTTATAAAATTGAATTTATAAGTAATTGGAGTAGCTCAACTCACTCAACAGATTATCCTACCGGATTAGCCCATTGGTCGGCATTAATTGGTGCAAGTCATAACAATACGATTTCCTTTTTTGAAATTGGTCAACCAGCTACTGATGGTGTAGAACAAGTTGCTGAAAATGGGAACAATACCACTATTACACAAGAAATAAATGCAAGTATATCTAATGGTAACACTTATAAAATCATTGAAGGCTCCGGATTAAATACCGGTCCCGGAACAATTACTATTAATGATATTGAGTTTGATATGAATTTTCCTTTGGTTAGTTTAATTACAATGATTGCTCCAAGTCCAGATTGGGTGGCTCAAGTAAATAATTTAAAAATGACTGATAATAATAATGATTGGCAACAGTCAATTACTATAGATGTACATGCCACAGACGCAGGTACAGACAATGGTACAACTTATGCTTCGGATAATGATGATACTAACCCCGCACAAAACATAAGTAGTTTAGAAAATACCGCTCCTTTTTCAAATCAAATTGTTGGAACTTTTAAATTTACACTTCAACAAGTGCTTGCGTTAAATGATCAAAATATAGCACACAGCCTTTCTGTTTACCCTAATCCTAGTACCGGAAAAATATTTTTAAATAATACAGGAAATCTGAGCTTAGAAAAAATTGAAATATATGCAGTTAATGGTAAAAAATTAAAAGAATTTACCAATCTATCTAACAAAAAGCATTTAGCTTTAGAATCACTTAGTGATGGCTTGTATTATTTAAAATTAAAGACTGACAAAGGTATCCTTATTAAAAAACTCGTATTACAATTCTAAAAGGTTACTCTATCTTCGTTCTTTCCACCTTGGTTACGTAATACTTAGTATCTCCCAACCAGGGGAATGTTGCAAAGCGTTCTATATAGGTCAGTTTTACTTCTTGTCCTTGTAGGTCTATTAATAGATCTATAACCTCTTTGTCTGAACTTTCTACAGAAAAACTAAAACGTTGAGATTCTGATACACCTTGACTAATTTCTCCTTCCCAAGTTTTAAATAATACCCCTTTATGGCTTATTTTTATCAGTTCTCCAGATCTGAATCCATCACTGAAAGTTGCATAATACACAAATAAAAAATAGCCAATAATTATAACCGTAATTATTGATAAAATAATACCTATTATTTTTTTCATTTTTATAAAACTAATTTTATCAAAATTAAGTAATATATTTTTTAATCATTAACTTTAACCACTTAAAACAGTTAATAAAATAAAAACTAAAAAATTATGGAAGTGTTCTTAGGTTATATGCCTTATATTTTTATCGGATTATTAATATTTTTTGCATCAATATTTATCGTAAAACAACAAACTGTTGCTATAGTTGAAAGGTTTGGTAAATTTCAAAGTATCAGGCATTCGGGCTTTCAATTAAAAATTCCAATTTTTGATAAAATTGCAGGTAAAGTAAGTTTAAAAATTCAACAATTAGATGTAATCGTTGAAACTAAAACATTAGATGATGTTTTTGTAAAACTTAAGGTTTCTGTGCAATATGTTATTATTAAAGATAAGGTTTATGAAGCATTTTATAAATTAGAATATCCACATGATCAAATTACGAGTTATGTATTTGATGTAGTGCGTGCCGAAGTACCAAAAATGAAATTGGATGACGTTTTTGTAAAAAAGAATGATATAGCCAATGCCGTTAAAACTGAACTCCAGGATGCCATGTTGAACTATGGTTTTGATATTATCAAGACTTTAGTGACTGATATTGACCCTGATGCTCAAGTAAAAGTGGCAATGAATAGAATTAATGCTGCAGATCGTGAAAAAACAGCTGCACAATATGAAGGTGATGCACAAAGAATTTTAATTGTAGAAAAAGCCAAAGCTGAAGCCGAAAGTAAACGACTACAAGGACAGGGTATTGCAGATCAGCGTAGGGAAATTGCTCGTGGTTTAGAGGAATCTGTTGAAGTACTAAATAAAGTAGGTATCAACTCTCAAGAAGCCTCTGCATTAATTGTAGTAACTCAGCATTACGACACCTTACAATCTATTGGTGAACACACAAATTCTAATTTAATTTTATTACCGAATTCACCGCAAGCCGGTAGTGATATGCTAAATAACATGGTGGCTTCATTTTCAGCAAGTAATCAAATTGGAGAGGCCATGAAAAAAGCAGAAAATAAGAAAAGAGGAAAGGAAGAATAATACCTTTTTAAATCACAAAAAAGACGCATCATATAATTTATGTGATGCGTCTTTTTTATAATGATTAATGTTGTAAATTAGTCAGTAATTTTATCTTTCTCTTCTTCGGATTTTTCTTCTTTGCTGGCTTTTTTAAACTCTTTTATTCCGCCACCTAAGCCCTTCATTAATTCCGGTATTTTTCTTCCACCAAACAACAGTAAAACTATTATAGCTATAATAATAACCTCTTGTCCTCCTAACCATCCTAAAAATATTGTTGTTGCTATCATCTTATTAATTTTTAAAAAACAAAGGTACTAATTAAATAATTATAGTAATAACAAAAGCCTATCCTTTATTAATAATAATACCACCCATTACCTTTCTAGTACTAACCTTTTCTGGATTACCCTTATAGTAAATACGACCCCCAAAACGAACTTTAGCTTCTAATTGATTAGACACATTTACTTGGGCATTAGCTCCTGATGCTGCAATAATATCAGTATCCTCAGAAATTAGGTCATAAGCCTCATAAACACCTCCGGTAGTAACATCAACATCTTGATTTACAGTATTTCCTGTTAGCTTTATACTTCCTCCTGTTACTGCCTTTACAGACAAATATTTAACCTCAATTGACATGCGAATATATGCCCCTTCTTGTGTTTTAACTGTTAAACTTTCTTGTTTAATAGGGTCTTCTGAGAAAATAGCAGCACCTTCATTGGCGTCTAAAATTTCTAAATCTTGATTATAGTAAACTTTCACCTTTACTTTGTCAGGATTAAAACTTTCAGGAAATTTCAAAGATAACTTTAGTATTCCATTCACATTTTTTACAATAACATTATTGGTTTTTACTCCTGAAATTTCTATAGACGCTTTATCTGACTTTTCAATATCTACACTTAATCCGTTAAAAATTTTTAATTCGTTAAAATCTCCTAAATTTTGTGTTCTGTCTTGAGCATAAAAAATGGTGCTGCAAAGCATAAATAAGTATAATAAATGTTTCATAATTTTTAATTTTAATGCAATTTACAACTAATGAGCACAAATAACCAAATGATAAGCTTTATTATTACCAGCTACCACTGGAACCACCACCGCTTGAGCTGCCTCCGCCTCCTGAGAAACTACTTGAATTAGATGATGATGATGAACTACTATCGGATGATATTGAATGTGAACCTCCTGACGAAAATGTTTTGCTATAATATTTAGCATCAGTATTAAAAAAAGAGAGTTTAAAATTTTCTTTTCCTTTGATTAATATTTTAAGCAAGGCTAATACTATGGCTAGTCCAAAAAGAATACTAATAAATATTATTATTGTAAACTGAATATTATCAATTAAAAAACTGAAACGGCTCGTGTCTATTTCATTAATTAATACCATTCCCGCCATTGGCATAAAAATAAAAGGTAGTATCATCAACAAAGATAATGTTGCAGAAATAATCAATAAAATTGATTTTGCAACACCTAATTTACCAATAAATATTCCTCTAAATATTTCAATAAAATTAGTATAAATTTTGTAAAAAAAATAAACTCCTAAGCTAATAAAAATTGAAGTAAATAGAGTAAAAATTAATTTAATGAACCATGGGGTTTTAGACTCATTCTCTATCTGTTGCCTAAATTCCTCTCTTGCATCACTAGTATTTATTAACCCAATGACTACATCCGTGGCCTTATCAATTCCTTTATAATAATCTTCATTTTTAAACTCAGGAATCATGATGGTTTCGATAATTCTTCTAGCAAAAGCATCTGTTATATAAGGTTCTAAGCCTCCTCCTACTTCAATGCGGACTTTTCTATCTTGTTTGGCGAATAAAATTAACAGTCCATTATCTTTTTCTATTTGTCCTAAATTATTTTTATTAAAAACCTCATAAGCAAATGTTTCAATGGGTTCTTCATGTAAATTATCAATGGTAAGTACAACGATCTGGTTGGTGGATTCTGATTCAAATTTTGTTAATTTATCACGTAAACCTACTAGTTGATCCTTAGAAAATATCTGAGCCTGATCAGTTACTATTTCATTTAAAATAGGATAATCCGTTTGTGCAGAAACAATAAAAACTGAGGATAATAAAAATAGAAAACTATATATATATTTACTAATAATCATTTATTAAATAGAAATCTAAATGTTTACGTTCTAAATCTGTGTTTTTAACTTTAACTGTTACTTCATCTCCTAATTGTAATAAATTTTTAGTGGCTTGTCCAACTAAGGCATATTGTTTTTCATCATATATATAATAATCATCTTTAATATCTCGTGTTCGGACCATACCTTCGCATTTATTTTCAATGATTTCAATATAAATACCCCATTCAGTAACTCCCGAAATCACACCTTTAAATTCTTGATCTTGATGATCTTGCATATATTTAACTTGCATATACTTTATAGAATCTCTTTCTGCTTTTGCCGCCATCATTTCACGTTCACTGGCATGTTCGCATTTCTTTTCATATGGTTCGGCTTTAGGAGACTTACCACTATCTAAATAATGCTGTAATAATCTGTGTGTCATGACGTCTGGATAACGACGTATTGGCGATGTAAAATGGCTGTAATAATCGAATGCTAATCCATAATGCCCAATATTATCTGTAGTATAAACCGCCTTACTCATAGAACGAATAGTTAAGGTTTCAATCATATTTTCTTCAGGTTTACCATGCACGTCATTCAATAATTTATTCAAAGAATCTGAAGTGGTTTCTTTGGTTTTAGTGTCAATTTTATATCCAAATTTATTGATGATTTGCTGTAATCCAGCTAATTTTTCTGTATCCGGCTCATCATGAACTCTATAAATGAAAGTGTTTTTTGTTGGAGATCCATTTTTATTTCTTCCAATAAATTCGGCTACTTTTTTATTGGCTAATAACATAAACTCCTCAATAAGTTTATTAGCATCTTTAGATTCTTTAAAATATACTCCAACAGGTTCAGATTCTTCGTTCAAATTAAACTTCACTTCAACCCTATCGAAGGTTATTGCACCTTGTTGCATCCTTCGTTTTCTTAGTTTTTTAGCTAGCTCATCTAATTTTAAGGTGGCTTCAACTATCTCTTTTTTAACGGTATAACTTTCTCCTATAATAGAAATTTCTTTTGGAATGATGTCCTTTTTTGTTTCAATTATTTCTTGAGCTTCTTCATAAGCAAACCGTTGGTCTGAATAGGTAACAGTTCTACCGAACCATTGATTAATAATATGTGCTTTATTGTCCATTTCAAAAACGGCTGAAAAGGTTAATTTTTCCTCATTGGGACGTAAAGAACAAACTCCATTTGATAATACTTCAGGCAACATGGGTACTACTCTATCCACCAAATATACAGAGGTTGCCCTTTGATAAGCTTCTTCTTCCAAAATTGTATCAGGTTGTACATAATGAGAGACATCAGCAATATGAATACCTATTTCATAATTTCCGTTTTCTAAGGTTTTAAAAGACAAAGCATCATCAAAATCTTTTGCATCTTTAGGATCTATGGTAAAAGTTGTTGTTTTACGCATATCTCTACGCTTAGCAATTTCATTCGAAGAAATTTCCGTAGACAGTTTGTCAGCTTCTAGTTCAACTTCTAAAGGAAATTTATATGGTAAGCCATACTCTAATAAAATGGAATGAATTTCTGTATCATGTTCACCGGGTTTACCTAAAACTGTTTTAATTTTGCCAAACGGATTTTTAGAATTTTCAGGCCAATCAGTTATAGTGGCTAGTACTTTATCACCATCAATTGCACCATTAATATTTTGTTTAGAAATAAAAATATCGGCATACATTTTATAGTTATCCGGTATTACAAATCCGAAATTTTTACTCATTTGCAAAACACCAACAAATTCAGTTTTTGCTCTTTTTATTATTTCTATTACCTCACCTTCAAACTTGTCGTTATTTCTTCTTCTATAAACATATACCTTTACAGTGTCTCCATCTAATCCTCTATTTAAATTAATGGTAGGTATAAAAGCATCATGCTCTAAACTGTCAGTTATGAAATATGCATTTTTATTAGAAGTAACATCTAATATACCTATATGGTAATGCTCATTTTGAATAATTTTATATTTTCCTCTTTCCGTTTCTTCTATTCTCTTTTTTAGTTTTAACTCTTCTAATTTCTGTAGGATTTGTTGTTTTCCATTAGCATCAGTAATATCAATTTTTGCAGATATTTGCTTATAATTGAGAGATTGTTGTGAGTTTTTATTTAAAGTTTTTAAAATTTTAGCCGATAAGTCTTTAATTACATTACCTTTTTTTTTACGTTGATATCTTTTTTTTGACATTATTAATTATTACTTATTTTAAAAAAACAAAAAAAACCTCGATACTTATATCGAGGTTTTTTTTGTTTTATATTTTAATATTATATTATTCAAGTACTACTTTTTGTTCAAATGATCCGTTAGATGTTGCTAATTTAAGTACATAAATACCTCTAGGTAATTTAGAAACATTTAATGTTTTATCATTCATATTTACTTTTACCTGTTTACCTGTTACGTCAAATAAAGTTGTACTTTTTAATTCAAGATTATTTTTTAATTCAATTGTAATTTTATCAGTACTAGGATTTGGATAAATATTTATACTAGCGGCTAAAGATAAATCTTCTGTAGCCCTTGAACTAGCAAGTCCAGAAATTTTTCTAATACGGTTATTACCTCTATCTACTACATATAAATCTCCAGCAGCATTAAAAGCTAAACCGGTAGGATTTGCCAATTGAGCATTTTTAGCTAAATCGCCATCACCAGAAAACCCTGATTCTCCTGTACCGGCAACTGTACTAATTGATCCGGTTGACATATTAATTTTTCTTACACGGTTATTACCTCTATCAACCACATATAAATCTCCATTATTATCAATAGCTAAACCTAATGGATTTGCTAATTGTGCTTTAGTAGCCTCAACACCATCACCAATAAATCCTGTTTCACCTGTACCGGCAATAGTTGTAATTATACCAGTTGATAAATTTACTTTTCTTATACGTTCATTACCACTATCAGAAATAAATAAATTTCCTTTTCCATCTAAAGCTAGACCTGTAGGATTAGCTAATTTTGCGGTAGTAGCTAATGAACCCTCACCAGAAAAACCAACTTCACCTGTACCGGCAATTGTAGTTACTTTTCCGGTAGAAAAATCAACTTTTTCTACTTTACTATCACTATTTACTGAAATATATAAATTACCAACCTTATCAAAAACTACATTAAATGGACCACCTAATGGTGCATTAATATTTGGAAATTCTGTTTCTGATTTTTCACCAACTAAAGTTATTGCACTACCTGTGTCTAGGTTTACTTTTCTTATACGTAAATTAGCTAAATCTGCTACATACAAATTATTGTAATTGTCAAATGTTAAACCTGTTGGCGTTTTTAAATCACTACCTATTTTTTTATCAGCTGTTCCAACAACAGTAGTAATAATACCCGATTCATTATCTACTCTTCTAATACTATTATTATAAGTATCTGCAATGTAAATATTATCAGATTTATCAAAAGTTAGATTAAAAGGTAAATTTAATTTAGCAGTAGTTGCTAATCCTCCATCACCTGAAAAACCTGAAGATCCATTTCCGGCAATAGTTGTAATAGTTTGACTTTGTGCAATATATGTGCAAAAAATCAATAATAATAATGTGTAATTTTTTCTCATAACATAAGGGATTTAAGTTTCTTAATTCATAGTTTAGTCCGCTAATTTACAATATTTTGAATAAAGGTAATAAAAATTAATAAAAAAGCTTTACTTAACAGTATTAGGGCTACCACCAATTAAATATAAGTTGTTAACATTTATAATTATATAATTTTTTTTATTAAATTTTTTAAAAATAAATTGATTGTTATTATAGCTTGTTAATAGCAGCTATAAAAAGTATAATATAAATTTTGATTTTAACTTCTTAAGAATTAGTAAACATTTTATTATTAATATTTTTATATATAACCTATTTGTAAATCAAAAGTATAACTTAAGTAGTAAACATATTGTTAATATGATTTATTAACCAATAATTTTCATAATTATATTTATTATTTAGTTAAAAAGTATCTATTTTTATGTTAATAATATTATATAAAAAAGTAATAAGTTTTTTAGGAAAATATTTTTTAAAGTTACTATAACCCTTTTTTTGTAAATAAAAATAAATGTTATCAGTTTTAATTGATAAAACATTAACATTTTATATTTTTATTACATTACTAATTATTAAATGATTATAAATATTAATTAACAATAGTTATTAATTATGTTCATAAACAATTTTAAGTGTAAATTTGAATATTAAATTCTAAAAACTTATAAAATGAAAATAGCTATTGGTAATGATCATGCTGGAACACATTATAAAAATGTAATTGTAAGACTTTTAAAAAAAAGAGGTTATTCTGTTGTTAATTTTGGAACCGATACTTATGAAAGTGTAGATTATCCTGATTTTATTCATCCGGTTGCTCAGGCTGTTGAAAATAAAGAAGTAGATTTTGGTATTACTATTTGTGGAAGTGGAAATGGTGCTCAAATGGTTGCTAATAAACATCAAAGTATTAGAGCTGCTTTATGTTGGAATAATGAATTGGTTGCTTTAGCTAGACAACATAATGATGCTAATGTATTAAGTATACCGGCAAGATTTGTTTCTGAACAACAAGCGTTAAACTTTGTAGATATCTTTTTAAATACTGATTTTGAAGGAGGTAGACATAAAAATAGAGTAGAAAAAATAGCTTGTTCTTAATTTTACTATGCACTGGATTTTAAAATCATTTAATGAACTGAGTTTAGAAGAGTTTCATTCAATATTAAAACTTCGTATTGATGTTTTTGTAGTAGAACAGGAATGTCCTTATCCTGAATTGGATAATAAAGATCAATTGGCTTATCATTTTTTTTGTAGAAATAAAAATAATCTAATTATAGCCTATACAAGAATTTTTAAACCTAATAATTATTATAAGGAGGCAGCTTTTGGTAGGGTAGCAGTTCATCAAAACTTTAGAAATGAGGGAATAGGTAAAAAATTGATTGAGAATTCTTTACAAGAAATAGAAAAATTATTTGGTAATGTTGTTATTAAAATAGGAGCTCAAACTTATTTAAAAAAATTCTATACATCTTTTGGATTTCAACAAGTTGGAAAAGAATATTTAGAAGATGGTATTCCACATATACACATGATAAAAAATGAAAAACCCTAGAGTGAAAATTAATACTATTACCAATTTATCTGATGCTTGGAATAGATTAGACAGAGTAAATTTTAATTATCAAATAAAAAATGGCACATGGCAAAATCAGGATAGAGAATCATATTTTACAGGAGATGGAGCATGTATTTTATTATATAATATAGCTAAAAACACTGTTATTTTAATTAAACAATTTAGAATGCCTAGTTATATAGATAGAGATAATGATGGTATGATGATAGAAGTGTGTGCGGGATTGTTAGATAATGATGATCCTGTAACTTGTATAATAAAAGAAGTTGAAGAAGAAACAGGCTATAAAATAGATACAGTAAAAAAAGTATTAGAAGTATATTCTTCACCTGGAGCTATGACTGAAAAATTGTATTATTTTATTACTGAATATAATGAGACAATGAAGGTTAGTGATGGAGGAGGTTTAGTATCTGAAACAGAAGAAATTGAAGTTTTAGAATATAATTTTGATACCGCATTAAAAATGATCAATAGTGGAGAAATAAAAGATGCAAAAACTATTTTATTATTACAATATATTAGAATCAATAGGATTATGTAATTTTAGAAATTAAATATATTTAAAATAATAAGATTTTACGCTTCATAAGTCAAGTTCTTTTTTTGTACTTTAGCCTCTCTTATTTTACAAAACATTTTTATACTTATTATGGCAGAAGACAAAGAAAAAACAGCAAAATTAAAAGCGTTACAATTAACGCTTGATAAATTAGATAAAACATACGGAAAAGGTTCAGTGATGAGGCTTGGTGATGATGTAACAGAAGATATTGAAGCTATTCCTTCAGGATCATTAGGTTTAGATATAGCCTTAGGTGTTGGTGGTTATCCTAGGGGCAGGGTGATTGAAATTTATGGTCCGGAATCTTCAGGTAAAACAACTTTAACCCTACATGCAATCGCAGAAGCTCAAAAAGCAGGAGGTATTGCTGCATTTATTGATGCTGAACATGCTTTTGATCGTTACTATGCTAAAAATTTAGGTATAGATATAGATAATTTAATTATTTCTCAACCTGATCATGGAGAGCAAGCTTTAGAAATAACTGAAAATTTGATCCGTTCTGGAGCTATTGATATTGTGGTTATAGATTCTGTAGCAGCCTTAACACCTAAAAGTGAAATAGAAGGTGAAATGGGAGATTCTAAAATGGGATTACATGCTCGGTTAATGTCGCAGGCATTAAGAAAATTAACAGGTACAATTAGTAAAACAAATTGTACAGTTATTTTTATCAATCAATTGAGAGAGAAAATAGGCGTAATGTTTGGTAATCCAGAAACGACTACAGGTGGTAATGCTCTTAAATTCTATGCATCAGTACGCTTAGATATTAGAAGAAGAACCCAAATTAAAGATGGCGATAAAGTAATTGGAAACAGCACAAAAGTGAAGGTGGTTAAAAATAAAGTGGCACCTCCATTTCAAATGGCCGAATTTGATATTATGTATGGTCAAGGAATTTCTAAAGTTGGAGAAATTGTTGACTTAGGTGTTGAATATGGAATTGTTAAGAAAAGTGGTTCTTGGTTTAGTTATGGAGACACCAAATTAGGTCAAGGACGAGATGCTGTAAAATCTTTAATAAAGGACAATCCGGATTTAGCCGAAGAATTGGAAATTAAAATTACCGAAGCAATTAATAACTAAAAAAGATTTTAGTAGAAATCTGGCTTAAAAAAAAGAGGACAAATTTTTGTCCTCTTTTTTATTTTTATCGTTTGTTTACATTTTTAATATAATGCTCTAAAGCCATTGTCATTGATGGCGTTTTTTCACTAGGAGCCTTAATATCTATACGTAAACCCTTATTCTCAGCAGCTTTAATTGTAGTATTACCAAAAACTGCTATTTTGGTATCATTTTGTTCAAAATCAGGAAAATTTTCAAATAAAGATTCTATACCTGACGGACTGAAAAACACCAATACATCATAATATACATTCTTTAAATCAGATAAATCGCTTATTACAGTTCTATAAAGAATGGCTCTTTCCCATTTTAATTCTAATTGTGCTAGAGATTCAGGTACTGCCGTTTTTAATTTATCAGAACACGGTAATAAAAATATTTCTGTTTTATGCTTTTTTATTAGTTTGATTAAATCATCAAAAGTACGTTGACCAACATAGATTTTACGCTTTCTATATACTACGTACTTCTGTAAATAATAGGCAACCGCCTCAGACTGACAAAAGTATTTCATATCATCAGGCACAACAAACCTCATTTCTTCGGCCAATCTAAAATAATTATCAATGGCATTTCTACTGGTAAAAATAACAGCAGTGAAATTAGAAAAATCAATTTTTTGATTTCTAACTTCTCTTGCAGGAACACCTTCTACATGTATAAAAGACCTAAAGTCAATTTTTACTTTTTGCTTGTCTGACAAATCAAAATATGGAGATTGTTTTGTACTAGGAGCTGGTTGCGAGACTAAAATAGTTTTTATTTTCATAAATACTTTTTTATTTATATCCCATTATGTAATAAGTATATTTAAAATTATTGCAAATGGGGCGATTTCGAGGGTGCAAAGGTACAAAATAAAATAAAATGATC
Organism: Flavobacteriaceae bacterium UBA2765; assembly: GCA_002352665.1. GTDB lineage: Bacteria > Bacteroidota > Bacteroidia > Flavobacteriales > Flavobacteriaceae > Aureibaculum. Next base: position 34,126 of record DEIV01000033.1, read on the forward strand.
TACCAAAAACTAAAGTTTGATTATTTTTTATAATTAATATATAATAATATAGAAATAAAACGAGGCTGGCAATCAATAAAAAGTATGAAAAAACATCAGATTTAAAATAAAAATTTATCACCAAAAAAGGTAATATGATTAGGCTAAAATTACCTAAATAACTAATTTTTAAAAACGAAAAGTAATGCTGGTCTTTTTCTTTTTCAAATAAAACACCTAATAAAACACCTATAATTATTCTAACAACTATAAAAATACTAACATAAAAAACTATTTTTAAGAAAAATATAAAATCGTAAGAGGCTTGATTAGGTTTGTATAAATTATGAGCAATAAATATTAAAAATGAGATAATAATAGTAGCCACTACATAAAATATTATGTTAAAGATGTTAAAAATTGTTGGGCTCGCCTTAGCGTAGCTGTTAATATATGTATTGTTTAATAGTATATATTGTAATTTATAAAACCTATCACCGTATTTTATTCTATTTAATAGCAAAAGCGTAAAAACAATCATTAAAGTAATTGTAATCCAATCTTGCGATATAAATATACGTTCTGTAGCTTCGTTCATTTTATAACGAATAAGTTTGAGGTAAATACCATAAGGTAAAATTAGAAATTTTTAAATGCTAGGCATTTTATATACTTGAAAATGTTAACACAAAATTAGTAATAATTTGTTTTACCTTTGTCAAATAAATTATAATCAATGCAAGACACCTTAGTTATTATACCTACTTATAACGAAAAAGAGAATATTGAGAATATGGTTAAAGCTGTGTTTTCATTAGAAAAATCTTTTGATATTTTAGTGGTTGATGATAATTCACCTGATGGCACTGCTGAGATTGTTAAAAAATTGCAAACAGCATATCCCAATCGGTTATTTTTAGAAATTCGAAAGAATAAAAACGGATTAGGTACTGCGTATATACATGGTTTTAAGTGGGCTCTATCAAAAAAATATAACTATATCATTGAAATGGATGCTGACTTCTCTCATAACCCTAAAGATCTAATTAGACTTTATAGAGCATGTAATGATTATGGAGCCGATGTCTCTATAGGATCTAGATATTCTAAAGGCGTTAATGTTGTTAATTGGCCTATGAATAGGGTTTTAATGTCTTACTTTGCCAGTAAATATGTACGTTTTATAACTAGAATTCCAATTCATGACACCACCGCCGGTTTTGTTTGTTATAAACGCGAAGTACTTGAAACCATAAATTTTGATAGAATAAAGTTTATAGGCTATGCTTTTCAAATTGAAATGAAATTTAAAGCATGGAAACACGGTTTTAATATTAAAGAAGTTTCTGTTATCTTCACAGATAGAACCTTAGGAGAATCTAAAATGGACAGCTCTATTATAGGAGAAGCGATCTTTGGCGTTATTAAAATGAAACTTAAAGGCTTACCAAAATCAACACAATGAACAAAACTCTCATTAAAAATGCAAAAATTATTAACGAAGGCCTAATAAGCGTTGGCGATGTGTTAATTGAAGGTCATTTTATTGCCGAAGTGGGTAAGGTGGGTGCAGTTAATGCAGACACAAAAATTATTGATGCATTAGGTAAATATTTATTACCCGGAGTTATTGACGATCAGGTGCATTTTAGAGAGCCTGGACTAACACATAAGGCCACTATTGCTTCTGAAAGTAAAGCGGCTGTTGCTGGAGGGATTACTTCTTTTATTGAAATGCCAAATACTGTACCACAAGCAACAACACAAAAATTGTTACAAGACAAGTTTGAAATTGCGGCTAAAACAGCATACGCCAATTATTCATTTATGTTTGGTGGTACTAATGATAATTTAGAGGAATTATTAAAAACAGACCCTAAAAAAGTCGCAGCTATTAAATTATTTTTAGGCTCTTCAACAGGAAATATGCTGGTAGATGATGAGAAGGTGCTAGAAAAAATATTTTCTTCAACTAAAATGCTCATTGCCGTACACTGTGAAGATGAAACTATTATTCAAGATAATTTGGCAAGTGCTAAAGCTATATATGGAGATAATATTCCTATAGAGTTACATCCTAAAATTAGAAGTGAAGAAGCCTGTTATACGTCATCATCTAAGGCTATAGCATTGGCAAAAAAAACTGGAGCTAGGTTACATGTTTTTCATCTTTCTACAGAAAGAGAGACTCTTTTATTCAGAAACGATATACCCTTAGAAGAGAAACAAATTACAGCAGAGGTTTGTGTACATCATTTGTGGTTTGACGACTCTTTTTATAAAGAGAAAGGAACATTCATTAAATGGAACCCTGCCATAAAGACCAAAGCGGATAAAAATGGTCTTTGGAAAGCCTTATTGACCGATAAAATTGATGTTATTGCATCAGATCACGCCCCACATACTTTAGAGGAAAAATCTCAAGTATATACAAAAGCACCTAGTGGAGGACCTCTAGTACAACATGCTTTGTTAGCCATGTTAGAAGCTACACATCACGGTATTTTATCTTTGGAAAAATTAGTGGAAAAAATGTGTCACAATCCAGCTATATTATTTCAGATTGAAAAAAGAGGATTTATAAAAAAGGGCTATTATGCAGATTTGGTTTTGGTAGACTTAGAATCACCACAAGTAGTTACTAACGATTCTATTTTATACAAATGTGGATGGTCTCCTTTTGAAGGTTCTACTTTCAATTCAGAAATAACACATACTTTTGTTAATGGAAATTTGATGTACCATCAAGGTAAGTTTGATGATGAAAATAAAGGCATGCAATTAACTTTTAACAGGTAAATGAAAAAATTTATTTACATATTGTTTGTCGTGATGATACTGTCATCATGCACAAGTAGAACCATCTACAAAAAACCGGATCACCTTATTGAAAAAGAAAAAATGATAGATATTTGGACTGATATTTACATAGCGAAAGGTGCAAAAACAATTCAAACAAAAAAATTAAGAAAAGACATCAACTATTTACCTTTGGTTTTTAAAAAATATGCTTTAGATAGCCTTACATTTAGTGAAAGCAATTTGTATTATACCTCTAAAATAGATGATTATGAAAAAATGTTTCTGGAAGTCGAAAAACGACTAAAAGAATTGAAAGAAATTTACGATCCAAAAACCAAATTAGATTCTATTATTGAAAAATCTAGAGGAGCAGTAGAAGCAATAGAGTAGCTTAGCATTTATAGTTTAAAAAAATAGGATCATTATTATTTATCTTTCAAATAATCTGCACAAACATTATGTATAGTCTCTTTTAATGGCGTAAATTGGAAATTAATAGCTTCTTTAATTTTCATATTAGAATAGTGATAATGGTTTTGAGATGATTTTACCGATTGTTTTGATATTAAAGGATCTGTTCTGGTAATTCTACTTAATAACCATCCAAACCGCCAAGCCAATGCACCTAACAATTTATTTGATTTAATATAAGGTCTTTTTTTACCCAAGGCATCTGCTATGCTAAAAAAGACTTCTTTAAAAGAGGTGTTATCACTTACCAAAATAAATCTTTCGTTTTTTATTTGCCCTTGCATTAGTTGAGTCATGGCTTTTACAACGTCCACTACATTAACAAAACCTGTAACACCATTAGTATAAAACGGAAAACCATTATATATTTTATCAAATAATTTACCCGACCCACTTTGCCAAAACCCCGCACCTAAAATTACTCCAGGATTCACTACCACTACGTCAATATTTTCTTGAGAAGCTCTCCAAACCTCAATTTCGGCACCATATTTTGTAATAGCATATCCATAATTATTATCAGCAACATTCCATTCGTTATTTTCCGTAATATTTTTGCCAGTTATAGGTTTGCCTACAGCAGCCACAGAGCTTACAAAGCACAACTTTCTAATTTGGTTCACTATGCAGAGGTTTACAATGTTCGCTGTACCTTCAATATTAATTTTTCGCATTTTTTTGTAATCTTTATGGCTAAAAGATATCAACGCGGCACAATGATATACATAGGTAATGTTTTTGAAAGCCTTAGTAAGAGCAGGAACATTGGTAATATCAGCCTCCATCCAAGTAATTGATGAAAAAAGTTGTGTATAGTTGTCTGTATAATAAGAAAAAACATGCTTAACAGCTTCAATTGAACTTTTTTTTCTATGTATAGCTACTATTTTTTCACCTTGCTGAGCCAAATGAAATAATAAATGCGAACCAACCAACCCTGTACCTCCTGTAACTAAAATCATGCGTTAAAAGTAAGTATTTAAAATGGTTTTAAACTAACTTTTAAGTTGTATCAATAACAATTTGAATTAACAAATATTGAGTTCTCAATTCTCTTAAGATTAGAGATGACTGTAAGGAATATTGCAGATTATAAGACGCTTATTTAAAATTATACTTTCAAGTTGTTATTCAATAACTATAAACATATCTTTGCCAAAATAAGTAGATAAAATGAAAAATAATTTTGTTGAAGAATTACGTTGGAGAGGTATGTTGCATGACATTATGCCCGGGACTGAAGAACAGTTGTTAAAAGAAGTAACAACGGCCTATATTGGCTTTGATCCCACTGCAGATTCATTACATATTGGTAGTTTGGTACAAATTATTCTATTGATGCATTTTCAAAAACATGGTCATAAACCTATTGCTTTGATAGGCGGAGCAACAGGTATGATAGGTGATCCTTCAGGAAAATCTACAGAACGTAATTTATTAGATGAAGCTACGCTAGCCAAAAACGTGAATGGCATTAAAAATCAATTAGAAAAATTTTTAGATTTTTCGGCTAAATTGGTTAATGCTGCTGAATTGGTGAATAATTACGATTGGATGAAAAATTTAACGTTTTTAGAATTCGCAAGAGACATAGGCAAACATATTACTGTAAATTATATGATGGCAAAAGATTCGGTAAAAAAACGTTTAAGTGCTGAATCTAAGGACGGAATGAGTTTTACTGAGTTTACCTACCAATTAGTTCAAGGATATGATTTTTTACATTTATTTAATGAAAAGGATTGTAAGCTTCAAATTGGAGGTTCAGACCAATGGGGAAATATAACCACAGGTACAGAATTGATAAGAAGAAAAGCTCAAGGCAAAGCCTATGCATTGACTTGTCCTTTAATTACGAAAGCAGATGGTTCAAAATTTGGAAAATCTGAAGGTGGAAATATATGGCTTGATGCAAAACGGACATCTCCCTATAAATTTTATCAATATTGGCTGAATGCTTCTGATGAGGATGCTGAAAAGTATATTAAGATCTTTACTTTTTTAGATAAACAAACCATTGAAAATTTATGTAAAGAACATCAAGAAGCACCACATTTACGTCTATTACAAAAAACAATTGCCAAAGAGGTTACTACAATGGTACATGCTAAAGATGCTTTAGAAAATGCTATAAAGGCTTCGAATATATTATTCGGAAAATCTACTTCAGACGATTTAAAAAGTTTGGATGAAAAAACTTTTTTAGATGTTTTTGAAGGGGTGCCACAGGCTAAAGTTTCTATAAAAGACCTTAAAGCAGGAATTGCTATTATAGATGCTTTAAATGAAAAATCAGGATTCTTAAAATCTAATGGTGAAGCCAGAAGAGCCTTAAAAGAAAACTCAATTTCGGTGAATAAAGAGAAAATAAGCGAAAGTTTTGAATTGACTACTGATAACTTGATTAGTGATAATTATATTTTGTTGCAACGTGGTAAAAAGAACTATTTTTTACTGGAAGTAAATTAAGGTTAACAAATAAAATTTATTTAAACGAAGGTTAGATTAACTTATGAACGAAAGAAGAACTACTAATATAATGGTATTGATTATAGTATTGCCCGTATTTTTTTACGTGCTAAAACTATTGTCTTTTATTTTTATACCACTTGTTTTTTCATTGTTTATTGCATTGATGTTTTGGCCTTTAATGCGATGGTTGAGAAAGAGGAAAGTGTCAAAAATAATTAGCCTTATTATAGTTATTGTAATTATAGCTGTATTCTTTAAACTGCTCGGTGAAGTAATACACTTATCTAGTAAAGAAATTTTAGCATCTGATAATAATTTGTTTGAAAAGGTAGAATTAAAATTAGAAAGTTTAATAATTCCTTTAGAAAGCTTTTTTGGTATTGAAAGAGTTGAGGGTAAAAGTATTACTTTACATTATTTTCAAGCCATAGATATAAGTAAAACCTTTGGTTCAACATTAGACATCATAGGTAATACAATAACCATGACCTTAATGACATTTTTCTTCGCGATTTTGCTGCTGGCGGAATCTTTAAATATTCAAAAAGTTTTAAATAGTACTATTCTTCGTCAAGAATTCTCATCTGTCAAGGTTTTTATGCGAATAGAAAAAGACATCATTACTTTTATAAAAGTAAAATTTATCATCAGTTTTTTTACAGGTTTAGGTTTTACACTTGCCTGTTATTACTTTGATGTAAGTTTTCCTATTTTCTGGGGTTTATTTGCATTTGTAATCAATTTTGTTCAAATGATTGGTTCTGTAATTTCGGTTGTATTGTTATCGTTATTTGCATTTGTAGAGCTAGACACCACAGGAACTTTACTCTTTTTTATACTCGTAATTTCCTTAGTTCAAGTTATTATGGGAGGTATTCTAGAACCTATTTTTATGGGTAAATCTTTTTCGATTAATGTGATAACTATATTGATTATGTTAATGTTTTGGGGATTTATTTGGGGTATTCCCGGTATGATACTTTCCATACCTATAACAGTATTTATCAAAATAATATTAGAACAATTTCCAAAAACTAAAGTAATAGCAGATTTAATGTCGGGCTCAGAATTAATACCTATTAAAAATGATTTATAAGAGCCTTTTTTTGGCAATTGGCCCTAAGTTAGAAGTAGAGTAGCGAAGTTAATAGAAAATGACTCAAGAAACAAACCAAATTATTATGGCTTAACTTCAACTCATGAATCAATTTTACTAAGATCATTTGTTGGTGAAAAATAACAACAAAGGCGAAAATACTCACAAAACTTTGGGTTTAGCACAAACGTCCTATGTTTTTTATACATCCCACTGGGCTTTATTGGGGAGCTCTTAATACGCCAGAATGTTTGAATAAACCAAATACTCTTTCTTTATGATATTGTAAGAAGTTTTTTTCTGGTTTGAAGAAGTCCTCCGTTGGAACGTTTATTTTCTGTTTATCAAATTTACTTAATAAAGTATTTTTTACATCTTCATGTACTGATATTGTGTAATCATCATTTATTGTAAACATTCCCTTATCAAATGCCCAATGAATATCTCTTGACATTGCAATACCATTACAAGGCAGAAAAGAACCAGAATGCGATTTGGGTTTAATATGGGCCGCTTCTAAGTTGATTAATTTGTCATAAAAAATGGCTTCATTCGTTATGGCACATTTATTTTGATATCCTAAAAGAACAAAATCTCTAAAACTTACTGAATTAAATAGATTGGCTCCTTTAGTTTCTTCAATATCTTCAGCAGAACCTTTTGAAATTTCATCTTGCATTTTTTTTACATCTTTTTTTACTTCATCAGGAACAATTGTTTCTAATGAATCAATATCAAGAGTAAAACTTTTTATAAAAGATAACTCGTCTTTTATTAATGCGTGACCACCTACTAATTTGGAATCTGCAACTAACCCATCAAGCGTTTCATAGTTGTTTTCTCCTTTACGAAATAATAATATTTGATAAAAAGCAATGTTTTGTTCAGTTTCAATTTTATTAAAAACTACAATATCATTAGGCATGAAATATGCACGTTTTGGGTCTATTTTTGAATTTAGATAGAGTCTGTATTCATTACGTGGGCTTTTAGCTAAACTTCTGTGATACTTGTCATTATGAAAAACGTATGAACAATAAATTTTCTGAGTTGAATTGGGAGGGATTACTGGTAATAAAATAGTGTCGTTTAATTCTGTTTGACTAAGTGGAGGGAAGAAATCTTCACTTTTTTTAGAGATAAGAAAATACCTTCCTCTTGAAACGCTGCCGTCTGCTTTTGGGCTTCCTAATTCTTGAAAGCCTAATTTTTTAATGTAATACATAATTTATCTCTTTTTCCAATAAAATTTTGGTTGAATGTATTTCAGCAACTGTTTCAGCTATTGTTTTTGAGAACTTTGGAGGAACAGCATTGCCAATCATTTTATATTGGTCTCCTCTTGAACCGAAAAATTTAAAATCATCATCAAAAGTTTGTATTCTTGCAGCTTCTCTCACTGTGATTGAACGAGCTTGTTTGGGGTCAGGATGAATATGTCTAAGTCCATCTTTGTATAAGTGAGCAGGAATTGTATTGCTCGGTTTATCCTCTCTAATTACATGGTATTTATGAAATTTGGAATCTTTCCCTGTTTGTTCTTTGTACAGTTGAATTAAAGCTTGAGTGCTTGAGTATTTATTTGCTCCACATTGAATATCATTTGCTAAAATCTCAAAAATTTTCACATCTCTTTTACTGTGAAATCTTGGTTCGTGATTTTCAGGAAGAGGAATACCATTTAATCTAACAGCATGAGATTTTTTAATTCCATTTTGTTCATTTACAGGGTAAATTTTTGGTAAATTTTCAAAAGCTTCTTTAGCGTTAGTTGGGTAAGGTTGTTTTTTACTTTTCATTAAAGAGTAAAAATTTCGAACCTGTTGAGTACTTGTCTTACTTTTTCTAACACCATAAATAATTACTCTTTTTCTTTTTTGAGGAATTCCATAATAGGAAGTATCAAATAGAGCATTTGCTCGTAGATTATCGGTTATTTCATAATCTATTTCTGAAAAAGCCTCTCTAATTCTATCAATTATTGAAATGCCACCAGGTTTAGCTGATAGAATTCCTTCCACATTTTCAAAAACAAATGTTTTAGGTTTAAAATGGTCAACCATTTTTACATAACTCTCAAAAAGATAATTTCTGTAATCCTCTTGCATTCCTTTTTCATCTCTGACTCTTCCTGCAATTGAATATGCTTGACAAGGGGGACCTCCCACAATCACATCAACTTTTGATTCATTAACTAAACTGATTAGTCCTTCACTAATTCCAAATTTTGCATCCATGTATCCATGCAGGAGTTCATCCGTTCTTTGTATGTCAAAATGAAGAATATTATTTTTAGATAAATTATAATTCCATTTTTCTGACAACCTGTTTTTTAAAGTATTAACAGTTGGAAGCTCCCAATCAACAGCAGCTAAAGTATTGTATTTTCCTGTTTGAAGAAAACCATCAATTAATCCACCACATCCTGCAAATAAGTCAATTACGTTAATCTTCATCTTTTAAATATTTTTTAAGTTGTTCCGCTAAAACTTTCCCCAATAAAGGAGGAACAGCATTTCCTACTTGTCTATTTTGTTCAGTTTTATTTCCGAGGAAAATAAAATCGTCTGGAAATGATTGAAGTCGTGCATTTTCTCTGACTGTAGGCACTCTATTCCATTTGTAGTGAAAGTGATTTCTGTGTCCAGTGTCAATTGTTTTAGATGGTCTTTCGCTGTGGTACCTTGTCCATGCCTCATTGAATTTTCGTGAATCCCCAACACCAGGTGGTAAATCCTTATGATTTCCTCCTTCGGGTACTTGTGAAATTACATTTATTACATGATCAGTGTGTTTTGTTCCAACATGATTAAAAATGACTTTGTTGCCATTTCGCATCATTTTTTGATAATCACTTGATGGTTTTTTATCGTATTTCAATTCATTTCCACCTAAGTCGAATTCTAAATTTGGTAAGTCGTCTATCGCAGCTTTACAGCCAATATAATTATCCGTAGAAAATTGTTTTTTGGGAAATTCAAAAGTTCCTAAATCATTTCTAAGAGCTACAAAAAACACTCTTTTTCTAATTTGAGGCACACCATAGTCAGGAGCAAATAATAACTGAGGATTACAAGAATATCCATATTCCTCACAAAGCTCAATGATTTCATTTTTTGCTTTTCCATTGTATAATTTTAAAAGCCCAGGAACATTTTCAATAATAATAGCTTTTGGATTTACTTTTTTAGCAAGTCTAAACATTGCATTAAAGAGGGTATTTCTTTCGTCATTTTCATTTCTTTGTCCTGTTAGTGAAAACCCTTGACAAGGCGGTCCTCCAATAATAACATCTATTGTTTTCCTTTTAGTAGATTTTACAATTTCATCAATTGCTTCATCTTTATGTAGGTCAAGATTCAGGGTTTTAGAATTGTCATGATTTTTGGCAAATGTTTTTAATGCAATATCGGTATTATCCACTCCTAAAAGGACATGAAATCCTGCTTGTTGAAATCCATAAGAAAACCCACCACATCCAGAGAATAAGTCTATTGCTGTTAATTTTCTATTCATTATCAAAATTTAACTCTCCTTGTTTTAAGGATTTTGTTTTAATATATTTTATTTTTTCTTCTGCAACTTTTAATATGTTGTCGCAATTACTCTCTTTATAAATGATTTTTGCCACCTGGTCGCTGAAAAAATTTGTTAAAAATTCTTCCTCATTAATGTTGAAGAATTTAGCAGCTTTAGTTACCATTTCTCGATTTGCTTCCCTTTCTCCTCTTTCAATTTTACTAAGAATAGAAGTGTCAATATCTAAGTAAGCAGCAACTTTCCTAAGCGGAAGATTACGTTCTAATCGTAAATCTTTTATTCTTTCGCCAAAATATTTCATTTAGAATTATTTGTTTGGACAAATATAGACAATTTGTTTTGGTTGTGATTATGTGAGAGGGAGAATTTTATTTTTTTGGCTTTTAAGGGTGGATCATTTGTTGGTGTTTTTCACCAATAAAGGCCAGTTTTAAAAGAATTATTTTTAGGAATATCAATTAACTCCCTAACTTTGGAGTTAATCATTAAGATTGTGTTTTGCTTTTCTTAATTTGGGTAATATTTTTATTTTGACCAAATGTAAAACTGTTCTTTAATCGTTTTGTCAATTGTCTTGCTTTTTTCATTTATACTATACCAATTTCTCATATCGTTAATCTTTTTTACCTCTAAATATTTTCCTTTGATATATTCAAACGCATCTACTTTTATCAATTCATCAAGTTCATTGTCTGGTATTGGAATAGGGCTTGTAGGTATTCTTTTACCCTGCCAATCTCTCAACACTATTGGATTCATAGTGGAATCTCTTGTAATGGCACCAATTCCGTAGCCATTATTCTTTACTTTGGTCATTTTATTGGGAAAATTTTCCTCGAGATATTCGAAAAATTGAATTCGCATATCAGAAAAGAATGCTTGTTCTCCATCAAAACGCGGTGTATCTTTATGAAAACTATACTGACTGCTTTCTAATGAAATTGTTTTTGAGACAAATACAGTCCTTAAGTCTTGTCAGGTAGATTTCTGAACAACTACACAATATTGAAAAGTTTTGCTCTCTTGTATCTTGTTTTGTTGTCCAATCAAATGAGCTGAGATTAAGAGTATTGATATGCAAAGGAGAATTTTTTTCATAGTATTTAGTTTTTTACTTTAATATCAGTTACCATTTATTTCAGCACAAGTAAGCGAAGCTAACTAAAATAAAAAATAAAATGTACTACTTTCTCAGTGGCTATTTCTATATAAATCACTTTAAACTTTACTAAACTTCAGTATTTTCTAAAAATATTTATTGATAAAAAACAAACCAATAGGTAGGTTTTATATTTATTCTCTTTAAGAAACACGACCTTTTATGGCGTTAAGAGTATATAATAATTAAGGTTTTAAGTTTGAAAAAAACCGATTAGTATTTAACGATGCATAGGAATTTCTGTATTAAAATTGTTATATAAGTGTAGGAATTATAAAGAGAAACTAAAATGACACAAGAAATTAAGCGTAAATTAACGCGTCAATCACTTATTGATAAAGGTTATGAATTGATCAATATGTATGGTTACCATGCTATAAGTATTGATAGAATAATTAATGAGGTAGGCTTAACTAAAGGAGCCTTTTATTATCATTTTGAAAATAAACATCACTTTGTTGAAGCCATAATTCAAGAACGGATAGCAAAAGAAATTCATAGTGAGTTTATTGAACCAATAAATAAACATGGGAACCCCTTATTTATTATGGAAGATTTACTTCAAGACAAATTGATAAAAGATAAATCATTAGCACAAAGTTTAGGAAGTCCACTTACCAATTTTATAGTGGAATTAAGTCATGAGCCTAATGATTATGATCTACAAATCCAATTAAAAGAAATTTTAGATCAATGGAAAGTGGCATTGATCAATTTATTATACAGAGGTATTGATGAGGGGTATTTAAATAGACATATAAATACAGAACCCGTAGCAGAATTTATTATCAATTCTTTAGAAGGAGTGAGAACCTTAAAAAGAATGGCAAATGACAAGACCATCTTTTATAATTATATTGAACAATTTAAAAACTATATGGATACCTTAAAAATTTCTCAAGAAGATAACGGAATCAAAAGGTATCAGTTAGTTAGCTAATAAATTACAGCCCCTGATATCAGAATTATCAAATCTACCCAGTACTTCAAAACTATTATTTGAATGGACTTTACCTAAGTCTTGGGTAGCAATAAAAGCACATGAATTGATATTGGCTAAATCGATAATATTAATCCCGCCAGTATGATTATTTGTTAATAGCTGAAGCGGATCTTCAGTATCTCTTATTAATATTTTCATCCAAGGAGGAGTGTTAAAAACACCGTTGCCATGGGAATAGGCTTGACTTAATAACTCTGTCATACCATATTCTGAGTGGATTTTTTCTAAACCAAAACCGCTTTTTAAAATATCATGAAGCTCAGTTCTGATCAATTCTTTTCTTCTGCCTTTCATACCACCGGTTTCCATTACGATTGTATTTTGGAGTTGAAACTGATATTTTTCAACCAAGTCTAATAAAGCAAAAGTAACACCTATCAATATCACCTTTTCACCATTGGTATCTAATGCAATTAAAATATCCTTTAAATCTGATAAATTATGAAGATAGAATCCGCTCTCTAGTTTATTTGACTTTTTAATCAAATGGTTAACCATATAGATTAAAGAAGAACCATCACGTTCTAAATAGGAGGGTAGCAATGCTAAGACTGTATAATCTTTAATATTACCATAAAATTGAGCAAAAGTTTTTAAATAACTCTTTTCATATATAGAAACATCAGAAACATAATGCGTACTCGTAAAATTTGAAGTGGTACCGGAACTGGTAAAAACTTGTTGAAATTTTGAGTCTGTACTAATCACTTTATGAGTTTTGAAAAATTGAATAGGTAAAAATGGAATATCTGCTATATTTTTTACTTGATTGGGTTGTACATTTAAGAGATGACAAAACGATTGATAAACTTTATTGTTTTTATATTGATAGTTAAAAACTTTTAAAGCCTCATTCTTAAATTGCTCATCAGAATTTATATTAAAAATTTCGTTATGCATTCTTAATTTTTAGACAAAAATAGAACTATTTAGAGCAACCTTTCTATATTTTACCCATCTAAAAACAAAATGACATAACCTTTGATATTATGAATATAAAAACCCTCTTTATTTTATCTTTTTTGATCACAACATTTTACTCTTGTGATACAGACACCAATGATACGGAACAATTATTTTCATCAATACCCAAAAGTGAGAAAATGGTTGAGGCAAATAATGAGTTTGCATTTTCTATTTTTAAGGAAATTGCAAAAGAAGAAACTGAAGCAAATTATATGATTTCGCCAGTAAGTGCCTCATTGGCTTTAGGGATGGTGCAAAATGGTGCAAAAAGAGAAACGCTCAATGCTTTAATCAAGTTTTCAACTATGGAGATGCCTCTTTAAATGAAATCAATACGGTAAACCAAGCCATAATTAATCATTTAACTGATAATACTGTAGGCTCTACATTTAATATTGCAAATTCATTGTGGATAGATAATAATTTTCACGTAAAAGAAGATTTTATCAAACTTAATAAAAGTTTTTATGATGCCGAAGTTCAAAATCTAGATTTTAACAATCCTAATTCAGTAAATATCATTAACAACTGGGTTTCTGATAAAACACAAGAAAAAATACCCACTATTATTAATGATATTTCTTCATCTATGGTTATGTATGCGATTAATGCACTTTATTTTAAAAGCGACTGGAAATATACTTTTGATCCTGAAGATACTGCTTTAAAATCTTTTTATATCAATTCAAACAGTACTAAAGAGGTAGAGATGATGCATATGACTCAGGATTTATCATTTTTAAAAAACGACCTCTTTTCATCAGTTTTATTGCCCTATAAAAATGATAAATATAACATGATGATTTTGTTACCTAACCTCGACAAATCTATAGAAGAAGTTGTGTCGGTAATTGACGAAAAGCATTGGAGCGATTGGCTTAATCAATTTACTAGGGAGAAAGTTTCACTTGGTCTTCCTAAATTTACTTTTTCCTATAAAAAAATGTTTAACAAAGCATTACAAAACTTAGGTTTAGAGATAGCTTTTACAGATCAGGCAGATTTTAGTGGTATAAGTGATACGGGTACTCTAATATCATTTGTACTGCAAAAAACGTATATAGAAGTGAATGAACAAGGTACTGAAGCTGCTGCTGTAACAGCTGTTGGGATTGGAACTACATCTATTGGATTAGAGTATCAATTTATACTAAATAGACCATTTCTTTTTTTAATAACTGAAAAAACAACAAATGCGATAAGTTTTATTGGTAAAGTTGGGAAACCTGAATAGCAAAAACCCAAATTTTTTTTAGAAGAAAACTGTTTTTAGCCGTAATAAATAGATTTTTTACGCAACCCTATTTTTGTTTTTACATCCTTATCATAGAAATTAATATTAAAATTTATAATTATGATTAAAAATATTTTATTAACATTTTTTCTGGTATTTACATTTGTTTCTTGTAGTTTAGATGATGATGGGAACACAAATTTTGCTCTAAAAACATTACCAATTAAAGAGGCAGTGGTACCGGCTGAATTTGAATTCGGCTCATCATATACTATTAAGGTATTGTACGATTTACCGGATGGGTGTCATTCTTTTTACAATCTATATTATGAATATAAAGGTACTTCTAGAATTGTAGCTATTACAGCTATTGTTGACTTAAATGCCACTTGTACTGAAGCTATAATAGAAAAAGAACATGAATTTATAGTAAACATAAGTCAGTCAGAAGATTATACCTTTAGATTTTGGAAAGGTGAAGATAGTCAAGGCGATGATATTTTTGAAGATATTGTAGTGCCTGTAATTAATTAATTAAATCGAAATATGAGTTTAGAAAAGCTCATAAACAGCTGTAAGCAAAATAATAGAAAAGCTCAATCTGAAATTTACCAGCTTTATGCAGGTAAGTTATTTGGCTTATGCCTAAAATATTCGAGAAATTATCATGAGGCTCAAGACAATTTACACAATGGATTTTTAACTATTTTTAATAAAATTGAACAATTTAATTTTAACGGATCTTTTGAAGGATGGTTAAAAAGAATTATTATAAATACAGCTTTACAGACCTATAGAGAGAAAAATGTTTTAAACTTAGTTAGTGAAGAAATTCCGGATGTGGAGATTGAAGTTGATCTAGATAATGAAGAAATATCACTAGATTTTTTACTACAATTGATACAAGAATTACCAACCAGATATCGTATGGTCTTTAATTTATATGTGCTAGACGACTATTCTCATAAAGAGATTGCAAAACTATTGACTATTTCAGAAGGCACTTCTAAATCTAACTTATCTAGAGCAAGAGTAATATTGAAGAATAAAATTGAGTCATATCAATTAAAAAAAAATGAAGCACTTTAAAAATGGGTGACAATAAAAATATAGATAGATTATTTCAGGAAAAATTCAAAGATTTTGAAGTTTTACCTGAAGCAGGTGTTTGGAAAGGCATCGAGCAAAAACTTGTGAAAAGGAAAAAGAGAAGAATTATACCGCTGTGGTTGCAAATTGCGGGTGCAGCGGCAATTCTATTGCTGATTATTGCTATAGGAAATCAGTTTTATAATACCAACACTAAAAAAGAAATACCAAATTCCAATATAATTACTGATGTTGACAATTCTGATTCAGATAATTTGGATTCTAATCAAAATAAAAATGATATAAAAAAGGTACCATCTTCTGCAACTGGCAAAGAATCTTTGAACAGCCCTGACAATTCAGAACAAATTCAAGAAAGTTTAGTTACTAAGGCTCAAGGTAGCAAGAAATCAAAAACGACAACAAATCAAAAACCATTTCAACAAGCTATAGCTCATCAAGATGACGTTAATGCTCAAAATTTAAAAGAAGATGAAAATGTAATATCATCTCATCAAAAAATTGATAAAACTTTTAATAATAAAAACATTGATGAACTTCAAGAGTTAGAACAAAGTGAAAAGGAAAAAGAGGTAAATGTGGCTATAATTGAAAAAGAAGAAGAAAAATCAGATCTTATGGAGGAGGTGAACCAACAAAAGACTTTTGAAATTGCATCTAAAAATGAAGATAAAAAATGGTCAATTGGTTCTGTAATAGGACCGGTATATATGAGTTCATTTAGTGAAGGATCACCAATTGATCCTGCCTTAGCTAATAACAGCAAAAGCAGTAACGGAACCATTTCCTATGGCTTAAAAGTCAATTATAAATTATCTGATAAATTCAGTTTGCAATCTGGTATTCATAATGTTGACTTAGGGTATTCTACAGAAAATGTTTCAGTTATAACAACTTCTTCATTATTAAATCAGTCAAATACCAATATAAATTCAAATATTGAAGGTGCTGCAGTACAGGTTTTATCTACAGTTTCACAACAATCAGAGGTGTTTAGCCAGAGGTCTCCGTTTGATACTTCGGGTAATTTAGACCAAAATCTAAGTTATGTTGAGGTGCCTTTAGAAGCAAAATATGCATTAGTGCAAAAAAAGCTAGGTGTAAATCTTGTGGGCGGCGTTAGCACTTATTTTTTATATGATAATGATGTTTCTGTAACTTCTTTTGGTAAAAAAACTTCACTTGGAGAAGCATCAAATGTGAATGATTTAAATTTTAGTGGAAATTTAGGACTAGATGTAAACTATAATATTAATAAGAATTTATATATAAATGCTTCCCCCATGCTCAAATATCAATTGAATACTTTTTCTGAGAATTCAGGTGGATTTAAACCATATTTCTTTGGTGTTTATGCAGGGTTAAATTTTAGGTTTTAGTTGGTTAATTATATTTGGTTGGTTGCCAAATATAGCTGGAAAGTCACGCTATAAGCGTGACTTTTTTGTTTATAAAGATGCTCTTGAAACACCCGTTAAGTGTTCTACAAATTGTCGACTGAAGCTGTCGGCCTTCAAGCCAAGTTAATCCCGATAAAAAACGCGGTCTCGTAATTGGTTATCCCGATAAATATAATTTTATTATTTAGATTTCAGTTAATAAAACTTAGGTTCAAAGGCATCCTTAATTGTCAAAATATTTAGGTTATATTTTGTAAATTAGCAGTTCAATAGAAAAAAGAAAAAAATGATTTTAGCAGCAACAGATTTTGGTATTAAAGAGGCTTTAGAAAAGCTAGGTGTGAAAGATGTAAATAATGGTACTTCTACAGGGACTAATCAATTTTCTCCCGATAGCTATCGGGAAGGAGAATTTATTGAATCTTATTCCCCCGTTGACGGTCAATTAATAGGAAAAGTAAAAACTACATCTTCTGAAGATTATGAAAAAGTAATGCAGGCAGCAACTACGGCGTTTAAAACATGGAGATTAAAACCTGCACCTCAACGTGGTGAAATTGTACGTCAGTTTGGTGATAAATTACGTGAGTTAAAAGCACCATTAGGTAAGTTGGTATCTTATGAAATGGGTAAAAGTTATCAGGAAGGGTTAGGTGAAGTTCAAGAAATGATAGATATCTGTGATTTTGCTGTAGGTTTATCTCGTCAGCTTTATGGTTCAACAATACACAGTGAGAGATTTGGACATAGAATGTATGATCAATACCACTCACTAGGTGTTGTAGGAATCATTTCTGCTTTTAATTTTCCTGTTGCTGTTTGGGCGTGGAATACGGCATTAGCGTGGATATGTGGAGATGTTTGCGTTTGGAAACCTTCTGAAAAAGCACCACTTTGTGGAATAGCTTGTCAAAATATTGCCGCAGAAGTGTTTAAAGCTAATGGTTTGCCTGAAGGCATTTCTAATTTAATTAATGGAGATTATCGTGTTGGCGAAATGATGACTACAGATAAACGCGTTCCTTTAATTTCTGCTACCGGATCTATTAGAATGGGAAAAATTGTAGCTCAAAAAGTAGCAGAACGTTTAGGCAGATCTTTATTGGAATTAGGTGGAAACAATGCTATTATAGTAACACCTGATGCTGATCTTAAAATGACGGTTATTGGAGCCGTGTTCGGAGCAGTAGGAACTGCCGGACAACGTTGCACATCAACACGTAGATTGATTATTCATGAAAGTATGTATGATAAAGTAAAAAATGCAATTGTAGATGCTTATAAACAATTAAGAATAGGAAACCCGCTAGATGAGAACAACCATGTAGGTCCATTAATTGACAAAGATGCGGTTAGAATGTATGAAGAAGCTATAAAAAAAGTAGTAGTAGAAGGAGGGAAATTGGTTATAGAAGGTGGTGTGCTTTCAGGTGAAGGTTATGAAAGCGGATGTTATGTTAAACCAGCCATCGCAGAAGCAAAACCACATTTTGAAATTGTACAACATGAAACTTTTGCACCTATTTTGTATTTATTAAAATATTCTGGTGATGTAGAAAATGCCATAGAAATTCAAAACGGAGTGGTGCAAGGATTGTCATCTGCAATTATGACTAATAATTTACGCGAAGCAGAAAGATTTTTATCTGTTTCCGGTTCAGATTGTGGCATTGCCAATGTAAACATAGGCACTTCCGGAGCTGAAATAGGTGGTGCTTTTGGAGGTGAAAAAGAAACAGGTGGAGGTAGAGAATCTGGATCTGATGCCTGGAAAGTTTATATGAGACGTCAAACCAACACTATCAATTATACTACTGACTTACCTTTAGCTCAAGGCATAAAGTTTGATTTGTAAGAAAGTATAAATATAATAATGTAAAAACCTTGTTTCAATGCCGAAACATTGTCGGGAGAAACAAGGCGTATACTGAGTTGATCAAGTTTTAGATTTGAAACTTTCTAAAAATAATAAGGCAAAATACGTTTATTTAGGATTGTCAATCAATAGGAAAAACCCTGAATTTAAAGGGGATTTTTCCTGTTTTTCGACTTTGTAAAATAATCCAATAGAGTAAGTATATTAGAATGATTTTTTAACTATGGTACTATTGGCCTGAGCTGTGGGTAATACCAAAACGTCGGCAATATTTACATGTGGGGGTCTAGAAATAGCAAAGTAAATTATTTCAGCAATATCTTCTGCTTGTAATGCTTTATAGCCTTTATATACAGTATCCGCTATAGCGTCACCTTTAAATCGGACTTTAGAGAATTCAGTTTCTACCAAACCCGGGTTTACCGCACCGACTTTAATTCCAAACGGATTTAAATCAATACGCATACCTTCTGTAATTGCCAAAACAGCATGTTTGCTGCCACAATATACATTTCCTTTTGGGTAAACTTCTTTACCGGCGGAAGAACCTATATTGATAATATGTCCGCTACTTCGCTCTGTCATTTGTGGTATTATAGCCTTACTTACATAGAGTAATCCTTTTACATTAATATCCATCATAGCATCCCAATCCTCTAAATTTCCCTCTTGAATATGGTCTAAACCATGAGCATTACCGGCATTGTTAATTAGAATATCAATATGTTTAAAATCCTTAGGAAGTGAACTTAAAGCATTAATAACAGCATTTTTGTCACTTACGTCAAAATTTAAAGTGTAAACGTCTGTTTTTTTTTGCAGTTTTTTTTGAATGGAATCTAACCGTTCTTGTCGTCTTCCACATAGAATTAATCTTATGCCCTTATTAGCGAACTCTAGGGCGGTAGCAGCACCTATTCCACTAGTTGCTCCCGTAATTAATGCTGTTTTTATCATGGTATAATTTTGACCCTAAAAATAGTCAATTCCGCAGAAATTTAGAATATTTTTAGATAAAAAACGTTTTTATATGGATGTGGTTTTTTACATTTAGACCCTATTTTGGTATAATAGTTGTCATTAACAAGATGATAATTAAATTAAAATCAAATGATTATGAACCATAAATTACTATATATATTAGGTTTAACCGTCTTTTTAGGCTTTATGAGCTTTACCTTGCAAGAAGACAGATGGAAAGCTCCAGATGGAGCTAAGGACCTTAAAAACCCTATTAGTGCTTCTGAAAGAAGCGAATCTGCTGAACGTGGAGCTAAAATATTTAAAACTCGCTGTATGATTTGTCATGGTGCCAAAGGTAAAGGAGATGGTATTGGAGGCAAAGCATTGAGTCCGAAACCTCAGAATTTAACTTCAGGCATGGTACAATCTCAGTTTGATGGAGAAATTTTTTGGAAAATTACCAATGGTAGAAATGATATGATCAAATGGGGGCCAATACTTTCTGAAGAACAACGATGGGATGTTGTTAATTATGTGAGAACACTTAAACAGTAACTACTCTCCATATTTAACTTTTCTCAACACACGTATTGCTTCCTTTAATTTGATATAAGCAGATTTGTCGTTTAATGCTTTTAAATATGGTTTTGCCATTTCTAGCTTCGTTTTAGCATCATTAAACCCATTTAACGAACAAATTAAATAGGTAGTGGGTAGCTGTTGGAGATCTACTTTATCTATTTTAGTTAAAGGAATATTTTTAGTTAGCTTGTTTAGTATTACATTATTACTGTTAAAAATATGTTTTAACACTATAGGATCATAAACAGGTGGTTTAAAAAGCAAATCGGTTGCAATGTCATAAGTACCATTTTCTTTAAAGTTAATAATGGTTTTCTCTAAAGGATAAATTCCCTTTAAATCGCCCTTAAAGGAAATATCTTTGTGTACATTTAGGTGTAAATACTCTGTAATTATAAAAGATTGTTGGTTAAACTCAATTTCTACATCATCTAATGCCGAATAAAATAAACGGATTTGTTCATTCACTAAAGCTATATCAACTCTTGAATAGAGGACTTTTCCATTAATCTCCTTTTTTTTACCTGCCCAACACAACACAAATTGATCTTTAAAAACAATATAATTTGGGTCTAATTCTTTTTTGTGGTCATTTATAAAATCAAAAACACCATCCAACGTTAGTTTTATATTGCTGCGTGCATTTTTTTCTATGGCTTCAACAATAGCCGTATTGGTATTTTTTAATGCTACTTTTTGTACGGGTTTAGAATTACTGCCTTGTCTTAAGAAAATACTGTTTTTAGGATATTTCCAGATACCTTTTTTAATTGAAGTTACTTTTTGTAGTGGATTGATTGTTACTAAACCCACAACCTTGTATCGTGGTAATCTAGGAAAGGCAATATTTTCGTATTGAACTTTTGGTGGATTTTCAAAATAAGCGTTGACTAAATTTTGTATTTTACTATCATCAAAAAAGTCTACGCCAACAATTTTATTGCTTTCGTCTTCAACACCAATTACGATGTACGAATTATTTTGTGGATTGGAATTCGATAGAGCACAAACATGCTTTAAAAACTTAGCCTTATCTTCTCTGGAGTCTAAGTTCAATTGTAATTTTTTATCGTAAAAACTATTCTCATCATTATAGGCGAGTAAATTTTTAACTAAAAGACGTTTGTTAAGCATTATTTTAGAAACTTAGACATATAAAAGTTTGTATTCTTTATCAAAAATAATGTTTTATTAATGAAACTCAATTTCAAGCTCCGCTTTATTAGCTCTTCGAAGTTGTTAGTTGTTTCGATAGCTATAGTGACAACTAGCTGTTTTATATTCACCGCTAATACAGCTCTATAAAACAAAGTTTTATTAAAAAAAAACCGCCCCGAATACTCGGGGCGGCGTATGGTTGAACTTAATCAACCAAAATCAACTAACCAAACCTTATCTTTATACTGTACCTTTCCTAAATTTATTGAGAAAGGACTTTTGTATTTCTCTTTTTTGTATTACGATTTACTTTAAATCGTTTTCTTGTCTCAGGTATTTTTCCTTTTTCTATTGCAGTTTTAAATACAATATTATTTCTTCCATTAAAGGTATATGTTGTACCTGAAGCTGCATGAAATAAATCGATCTCATTATCGTTTATAACGCTTAATTCGAACTCTTCATTGTCAAGGAAATCATAATCTAATGTTAAAATTTTAAGGTCATCATAACCTTCAACATCAAACACTTCATAAGCACCTACATAATCCCATATAAGTTGTTCAATATTCGTGCCAAACTCATCTTGAGAAGACCTAAAAGTGTTATTCTGTTCAGGAGTAAATTGTAAGAAATTCTCCTCGTCAAAGTCGTTTAACACACCTTCATTGCTTACATAAGTTTTTTCCCAAGCTACATATTCTTGTAAAAAATATTCAATATTGTCATAAAAAACAACGTCATAGTCAAAGTTAGATTTTTGATATCCTATTAGATAATATGATGTATTGGTATAGCTATCTCTTAACTTTATTTCGTCTCCAGCCAACTGTATTACTTCCAGATCTATAAACCCATCTTGATTATGATCTATTTCTAATACACCATTTATGGTTTCATAATATCCTATTTCATCACCATATCCATTGCCAACAGCACCTAAACCTACAAGATTATTGTTCGCTAATAATCTTCCATTTTGAAATGACAATGTAAAAGCTTTTGATAAAAACGGAATATCGCCATTACCTGTTGTTCTGTTATAGTCTACATACCATAGATCATAAGAAGATACCAATTGCTCAAGTGAAATAGAATTATCATATTGATCTTCTGTGACTATACAAGAACTAAAAAAGGTTATGGATAAGATTAATGCGGTAAGTAATTTTAAGTTTTTCATCTGATTAAAATTTTTGTTGTTATTAAATTTCACAAAAATTTTTGCTCATATTATAAGCGTAAATTTTAATTTCACTTATATAAACCAAACTCTATGCCAAAAAATAGTTATTGATAAAAAATAGGCTTGCCTTTAGCTAGTTTATCAAGCTTAAAATAGTGCATTTTGTTTTTAATATAATAGCTTATAACACATTCATATTCAGCCAATTCAAAGGGTAATCTAAGAGAGGTTTGAGGAGGTGTGTTTCCCATTTCTTTTTTAGGATCTGCATGCATGATAATATTTCTACCTTCATTGGTTTTGGTTGAAAAATTACCGGTTAAAACGGTAACACTATCGGCGGTATTAATGCCTAATTTTATTGCTTTGTTGTTAAAATAAATAGAATCAAATTCAATGTTATTGGAGATGGTATCTGCCAATGTTATAGTTACTAAAACGCCTTTTGAGCCAGGTCTTCCACCAACCCATTCTTGATGCATTGCCTTTGTAACAGTAAAAGGTGGCTTCTTGTCGAATTGACTACTGGCACATTGCGTAAATAAAGTGAAGGTGATGATACTTAAAGTTATTGTTGTAAAATTTTTCATTTCTCTATTATTTTATAAGATAAATAGCAATTTGAATGCCAAAACTAATAGGCTCGTTTATTATTACCTTCATAAAAGTTAATAAATGCTCTATTTACTACTTTAGTCCCACCAATTGTTGGATAGTCTCCACTAAAATACCAATCGCCAGCATTTTTAGGACAAGCAATATGTAAATTTTCTAAGGGTTGAAAAATAACTTTTATTTCAGCTTTTATTGTCGTAGTTTTTAACATTTGTGCAATTTTATCAGAAATTTGCTCATCCGTAAAAGGACTGTAGATGTCTTTTACATAATTTTCAATCAAATGATCTTCTAACTGATCTTGCTGCTTACATTTTTTGTAAACTTCTTCTATAATATTAGTCTGTTTGGTTTCTTCTAATAATTCTAAGGTGGCTTTAAAGGCAATAAATTCTTCTAATTTTGCCATATCAATACCATAACAATCTGGGTATCTGATTTGAGGAGCAGAAGAAACAATTACTATTTTTTTAGGATGAAGTCTATCTAAAATTTTAATTATACTCTTTTTTAATGTGGTGCCTCTAACTATACTATCATCAATAATAACCAAATTATCATTGCGTTTTACTACACCATAAGTAACATCATAAACATGTGCTACCAAGTCATTTCTGCTATTATCATCAGCAATAAATGTCCTTAATTTGGCATCTTTAATAGCGATTTTTTCAATACGAGGTCTTTCAGATAAAATTTGAGTGACTTTTTCAACTGATAAGTTCCTTTTACCCTTAAGGATTCTTTCTATTTTATACGTATTCAAATAATTTTCAGCAGCCTCTGTCATACCATAAAAAGAAGTTTCTGCGGTATTAGGAATATAGGAAAACACAGTATTATCAAATTCCTGTTCAATATGTTGAAGCACTTTAGGAAAAATTAGTTTTCCCAAGGTTTTCCGTTCTTTATAAATTTCGGCGTCACTTCCTCTTGAAAAATAAATCCGTTCAAATGAACAAGATTTTTTTTCTTTTTGTTCCATTATTTGCTCAACTGTTGTTGAACCGTCCTTCTTTATAATCAAGGCATGTGCCCTTTCTAATTCTTTAATCTCATTGAAATCAACATTAAAAGTAGTTTGTATTACTGGTCTTTCAGAAGCAACTACTACTACTTCGTCATCTTTGTAATAATATGCCGGCCTAATACCGGATGGGTCTCTCAAAATAAAAGCATCCCCATGTCCAATTAATCCAGCCATGGCATAACCACCATCCCAGTTTTTAGAGGCTCTCTGTAAAATCTTTTTAATATTTAAATCCTTTTCAATAATGTGAGAAGCATCTTTTTTGCTAATGTTATTCTCTTTACATTTTTGATAGATATTAGAAACTTCATCATCTAAAAAATGACCAATTTTTTCCATTATCGTTACCGTATCCGTATTTTCTTTTGGGTGTTGTCCTAATTCAACCAATTCTTGTAATAACTCTTTAGAATTGGTCATGTTAAAATTGCCTGCTACGATTAGATTTTTATGTTTCCAATTATTTTGACGTAAAAAAGGATGAACACTCTCTAGGCTATTTTTACCAAAAGTACCATACCTAACATGTCCGAGAAAGACATTTCCAACATATGGCATATTTTCTATTTGCCATTGCACATCTGTTTTTTTATCCGGATTGTCGAGAAGGACACTATTCAAGCGTTCATTAATTTGTGCAAAAACATCTTGAATAGGTGATTGATGATTAGAACGAACTCTGCTAATATATCGTGTACCTGGTTGTACATCAAATTTTATACTTGCAAAACCCGCACCATCTTGTCCACGATTGTGCTGTTTCTCCATTAACAAATACATTTTGTTAATAGCGTAGAAAGAGGTACCATATTTTTTTTGATAGTAAGATAAAGGCTTTAATAATCTTACTAAGGCAATTCCACATTCATGCTTAATGGCGTCACTCATAATCTTTTCGTTCTGTGTTACGAGTTAGTTATCTTCATTCGTTCAAAATTAGTTTCATTATTAAACTGGAAATATTGAATTTTATATTTTAATGTAATTCAATTTCAAATTGAGTTAGTTCTTTAAATCGACCTAATCTTTTTCGAATTTCATTTTTGGTTAGGTCTTCCATCCTTCTGGTACCAAATTTTTCTACACAAAAAGAGGCCAAATTAGAACCATAAATTACAGCATTTTTCATGTTATTAAAGGAATTATTTTTTGTCTGAGCCAGATAACCTATAAAGCCACCGGCAAAAGTATCTCCTGCTCCTGTAGGGTCAAAAACTTCAGCTAATGGTAATGCAGGGGCATAGAACATTTTTTCACCATTTACTAATAATGCTCCGTGTTCACCTTTTTTTATGACTACATATGAGGGCCCCATTTCATGAATTTTTTTTGCGGCATTTACTAATGAATATTCTCCACTTAACTGTCTGGCCTCTTCATCATTGATGGTAATAACATCTACCTTACTGATTACCTCTAATAATTCATCCCAAGTATTATCCATCCAAAAATTCATGGTATCTAATACTACTAGTTTAGGCCTCACAGGTATCTGTTTAATTACTGCCATTTGAACAGAAGGATGTAAATTACCTAACATCAGATAATCAGTATCTTTGAAACTCTCAGGTACAACGGGGTTGAAATCGGCAAGGGTATTTAGCTCAGTAATTAAAGTATCTCTGGTGTTCATATCATTATGATATTTACCTTTCCAGAAAAATGTTTTACCTCCTTTTACAATTTCAATTCCCGAAGTATCAATATTTTTACTTTTGAGCAGGTCTAAATATCCTACAGGAAAATCATCTCCTACAATTGAAACTATTGCTGAATTTACATCAAATTGGGCTGCAGACAAACCAATATATGTGGCAGCACCTCCTAAAATTTTATCGGTTTTACCAAAAGGGGTTTCAATAGCATCAAAAGCTACTGTTCCAACGACTAATAATTTACTCATTCTTGTTTTTTTACTGTAATTTTGCACTTTTACGCAAAACCAATTCGTGATTGGTGCAAAAATAACTTTTAAAAATGACTATAAAAGAAATACAAGAAGAAATTATTGATGAATTTTCAATGTTTGATGATTGGATGGAGCGTTATGAATATATTATTGAATTGGGAAAATCTATACCACTAATAGATACACAATACAAAACGGATGATAATATCATAAAAGGATGCCAATCAAAAGTATGGCTAAACGCCAGTTTACAAAATGATAAGATTATCTTTACTGCTGATAGTGATGCCATATTAACAAAAGGAATTATTGCCTTACTCTTACGCGTATTTTCAAATCATACTCCTCAAGAAATCTTAGATGCAGATACCATTTTTGTTGATGAAATTGGATTAAAAGAACATTTATCACCAACTAGAGCCAACGGTCTGGTTTCTATGATAAAACAATTGAAATTATACGCCATAGCTTATCAAGCAAAAAATCCCTCTTAAGCTTTCTGTCTGATCTAGTTTTAGAATTTGAGAAACTCTAAAGTTATAATCTAAAAACTGCTATCTTTGTCCTTATTTAGCTTCGAACACTCGGGGTTTTAAAAAGACAATTATGACAGAAATAGAGAAGCAAGAAATGGGAGATAAAATAATTGAGGTTATAAAAACTATTTATGATCCGGAAATTCCTGTGGATATATATGAATTGGGATTGATTTACGATGTTTTTGTAAATGAGAATCACGATGTGAAAATTTTAATGACGCTTACTTCACCCAACTGTCCTGTAGCAGAAACGCTACCGGTTGAGGTAGAAGAAAAAGTTAAAACGTTAAAAGAAATCAATGATGCTGAAGTTGAGATTACCTTCGACCCATCGTGGAGTCAAGATATGATGAGTGAAGAAGCGAAACTGGAGTTAGGGTTTCTTTAAAGTAAATATTCAGTGAGCAATTGCAGTAAATACAGTTTAAAAAAATAGTATCGCGAACGAAATCGTAAATAGAGTCAGCACAAGTAAATTAATTACTATAGATCTTGAGGATTTTTATCCAGAAGGAGAGCGGGTTCTTTTTGATATTTCAAACTGGCTGTATGAAGGATTAATCTTAAGAGAAAAGGATTTTCGTGAAAAAGTACTACAATACAATTGGAGCCAACATAAAGATAATTTTGTGGCGTTAACTTGTAAAACCGATGCCATAATTCCTTCTTGGGCTTATTTATTAATTACGACCAAACTGAGTCCATTTGCAAAAAAAATAGTTGTAGGTAATTTAGAATTACTAGAAACGGTTATCTTTCAAGAAATTATATCAAATCTCAATCTTACTGCATACCAAGATAAACCTATTATTATTAAAGGATGTGCGAATAAACCTATTCCAGAAACGGCATCTGTTCAATTGATAGCAAAACTCCTACCCATTTCAAAATCCATTATGTTTGGCGAGGCTTGCTCTAGTGTTCCTCTTTATAAAAAGAAAAAGTAAGAGATAGATTTTTATCACTCTAATACTCAAATGTTAATTATTTTGTATTTTTGTTGGCTCAAACTATAAATTAGAAATCATGAGAAAAATTGTATTTGCGTTAGTATTTCTGTTTGCTATAACGGGCACTTATGCACAAACATTAGAAGAATTAAAAGCGGAGCAAGCTCCTAAGAAAGATTCAATAGCAGCTTTACAAGCTAAAGTTGATGCTTTACAAGGGCAAATAGATGCTTTTCCGGGCTGGAAAAAAGGAGCGTTTGGTACCATTGGCGGTAGTATTTCTGAATATAACAATTGGTATTCAAAAGGTGCTGCCAACTCATCTACAGGTAATATTGGGTTTACCGTAAATGCTTTTGCCAATTTAGATAGAGAAAAGTTTTTTTGGAGAAATTCTGGAAATGTAAATTTATCTTGGGTAAAATTAGATGATAAAGATATAGATTCTGATAGTGATAAATTTGAAGAAGCCAATGACATTTTTAGTGTAACTTCTTTATATGGTTATAAGTTGAGTCCTAAATTTGCAATTTCTGCATTAGGGGAATATAGATCTACTATTTTGACTAATTTTAATGACCCCGGTTATTTAGATTTAGGTATTGGGGCAACTTGGACACCAATTAAGGATATGGTTGTTGTGATACATCCATTAAACTATAACTTTGTGTTTAGTAAAGGCGAAAGTGTATTTGAATCGTCTTTAGGTGCAAAAATTGTTGTTGATTATACTAAACAGTTGGGTGCTGTAAGTTTTAAGACAAACCTTTCTGCATTTCAGAGTTATGAA
>DEIV01000136.1 GCA_002352665.1 Flavobacteriaceae bacterium UBA2765
AAACCTTTAAAAAGCAAACTTAAGCCGTATAAAATTAATTGCTAGTACTCGCCTACTTACGAAAATCCTAGCGGATTTTGAACTGCCCCCAAAAAGTTAGACACTATTTGAGGGCATTTTTATGGGAAGAAAAGTCAAGTATAGTTATGAATTTAAACTTCGTTGCGTAAAACAGGTTTTAAATCATCATCAAACCCTTCTCTGCAAGCCCAAAACCAAAAAAATACGGAGAATAAAACATCTAATCACCACAAATAATAGTGAGAATGTTTTTAAATGCGGAGAATAACTATATATTTGTCGCATATAAAGCGGAGAATAATGTTTAAACCCTATATACATCAAAAAGAGAATTGGCCAAATTTTGAATGGGATGATAAATCTTTAATTGATTTATTAAGTGAAGTAAGAAACTTGCAAGGGAAAATTGTAGGGAAAATGGAAGCATTAGGATTTAATCTAAGAAATGAAGCCGTACTTGAAACCTTAACTCTTGACGTAATAAAATCTACAGAAATTGAAGGAGAAATATTAAATGAAGAACAGGTTCGTTCCTCATTAGCAAAAAGGTTGGGAATACAAATTGAAAATTCTGTTTATTCCGAAAGAGATGTAGACGGAGTAGTTGATATGCTAATTAATGCGACACAGAAATTCAATAATGAATTATCAAAAGAAAGATTATTCGATTGGCACTTTTCATTATTCCCAACAAGAAGAAGTGGAATGTGTAAAATAAAAGTTGGGAATTGGAGAAGTGACACAACAGAACCAATGCAAGTTGTCTCAGGAGCAATGGGAAAAGAAAAAGTGCATTTTGAAGCACCAAATTCTAAATTGATAGAAAAGGAAATGAAGTTATTCTTGAATTGGATAAATTCAAACGAAAAAAATGAACCTGTAATTAAAGCAGGAATAGCACATCTTTGGTTTATAACAATTCACCCTTTTGAAGATGGTAATGGAAGGATTTCAAGAGCAATCACAGATATGCTTTTAGCAAGGGCAGATGGAATTCCACAGAGATATTACAGTATGTCTTCACAGATAAGATTAGAACGAAAAGCATATTATGAAATATTAGAGAAAACACAACAAGGTAGTTTAGATGTTACTAATTGGTTAGTTTGGTTTTTAAATTGCTTATTGAATTCTATAAAATCGTCTGAAACTGTACTAAATAGAGTCTTATATAAACACAAATTTTGGAATGCATACGCAACCGAAATACAAAACGAAAGACAAAAAAGAATGCTTAATAAATTATTGGATGGTTTCGCTGGAAAATTAACGACTTCAAAATGGGCAAAAATCAACAAATGTTCGCAAGATACAGCACTACGTGATATTCAATATTTAATTGAAAAGGGAATAATGCAAAAAGAAAATGCTGGTGGAAGAAGTACAAATTATGAATTAACAGAAATAGAATAGCCAGCAGAGAACAACGTATGATAAAGTAATGATTACTAATGGTAGCATTTATAATAAAGGCAATCACAAGGTAAAAACATTACAGAACCAAAGCTTGTAAACATTATATTATTAGAGACCTATGTACAAGCAATAAAAATGGTCGACTTATTGAAGGAGTATATATCAAGAAAGTTTAGAAAATAATGAAAAAAGGGTAAATCAAGATCCTGACTATTATCGTTTAAGACAACAGATAACAGAACATCAATTCGGAAAGCTAAAGCGTCAATGGGGCTTTACTTATACCTTAATGAAAGCAAAATGTACTCTCTGAGGTTTATCTTTGTTTTAGTGTGTACAATTTAATCAAAATTTCTAAAATTCTAGGCTCTGAAAACTTAAAAAAGAGACTAAAAAGCCTTTATGCCATTATTTTAACCAAAACAGATCCATTTAAAGCCCTTTTAAGGTCTCAAAAATATATTGAAAAGTTTTTGGTTAACTCATCATCTTTAATAAAAATGGCCTAAAACATCCTATTTAATCCTAAATTATCTATTTTTAACCCTACAATAGGGTTGAGGTAAAGTCACTTGTTCTAGCCAATTAAAAAATGAAAAAAAACTTTATAAAATATTGTCAATCTTTGGTTGCATTTTCAGAAAGTGAAATTGCTACTATTAAAGATTATTTTATTACATCTACTATCAATAAAAAAGATTACCTATTACAAGAAAATGAAGTTTGCGATTTTATTGCTTTTATCGAAGAAGGCTCTATTAGACATTTTCATATTAAAGATGGTAACCAAATAACCTGTGACTTATCTTTGGATAATAATTTTATTACAGAGTTCTCAAGTTTTAATAATGGTTCTAAAAGTTATATATCATTTCAGGCTTTAGAAGATACAAAGTTGCACATTATCAAAAAGAACAAACTATCTGAACTATATAAAATAAACCCTAAATACGAAATATTAGGTAGAAAAATAGCGGAAAAAGTTGCTATGAGAAATACAGATATTGCAATGTCGTTAGCATCAAGTAAACCTGAAACTCGCTATAAGGAATTGTTAAAAGAAAACCCCGAAATTTTTCAAAGAGTACAACAAAAATATATTGCAAACTTCTTAGGTATCACACCTGAAAGTTTAAGTAGAATTAGGAAAAGAATTCTACTCGACGAAATTTCTTAACTTAAGTCAACGTTTTTTACTCCCTAATGAATGTAATTTTGTTTCATCAAAAAAATAAAAAGATGAAATATATATTATTAATATTAGGAATTACAGTTATGACAACAAATACAAATGCACAGAAACTAAATCCGGAAAAAATAGCAAAATATGAAATTATATTGGATGATGTAATGGAAATTATTGGCAGAGATTTAGTGAAATATAAATTAAAAGAAGTTGAAAAGGACTATCAGGATCATCCAACTGAAATAAACAAAGTTAGACTAGGATTAATTTACCACGAAGTTGCACTAAACTTGACTTTTTTCTATAAAACAAAAGAATTTTCAGGCTATGCTCAAAAAAGTTTTGATATTCTCACAGAACTTCAAAACAATAAAAACACGACACCAGAACTGTTATTATTTGTTGAGACTTATAAAGCATCTGCACTTTCACTTGTTAGCGGGGAAACGAGAAAATTAAAGCAATTAGGTAAAGCCTTTGATTTATTTAAAGATGCTATAAATAAATATGCAAATTTATCACCAAGGCCAGAGTTTATGCGAGGTAGTGTTGCCGAAAACCTATCTTGGCTTTTGTGGAAAAAGAAGAAATTTGCAAAAATTGATTTTCAATCAATAATAGAAAAACAAGAAAATAATAAAAATTATGCAGGCTTTAGATTATTAAGTTTTACTTATTGGGGTTGGGCTAGAGCATACAAATCAAAAAAATATAGAAAACAAGCAATAATTTACTTAGAAAAAGCAATTAAAATAGACCCTGAATATAAGGCTGGTAGGAAAAGAGCTGAAGAATTAAGAGATGAATATCTTTTCAATAAAAAAAATGAAATGAAAATTGATTAAAAACGAAGGTAGAACAAAAACTGTGGTAAAAACAATTCAACCTTAAAGATGTAAAATCATATCCTAAATCTTTAAGATTGTTTAAACCCAGATAGACATAATAAATAGTATTTATTTACTATCTCTAGTTATAAATTTTAGCTGTAAAATGTATACATTGCATATATAAAAGATACCACTACAATGTGGTTATATTAATATTGACAACAAGCTAAAAAACAACAATGAAACACTTATTAATCTTTATTATTCTAGCTTTAAGTTTGAACTGTTTTTCGCAAACTCAAGCAGAAATGTACAAAGAAGCCTATGCTGAATTGAATAAATCTAACAAGCAACTAAATGAAATTTATCAAACAACTTTATCTAAGTATAAATCCGACACAATCTTTGTTCAGAATTTAAAAAAGTCTCAACGAATTTGGACACAATTCCGTGATGCTGAAATGGAAATAAAATATCCTAATTATCAAAAAAAATCTACGGTTCTATTCAGCCGACTTGTGAAGTATTTTATTTAAAGAAATTGACTAACAAACGAATTGAAACTCTAAAAAA
This sequence comes from Flavobacteriaceae bacterium UBA2765, assembly GCA_002352665.1. Taxonomy (GTDB): domain Bacteria; phylum Bacteroidota; class Bacteroidia; order Flavobacteriales; family Flavobacteriaceae; genus Aureibaculum. The sequence continues at coordinate 4,027 of DEIV01000136.1, forward strand.
ATGGATTAGCGGAACAGAAGAAGGAGACGTTTGCAGCGGTTCAGTAAAAATAATTGAGGATATCGATTCTCAATATATGGGAAAGGCATATATCAAAAATGATGGTTCTATTTTGATGACCACCAATATGAAAAAAGACCATAGGATTTTCGGCTATAAAAAGAAAGATGTTTACTCAACGAAAATGATTCTATTATCAACTTTTACAAGTGAAGTTGAAAACAATCCATTTAATTGTACATATGGAGCATTTTACGACACAAATGGAATGGCAGATTTGAAATTAAAATATTTAGCCACTGAAGATAATTTTTTGAGGATTGAGATAAACATAGAAAGTAAAACCATTGATGAAGTTTATATGCTAAAAAAATGGTTTGAATTTGAGAAGTAAAAAAACAATTAAATCTTAAAGATGTAAGCCTTATATCCTACATCTTTAAGATTGTTTAAACTTATTTTTTTACACCCAAAACATCTTCAATTATTTTTTCTAATTGATCCTTTGGTAATGCTCCTTGAGCCATTTGAGGTTGTTCATTGGCAGGGCAAAACAGCATAGAAGGAATACTTCTAATAGCAAAAGCAGCTGAAAGCTCTTGTTCTTTCTCAGTATCTACCTTATAAATATTTATTTTCCCCTTGTACTCATTACTTAATTCTTCTAAAACAGGAGCCACCATTTTACATGGGCCGCACCAGTCTGCATAAAAATCAATAATACAAGGTACATCACCTTCAAACTTCCATTCTTTATTTTTTTCGAAATTAAAAACCTTCTCTAAAAAAGTTTCTTTTGTTAATAATTCTGTCATTTTTTATGTTTTTGTTATTTTATTTTAAAGCAATAACTATTCCGTTATTTTCACCCGACAAAGTGACACATTTTAATAATAATTTATTGCTACTAAAGTTACATTTAAAAATTTAATGTAGTAAACTTACATTATTATTATTTTTAACCTTGTCATATTAAATAATCAGCTGTGGCCTGAACAACAATCAGTTTATCTTAAAATAGCAAAAAGTATATGCTACAAGTAAATTTTTAATATAAGAATAGAAATATGTTATATTTTAGTAACTTGTACGTCAAAGTAACTAATATTAACCTTAAAACATTAATTATGAACTCAAAAGTTACCATGGTATTGCGAATCATATTAGCCATACCTTTATTAGTATTTGGACTTAATAAATTTCTACACTTCATACCTATGGATGCTCCACCAACGGGCAGTTTTATGGATGCCTTAATACAGACCGGATATATGATGCCACTAATTGCCATTTCAGAAATAATACCCGGATTGCTGTTATTAATTAACAAATGGGTGGGGCTTGCTTTAGTATGGCTAGTACCTATTTCTGTAAATATTATTATTTTTCATATGAAATTTGATATGTCAAGCATTGCCCCTGCTGCTTTAATAGCCATATTAAATCTAGTATTAATTTATGCCTATTGGGGTAAATTTAAGACCTTATTTAATTAATAAAACGATAACATAATACAAAGGCATATCTTTTTAGATATGCCTTTTTTTATTTATTTTTGTTACCTTAATATCAAATGCTCTAATTATGAAAAAACTCGTTTTTTTAATATTAATATCCCTCCTTATTACAACCATTAAATCCAACGCTCAAAATCAAATGAACATTCAATATCCTGAAACCAAAAAAGTTGATACCGTTGATATTTATTTTGATACAGAAGTAAAAGACCCTTACCGTTGGTTAGAAGATGATATGTCTGATGAAACCGGCAGTTGGGTAGCTGCTCAAAATAAAGTAACTTTTAATTATCTAGAACAAATTCCTTATCGAAGTGAGCTTAAAAAACGATTAGAAAAATTATGGAATTACGAAAAATATTCTGCTCCATTCAAAGAAGGTGATTATACTTATTTCTATAAAAATGATGGCCTGCAAAATCAATATGTTGTTTATCGTCAAAAAGATAATGAAGCCCCTGAAGTATTTTTAGATCCTAATACTTTTTCGAAAGATGGTACTACTTCATTATCTAATTTATCTTTCTCTAAAAATGGTAAATTGGCTGCTTATTCAATTTCTGAAGGTGGTTCAGATTGGAGAAAAGTAATTGTATTAGACGCCATTACGAAAGAAATAAAAGAAGACACACTTATAGATGTTAAATTTAGTGGCCTTTCTTGGAAAGCAAATGACGGTTTTTATTATTCTAGCTATGATAAGCCTAAGGGCAGTGAACTCTCGGCTAAGACCGATCAACATAAATTATATTATCATAAATTAGGGACTACTCAAGAAGAGGATCAATTGATTTTTGGTGGTACTGTAGATCAAAAAAATAGATATGTAGGTGGTAATGTTACTGAAGATGATCGTTATTTAGTTATTTCCGCCTCCACTTCTACTTCTGGAAATAAATTATTTATCAAAGACCTACAAAATACAAACGGTGAACTAATTACTGTAATTGACAATTACGATACCGATAGTTTCGTGTTGGATAATATAGATAGTAAACTGTATATAGTTACTAATCTTAATGCTCCTAATAAAAAAATTATTACTGTTGAAGCATCAAATCCTATGTCTGAAAACTGGAAGGATTTTATACCGGAAACTAAAAATGTATTGAGTCCAAAAACAGGTGCTGGATATATTTTTGCCGAATATATGGTAGATGCTATTTCTAAGGTTTTTCAATATGAAATGGATGGTACATTGGTAAGAGAAATTAAACAACCTGGTGTAGGGAGTATTGGGGGATTTTCAGGTAAAAAAGAAGATAAAGAACTTTATTTCGGATTTACAAACTATACCAACCCTTACACTATCTATAAATTCGAACCAACATCAGGGAATTATAAAGTTTATAAGAAACCCAGTATTAATGATTTTGATAGTAATGATTACGAATCTAAACAAGTTTTTTACACTTCTAAAGATGGAACAAAAATACCAATGATCATAACCCATAAAAAAGGTATAGCTTTAAATGGTAAAAATCCAACATTACTTTACGGTTATGGTGGATTCAATATAAGTTTAACGCCTGGTTTTAGCATTGGCAATACAGTTTGGATGGAGCAAGGTGGTGTTTACGCGGTACCTAATTTACGCGGTGGTGGCGAATATGGTAAAGCTTGGCATGATGCGGGTACAAAGCTGCAAAAACAAAATGTATTTGATGATTTTATAGCTGCAGCTGAATATTTAATTGAAAATAAATATACCTCATCAGATTACCTCGCAATTCGAGGTGGTTCTAATGGTGGACTGTTAGTTGGTGCTGTTATGACACAAAGACCTGATCTCATGAAAGTAGCATTGCCGGCAGTTGGGGTTTTAGATATGTTGCGTTACCATACTTTTACCGCTGGTGCGGGATGGGCTTATGACTATGGAACTTCTGAACAAAGTAAAGAAATGTTTGAATATATTAAAGGATACTCTCCTCTACACAATATAAAAGAAGGTATTGAATATCCGGCTACATTAGTAACAACAGGAGATCATGATGACAGGGTTGTACCTGCTCATAGTTTTAAATTTGCGGCGGAACTACAATCAAATCAAAAAGGAAATAATCCTACTTTGATTAGAATTGAAACCAATGCAGGTCATGGTGCCGGAACTCCCGTGGCTAAAACTATTGAACAATATGCTGATATATTTGGATTTACCTTATATAACATGGGTATTAAAACGTTAAATACATCTAATTAAGAGGCATTTGGAAAAGAATTTTATATTTATTGAAAGTATATCTATTTATAAAAAGGTTTTCCTTTCTGTTATATTGGCTTTAAGTATGTTTATGATTTTATTTGATGGGCTATTTTATGGTTTAATTCTTTTAGGAATTTCACTGCGTTTTTTAATGCAAAATGGTGTTGAATTGGATTTAGCTGATATGAAGTTTCGAAAGTTGAATTCATGGTATGGAATAAAATTTGGAAAATGGCAAACCTTGCCAAAAATAGAATATGTATCGATTTTTGAGACTAAAAAAGGAAGTAGATTAAGAGCTTCTGGTGGTAGTGCAGCACATTTTTCAACAGTAATATTTAAACTTAATTTATTTTATAGTAAAAATAAACATTTAACGTTATTGTCGTCAGAAGATAAAAATAAGGTGTTTACTATTGGAGATAATATTTCAAAAATATTAGATGTAAAATTTCATAATGCCACAAAAAAATAAATTGTACTACGAGACTGAATTGACTTTATAAATATTTATAATAAACCTTGGAAGAATAAATTTAAGCATGAAATGTTGAACGTAACGAATTGGAACCGACTCAAAGGTTATCTTAAATTGCGGAGTCCTTCAACTCATAATAAAGGAAAACAATATGCTTCAAGTAAAAAATATTTCTTTTAGCTACCATAAGGAAAAGGTATTAGAACATATTGATTTTAACATTTTTCGTGGTGATATACTTGCCATTGCCGGTGAAAGCGGATCCGGAAAAAGTACTTTGTTGAAATTGTTATATGGTGAATTTGATTTGGATAGTGGACAGATTTTTTGGGATAAACAAGAGGTTTTAGGTCCTAAATACAATTTAATTACAGGTCCGGATTATATGAAATATGTTGCTCAAGAGTTTGACTTAATGCCTTTTACAACAGTAGAAAACAATATTGGCAAATTCCTATCTAATTTTTACCCGGAGAAAAAACAGCATCGTATTGAAGAGTTGATTGAAATAGTTGAATTAGAAGATGTAGCAAAGCATAAAGTTAAGTATTTAAGTGGTGGACAAAAACAACGTGTAGCTTTAGCAAGAGCTCTGGCCAAAGAACCTGAAATTTTATTATTAGATGAGCCTTTTAGTCATATTGATAATCTAAAAAAACAATCACTACGCAGAAGCCTATTCAAATATTTAAAAGAACAAAAAATAACCTGTTTAGTAGCTACCCATGATAAAGACGATATCATATCGTATGCAGACAATATACTTTTTTTACATCATGGAAAATCTATAGCCTACAATACTCCAGAACAATTATACAACACACCCAAATACAATTTAATAGCCTCTTTCTTTGATGAATTCAATGAATTTAAGTATTCAGAAATTTCGAATTTAAAAAAATATGGGGTCATCATAGTATATCCTCATGAACTCAAATTAGTGGATTCATCAACGATAAAAGCAACAGTAAAGCAGTCCTATTTTAGAGGTGATCATTTTTTAATTCAAACTGCCTTTAACGATAGAAATATCTATTTTAAAAATGAGCATAAATTAGATAATGGACAACAAATTTTTCTTGAGATTTCTAAAGAAATAATGGATAATAGAATGTCTTAAAACACTTCTAATATCACCATACTTTTATTGAACACAATTTCATCTCCAACCTTCTTCCCTAGCAGTAACTGTCCAATAGGAGAAGCAGAAGATATAGCATAATACTTTTGATTTTCTATTAGAATTTCTCCGGAACTAATAGCTAAAAAGTAATTGTTTTGATCGGTAGTTACCAAACTCCCTAATTTTACATGTGTATGTTTGTCTTTTAATTTAATTTTAGCCAGAACACTTTTCATTTGGTCAATAGCTGTTAATTGCTGACCTGCCTTTTCCATTTCTAATTGTAACATCGCCCTACCTGTTTCATGCTTGTCTCCTGCACTACTTTTAGTTTCTGAACTTAGTGCTTTTTGATGTGAAGAAATAGTTTGGTTAACTGTTCTTTCACGTTCTACCACATAATTCTGGCATGCCCCTAAAAGTTGTTGTTTTAAAGTTTTCATTTCAAAAAGTGTTATACCCACAAGATCTTGTACTCCTTGCAGGGTTCAATAAATTCAAAAGCATAAGCTCCAAAAATACCGTGATGAGAAATAGAAATTGATACTTTTGAGAGTTCATTTATATAAGGGATTCCCATTTTATTTTTATTAATTTCTATTTTAGATATTGGAATATCAAACTGCTGAGTCACACCTTCTTTTAAGCTGTTATATGTTGTATTATGCTGAATAGTATAGGAATCATTTTTCATCTTAAAATAATTGGTTCTTATTGATGTATTTAGATTTAACCTGGCAATTGTATGAATTGAATCTTTTGATATTGTTGATGATGTAAAATACAGTATTTCATTAATTTTTACCGTATTTTGAGAAGTATTAACGTCGCATTCAAATCTTTTAGGAGCAAAAATTCGAAGTGAATTTTGTCTCATATAAATTTTATAAGCACTTTCTTTCATACTCCAAAGCAACCAAACCATAATAGATGGATCTTTAGCATTTAAAATAAGATCTTGCTCCTTATTAGTAAATATCTTGTCTAAAAAACCTTTACGCTTCCAATTACTTTGCACAGCGGCGAGTTTTAAATCAACAATATCATTTCCAATCATTTTTCAGCGAGTTTAGTTGTAATAATTTCAACAGATGCCTTAACGGATAGCATCTTTTCCATAGCTTCATTGTCAATATCAATATCAAATTCGTCCTCAACATCTAAAATTACATCAACCAGATTGGCAGAATTTATTTTAAGATCATTGATAAAATCTGTTTCTTCAGATAAATTTTCAAAAGCTTCTTCATCTTGAATATAAGGTTTTACAATACTCTTTAAATAAGTTATTAAATCATTTTTATTCATAATTATTTTCATTTGTTTATACCCCTTCGCTCAACATCATTTTCTACAATTTCATAATTCGAATTAAGTACGTCCTCTAAAAAAGAAAGAGGAATTATCACATCATTTTTAAATTTTAAATTTTTTAAATATAACACATGCATTAACATCACCAAAACCAAAACTTGCTTTTGCTATTATATTTATATTTTTTTGAATCTTTTTTTTAGGAATTTTTTCAGCATTAACCAATTTTAGAATTTCCGGATGAACTTCGTCACAGTTGATAGTTGGTGCAATAAACTCCTTCTCTATTTGAATAATTGAAGCTACACTTTCTATGGCTCCGGTAGCTGCCAAACAATGTCCTGTCATAGATTTGATAGACTGGATATACGGAAAGTCTTTTCCTTTGCGATCTAATGCTTTTGTCCAACTTAATATTTCATCAGTATCTTTGATGGTTGCTGTTAAATGCCCATTAATTAAGTCAATTGCATTGGCTTCTACTCCGGTATTTTTAATAGCATCTTTGATACATCGCTGCACGGCTTCACTATTTGGTGCTGTCATAGAACCTCCATTTCGTTGTCCTCCTGAATTTACCGCACCACCTAATACCTCAGCATAAATGGTTGCCTTACGTTCTAAAGCACTTTCTAAAGATTCCAATACCATTGCACCCGCTCCACTTCCCGGCACAAAACCCGATGCCGAAGCACTCATCGGTCTTGATCCTTTTTTAGGCGAATCGTTATGCTTGTATGTCATAACACGCATAGCATCAAAACCACCCCATAAATAAGGACCATGATCACTACAGCTACCTACTAACATTCGTTTTGCCTTGCCATTTTTTATCCTATCAAAAGCCATTATAATAGCTTCGGTTCCGGTTGCACAAGCTGAAGAATTAGTGGTAACCTGATTCCCTAGTCCTAACATACCACCTAAATACGCACTCACACCACTCGCCATGGTTTGAGCTACAACGGTACTCCCCAAACGTTTTACCTTTTTATCGTCCAATTTGTAAATGGCTTCTCTAAATTTTTCTACACCTGATGTCCCGGTGCCAAAAATAGTTCCGCTATCAACATCAACACTTTCATTATCTATAGACAATCCTGCATCTTTCCATGCATCAATACCGGCAATGCAACCATATAAAATTCCGGAACTATTAAAATTCCTTAATTGTAAAGGTGTAAAGTAATCTAGTTTTTGTTCTTCTGTAATCGTAGGAATACCACCAATACAACAAGAGAAATTTAAATCGGCCAACTCTTTATAGTATTGTATGCCGGAAGTACCTTTTTTTAATGCTTTGGTAAAATTGGTAATGCCCACACCGTTAGGTGCTACTATACCAAGACCGGTTATCACTACACTATTTTTCATACCTATTAATATTACCTTCTCTTTAATAATTTACCATTAGCTATAGCAAAAACATTTCGTTTTTTTAAGTTTAGTCCTCTATGAGGGTCATACCGGAAATAAATCCTCTACACACTAATTCTCCTTTGATATTTAGCATTTTAACCTTACATTTTAACTTATTAAACCTAAAGTACTCCTTTTCTGAAATTACTGTAACTTTTTCTTCAGGATATACAGGCAGATAAAACTCAACGGCATTAGCAGTTAACGCAATTTTTGGTTCATTTATAATCTGACCTACATCTTTCAATAAATAAATTCCTAAACAGACTAGCCCTATTTGTGCCATAGTTTCTGTTAAGATAACACCAGGTGTAGTTGGGTTGTCTTTAAAATGGCCTTTATAAAAATATTCGTCTTTTTTAAAAGTGTAATTCCCGGTAATACCATTCTCGGAAATAGCAATCAATTCATCTACAAATAAAAATGGCTTGCGATATGGCAATTTTGATATGATTTGTTTTGAGGTCATTCAATAGTATTATTTAATTTTTATTGCAATTATGCCATGAATTTTATTTAATGTCTTATTATAACCAAGTAGCACATTTTTTAATTCATATAAAAATATGAGTTAACTCAAATGCTCACCGCCATCAACCGGAATCACACATCCATTAATCCATGCTGCTTCGTCTTTACATAATAAATATACGGCATTTGCCACATCTTCTGGCGTGGTTAATCTATGAAATGGGTTTCTTAATAGCGAATGTTCTTTGATTTTCTCACTTCCGGGAATGGCTCTTAATGAAGCTGTATCTGTTACTCCTGCCTGAATACAATTAGCTCTAATACCAAAGGGGGAAAATTCTAAAGCAATATTTCTAGTGATCGCTTCCATCGCGGCTTTAGCTGCCGAAACGGCTGCATAATTTCTCCACGCCTTGGTATTGCCCTCACTGGTAAAACTAATAATTCTTGTGTCAGAGGCAAATAATTTATAATCGTATATAGCTTTGGTCCAATCATACAAACTGATAGCCATGGCATCTAAAGTTAAATGAAAGTCATCATTTTTTAAAGCTGGTCTGTCATTACTAATCATAGGCTTTAAATTACCTTTAGCAACACTATGGATCAAAACCTTAACGCGACCATTATCACCTAATTTTTCTTTTAATTGCTCAATAATCTGTGTTCTTATTTCAACTTTAAAAGCATCAGCATTAAAAGTAAGGAGCTGTACGCCCTGCTCAGTAATTAAATTAAACTCTTGTTCTATCAATTCTAGTTCAGATTTTCTATTTCTATGTACTATACAAATTTGATAGCCATGTTTGGCTAATTTTTGTGCAGTAGCCAGTCCTAAGCCGCTTGAACCACCCAAAATTATTGCCCAATTGTTTTTATCTGTTTCACTTTTATGTGAGCTTTGAAATTCTTTTACCATTGTAATAATATTCTTTGTGCTGAAAAACCGGGACCAAAACTTAACATGAGCCCAATGTCGCCTTTCGGCAAATTTTTATTCATAAAACGCTCTAACACATATAAAACCGTTGCACTAGACATGTTTCCATATAGCCTAAGCACTTCTTTAGTGTCTTCAATATTTTTACCCAATCCACCAAATAATGTTTCCACAGTTTGCACTATTTTTTTTCCTCCGGGATGAAAAATAAGATGTTCAACATCATGAATGGTCAATTTATTATTTTCTAAAAACGGATGTATAATATTTGGAAAATGATGAGCGATGGTTTCGGGTACAGATTTATCTAAAATCATCTGCAAACCAGTATTCCTCAATTTAAACCCCATCATTTGTTCAGCATCATAAAAATGATACATGGCCTCATTTACTATTTTCGGTCCTTTTTCGTTCTCATAAGATGATAAAATTACACTCGCCGCTCCGTCTCCAAAAATAGCAGCACTAACTATATTTACCATAGAAAAATCTTCTAGTTGAAAAGTTGCTGTAGGAGATTCAACTGCAATTACTGCTGCCCTTTTATTTGGATTGGCCTTTAAAAAATTCTTAGCATAAATAATACCCGAAACTCCAGCTGCACAACCCATTTCTGTAACCGGCAAACGAACAATATCTTGTCTCATATTTAGACTGTTGATTAGATAAGCATCTAAAGAAGGAATCATAATACCTGTACAACTTACCGTAATGATAAAATCAATATCCTGGGGGTTCAATTTAGCATTTGAAAGCGATTTTTGCAAAGCAGATGTAGCCAATTTGATGGATTCTCTGACATAAATATCATTTTTCTCCTCAAAGGAAATATTATAAAAAACTTCATGAGCATCCATAATAGAATAGCGTTTATCCACCCCTGCGTTTTCAAATAATTTCACCACTTTTCTTTGAAAGCGTTCTTCTTGACCAGACATCCAAGTTCTGAGAAAAGGTAGTATTTCTTTAGTGGTTCTGGTATATTGAGGAAGCTGTTTTGCAACCGCTGTTATTTTTACACTCATTTATTGTTGTATTATCCATTGAAAACGAAAAGCCCATCTCCAAGTGATGTTAATCTTTATATTTAATTTTTTTGAAATTCTCTTCAAATCTTCTTTTTTAAATCCACTTAAAATTGATATGAGTCCGTCTTGTTTTACCATAGGGTTCGAAATAAATAAACACAATCCTTTGAATAAGTAATATGCTAAAGCATGTCTATGTAAATCGTTTACAATGATACCTAATTTTGCCTTTTGTAATTGCTCGGACAACAATGCTATCAAATCATCTTCATTAAAATGATGTAAAAATAAAGTAGCCAACACAAGGTCATAATTCAGATTTTTAAATTCTTTGGAAAATATATCTTGTTGAAGATACTGAATTTCAGGATAGTCTTTGGATAATTCTTTGGCATAACTGATGGTGTTTTCATTCGCATCAACACCAATCAAATTAAAAACAAACCCTTTTCTTTTTAAAAAACCGGACACTACTCTTAACATATCACCATTACCACAACCAATATCTATAATGGTCAATGGTTTATCTTTAGGATAATTTCTGAGTACTTTTTCTAATCCGTTTAAGGTAATTCTATTGCCACCCAACCATCGATTGATTTTTGCAATTTGATCCAAAGTTTTATGAAGCAACTCTCCATCCATGGAAAAATCATCCATCAATTCTGTTTCCCTACTTCTATATTTAGTATTTATAATAAAACTCATTGAGCGGTTATAGGCTGACCATGTGTTCTCTTAATAATTTTGGGTAACAAACTAGGAAAAAATTTAAGCCCGTACATCATCAATTCAGAAAATCGGTTCATCCTAAATAATGAAGCCATTAGACGACCCGTTTTCAAACGCGTTTTAAACGCTTTATTCCATGCTTTTTTATAACTCATTTCCAATTCATTTCGCGTTATTTCCTTTTCAAAATATTGAATTATAAATTGAGAGGCCAATTTCGCACTATGAATAGCCATACTCATACCATTTCCAGACAATGGATGTATCATACCCGCAGTGTCGCCACACATAATAATATGTTTTTCTACAGGTTTTTTTGCCGAAAAAGAAATCTGACTGATGGTTAATGGCTTAGAGAATACTGGTATTGAATTCTCAAATATTTCTTTTAAAAATTTATTTTTATAAAGTACATTTTGTTGAAAATCGGCTATTGTTTTATGTTTTTTGAAAGATGCATAATTTGTAATATAGCAAATATTGATATGGTCATTTTCTACCTTAGACAATCCACAATAACCTCCTTTAAAATTATGTAGAGCTACCAAATCTTCAGGAAAACTGCCCTTAACGTGTGTTTTTACTGCTAAAAAAGGAGAATCATTTTTAATGAATTTTCTATTGAGTTTTATATCTATAGCAGAGCGTTTACCATAGGCTCCTATGACTACTTTTGCATTAAATTTTTTCTCACTTTTGGTAGCAACCATAAACTCATCATTCTTAAACACCACATCAACCACACTACCATGCAAAATAAAAACACCATTTGCAATGGCTTTTGTAGCCAAAGCACGATCTAATGTATATCGGCTTATTCCAAATCCACCTAGAGGTAAATCGGTTTCTATTAGTTGACTTTCAATAGTACTTATAGCAAATTTAGCAATATTTTTAGCCCCCAATTCAGATGGAATTATATCTAAAGAATTTAAATATGGCAATACCTCATTTGATATATATTCACCACAAACCTTATGTTTAGGGTATTTATTTTTTTCAATAACCATCACTTGAACTCCTTGTTTAGAAAGATGTATAGCACTTACCAGTCCAGCCAAACCACCACCAATAATAATCACATCTTTTTTTTGAGCCATATTATTTTTTTGCTGTATACGTAATATTCAATTTTACCATGTCAGACATAACCCAACTACTATCACCCACATTATAATCTAAACGATCGATTGAAAATTTAGACTTGATTGTAATAGCAGTATTTGTTTCGGCCACCACCAATGGAATAACAATTTGTTTGGTCGTTTTTTTTATGGTGAGATTACCCGTTAATTGATATTTATTTGCTGAAGTTCTAACAATTTTAGTAGATTTTAATCTAATATTATGATAGGTCGATGCTTCAAAATAATCATCAGACAGCAAATGTTTATCCCTTTTTTTATTATCTGTATCAATAGCATTTACTTGGATAATGCCATTGATAAAACTATGTTCTAAATTATCAGCGTCAAAATTACTGGTAATAGCCACTTTCTTAAACTGTCCATCAACATTAAAACCCATGTTTTTAATTTTAAATTTTACAGTGGCCGAGTTTTGAACTAATTCTTGTGTATGAACAATGAATATGCTTGCTAAAAATAAGATGGTGAATCTAAATTTCATAATTGTATATTTTAAAATATTAATGTATTTATCAAACAGCATTTAAAAACCAAATTGATTTTTTAGATCAATCAATTAGATCTGCTAATTCTTCTCCAACTAAAAATCCTATTGCAATACCCATGCCACCAAGACGCACGCCACATGACACACTATCACTAATTTGTTTAATAATGGGTTTCTTTTGAAAACCTACGCCCATAATACCACTCCACCTTTGATCAATCTCAAATTTATAATTTGGCAAAATAGTATTTTGTAATAATGCTGTTAACTTATCATTTACTAAGTTTGTCATACCAAATTCAGAAGTCTCTTCTGCCTTAAAATCTAAATTTCTACCACCTCCTAATAGAATACGATTGTCAATATTTCTAAAATAATAATAGCCTTTATCTAAATGAAAAGTACCTCTTATAGCTAAATTTTCAATCGGTTTGGTAATTAAAACCTGTGCTCTGGCAGGCTGCACATCTTCTTTCAGCAGTTGATTTGCAAAACCATTAGTGGTCACTAACAATTTTCCTGTTTTAAATGTTGTGATATTCGTTTTTACTTCTACATCATTTCCATTGTCAACAAAATCTTCAACAGTAATATTATTCAATATTTTTACACCATTCTGTAATACCAAATCTGTCAAGGAAGCCATCATTTTACCTGTGTCTATCTGCCCTTCAAATTGATTAAAAACCAACTTATTATTAATATTTGAGAAATTAAACTTCTGATTGACAGAAGTAAAAACATCCGACTTAAAAATTGGTTTTAACAATTGATTGATTGTCTCCTTTTCAGCAAAACAAGCTTCAAAATCTTGATGATCGGTAAATAATTCATATGCCCCTAACTGTTTAAAATCAATTGCTTTATCTCCTAAATGTTGACGAAGCAAATGCAAACCATTCCACCTTTTCTCTACCAATTGATAAACTTCTTGCTCATTATGGTGCTTCAAATCGTCTAAAATTTCAGTAAGACTTCCAAAACAAGCAAATCCTGCGTTTTTAGTACTGGCTCCTTGAGGTAAAACACCTTTTTCAAGGATAGTAATAGTAGCCATTGGGTATTTCTCTTTTAATGCCAATGCAGTACTCAAACCAACAATCCCGCTACCGACAACCGTAAAATCAATATTTGTAAACCACGCTTTTATTTCCCAATAACTTAAATTCATTTTTTAAAGATAAATTATTTTTTTACTATAAAATTGTTATTTTAGTGCAAATTTTTGATAAAATGACTAAAAATAGATGTGATTGGTGCGGTAATGACCCTTTATATGTAACCTATCATGATACTGAATGGGGTGTGCCTGTATATGACGACGACAAATTATTTGAATTTTTAATATTAGAAACTTTTCAAGCCGGATTAAGTTGGATTACCGTCCTGCGTAAACGAGAAAATTTTAGAAAATCATTTGACAATTTTGACTATAAAAAAATTGCCAATTATTCTGAAAAAAAATATGAATCTCTATTGCAGGATGCTGGAATTATTAGAAATAAATTAAAAATAAAAGCTACCATAAGTAATGCCACTGCTTTTATGGAAGTTCAAAAGGAATTTGGTTCATTCTCCAAATATATCTGGACTTTCACCAACGGTACACCTATTAAAAACTCATATTTATCTTTGGCTGAAGTTCCTGCTACAACGGCTTTATCTGATAAGGTATCCAAAGATCTAAAGAAACGCGGATTTAAATTTGTAGGATCAACAGTCATATATGCTCATATGCAAGCTACAGGCATGGTGAATGACCATGTAACCTCCTGTTTTAGATATAAGGAAGTCAATCAATAAATCTTGCTTTAGTCTTATCTTGTTAGCACCAATTTTATTTCACCGGAACGAAAATTTCAGTAATTAAATCTGCAGGGTTTGGTGTATCTTCAGAATTGTTATGATAGGCCTCTAATGCAGGACTCGTTTCAATAGGCTCCAAATTATTATCTGCTAAATATTTATAAGCTGATTCCCAGGCCTCTTTAGAATTTTTATAGTCTCCTTTCAAAGTAGTTTTTACTGCTTTAAATGGTTGTAACATACCTGTAAGAATTCCGCTATCCTTATCAGTAATTACTTTTTCAGAAACAGGAACAGCACATGAAAAAATTACAGCATTATTTTCTGTATCATATTTATGAAATAAAGTAAATGGACTACCGGTCATAATATTATTATTTTTAGCATATGCACTTACCTTAGGCATCATATCGGCTGTTTTAGCTGATAATTCTTCAATCTTACACGATGCGGTATTGTATAAATAATAGCCCCCACTATGCGTAGTTAAACCATTTACAATTACACTATACTGTTGCATTTTTATCTGTAATATACTGTCTAATTTAAATAGCCCTCTTTCATAATCAGGCCCCATTTGTTTGTCCATTCCACCACTATAAGCCATATAAGCTTTAGACATAAAGTCTAAATTACCTTTCATACCCCAAGTAACTTCGGTACCGCCTTCCACTGATTTAAAATTCCAATAAATATCAGATGTTGATTCAAAAGGTTTAATAAATCTTATCTTTTGATCGATATATTCATTGACCTTAACCGCTACGGTTTCAATATTTCCTTCCCCAAGAACCTCACCTTTCCAACTATAAGAACCACCAACTCCACTTGTTTTGTCCGCAAATAATAATTCTGCCGCTGGTTCTTGTTCAATCCATGGTGACCATTCAGGCCAATTCTTATAATCATTTACATTATTATATACTACTTCTATAGGTGCATTGATCACCTCTGTTCGTTTAACATCATAATTATTTTCTAAAGTGGCTATGTAAATTGCACCCGCTACAATGATTAAAAGTAGTAATAGGAATATATATTTTAGTGCTTTCATAATGATAAATTTAGAATTATAACAAATATAAAGATTTATACTGATTTTTGATAAAAAAATAATTTCAATCCAATTTAAAGCATCTTGATTTTTTGAGTAAAAGACCTATCTTGCAGAAAAAAATATACTTAATTTTGTTAAAATTTTATGAATGGAAGGCGTAGTCACAAAATCGACCGGTAGTTGGTATATGGTTAAAACCAAATCAGGTAAAAGTATTGATTGTAGGATAAGAGGGAAATTCCGTATGAGTGGAATTAAAAGTACGAATCCTGTAACAGTAGGCGACATTGTAGATTTTGATATGGAACAAGATAGTGAAAATGGAATTATCATGAACATCCATAATCGTAAAAATTACATTATTAGAAAATCAGTAAACCTTTCCAAACAAACCCATATCATAGCAGCCAATATTGATCAGGTATTTTTACTGGTAACCATAGAAAATCCTCCTACTTTCACTTCCTTTATAGATCGATTTTTAGCAACTGCAGAGGCCTATTCAATACCTGCCGTCCTTATCTTTAATAAAATAGATCTGTACAGTAAAGAATTGTTAGCCAAAAAACAAGCTCTTGAAAAAGTTTACAGAAATATTGGTTATGAATGTTTAGATATTTCGGCCACAGAAAAGATAAATATTGATAAACTAAAAATAATAATGGAAGATAAAGTAAGTATGTTTTCCGGTCATTCTGGCGTTGGCAAGTCAACATTAATCAATGCTATTTATCCTGAATTAAACTTAAAAACTACTGAAATATCGACACAACACAAACAAGGTCAACACACTACTACTTTTGCAGAAATGTTTTCATTGCCATTTGGCGGATATATCATAGATACTCCCGGTATAAAAGGTTTTGGTGTAGTAGATTTTCAAAAAGAAGAGATAGGTGACTTTTTTCCGGAATTTTTTGCTCTTAAACAACATTGTAAATTCAATAATTGTTTACATGTAAACGAACCTCATTGTGCTATAAAAGATGCTCTAAAAAAGGGTGAAATAGCCGAATCAAGGTATATTAGTTATTTGCAATTATTAGAGGGAGAACATGAGAATTATAGAGTAGATTATTATCAGTAAGAATAAGATAAATTAAGGCCCATCATATTAAACAAATCAATTCCCTAAAATGAAGGTAATAATTCAAAGAGTTAGTAAAGCTTGCGTAAGTGTAGATAATACTTTAATAAGTTCAATTAATGGAGGACTTTTACTATTATTAGGCATTTGTAATGAAGATAGTTTTAAGGATATTGAATGGTTATCTAAAAAGATTCTAAATATGAGAATTTTCAATGATAAGGATAAAATTATGAACAAATCGCTCCTTGATATTAACGGTGAAATCATTGTTATAAGTCAATTTACGTTGATGGGCAGCACAAAAAAAGGCAATAGACCGTCTTATATAAAAGCGGCAAAACCAGATGTAGCCATTCCCTTATACGAGCAATTTATTTCCCACTTAGAAAAAGAATTTGGTAAAAAAATTGGAACGGGAATATTTGGTGCTGATATGAAAGTAGAATTAATAAATGATGGCCCCGTAACTATTTCCTTGAATTCTTTGAATAAAGAATAATTTTTTATAATTTTACAACAGCTAAACACCCAATTGCTATGACCCTTAAAAAGTTTTTACTTTTTATATCACTTTTTTATTTTCAATTTATTTTTTCTCAAGATATTGAATTCAATGTGTTTTCTATACCGGATAGTTTAACACAAAATGCCAATTCTGTAGTACGTTTTGATGAAACTAATATAGAATTAGTATCTTCAAAAAAAATGACTATTACCTATAAAAAGGCTATTACTATACTTAATAAATTTGGCGATGGTAGTTCTAGACTCCGTATAAACTATGATTCTTCAAATAAGATAAAAAGCTTAAAAGCATATGTCTACAATTCATTTGGTGTTGAAATAAAGGATTTAAAAAAGAAAGATTTTAAAGATCGTAGTGTTGCAGATGGCTTTTCATTATTTAATGATGGTAGGTATTTATATTATAATCACGTACCAATTGCATATCCCTATACTATTTATTATGAATACGAAATCGAGTCATCAAATACGGCATTTATTCCCCCTTGGTTTCTTTTTGACGCATATAACCAAAGCATAGTACATAGTAATTTTACAATTAATTTCCCGGATGATATCAAAATTCAAAAAGTAGAGAAAAATTTTGACAATTTTAAAATTGTGAGTATCAAAAACCTTAATAGCATTAACTACCAAGTAAACGGTATAAAAGCTGTTTCATATGAACAGTTAAGCCCTTCATTTTATGATATTTTTCCTTGGGTAAGAATGGCAACTAATAAATTTAGGCTTGAAGGTGTTGATGGTACTGCTGATAACTGGCAAGAATTTGGAAAGTGGATGTACGACCATTTAATTTCAAGTCGTATGGCTCTTCCGGAATCAACAAAACTTATTGTCAGCCAATTGGTTGAAGGTGTTGACGACCCCATAGAAAGAGCTAAGATAATTTATAAATATGTACAAAATAAAACACGTTATATAAGTGTTCAAGTTGGTATTGGTGGATGGATGCCCATGTTGGCCTCCGATGTTGACCGATTGAATTATGGAGATTGCAAGGCTCTTACGAATTATACAAAATCTTTAATGGATGCAGCCAATGTTGAAAGTTACTATACTGCTGTAAATGCAGATGATCCTAAATTAAATATGGAAAAAGATGTGATTTCTGTTCAAGGAAATCATGTCATTTTAAATCTCCCAACGGATACAGGTGATATTTGGCTAGAATGTACAAGTCAAATAGATCCTTTTGGCTATCAAGGTACCTTTACTGATGATAGGGATGTTTTGGTCATAACACCAGATGGAGGTAAAATAAAACACACTGGTATTTATGAAGATAATAATAGCTATCAAAAAACACTTGCAAATTATAAATTATCATCCAATGGGAACTTAGAAGGAAATGTTAAAATAAGTACCAGTGGAATTCAATATCGCAAACATTTTCATTTAGAAAAAAAACCTGAGAGAGATATAAATATGCATTATAAGAGTGATTATTGGCCTTATATTAATAATCTAACAATAGATAGTTACACTTTTAGTAATAACAAAGACAGCATTATTTTTAATGAAGAATTAAAGATAAAAGCTACTGATTATTCCACATTCAGTGGTGATAGAATGTTATTTATCCTAAATGCTTTTAACCGTGTTTCTTCAATACCAAAACGTTATAGAAACAGAAAATTACCATTAGAAATTGTAAGAGGATTTATAGATAGCGATGACTTTGAAATAGTATTACCGGATGACTTTACTATAGAAGCAATTCCTGATAACATTAAAATTGAAAACAAGTTTGGTAGCTATCAATTTTCTGTAGAAAAACTATCTGATACAAAACTAAAATATGCTAGAACCTTCTTTCTTAAAAAAGGAATTTACCCACCAAGCGATTATAAAAGTTATAGAAATTTTAGAAAGCAAATTGTTAAACTTGATAAGACCAAAATTGTATTAATTAAAAAGTAAATCATGCTTAAACCTATCTCAACACTTTTATTCCTAATTGTATTATTCACAACTCAAAGAAATTTCTCACAAGAAGCAAAATTTGGTAAAGTTTCAAAAGCGGAATTAGAAGAAAAATTCTACCCTTTAGATTCTTCAACTAATGCTGCTATTTTATATAAAAAAAGAAGAACTTATTATAATTATGTACAAGATCAAGGATGGGAATTAATAACAAGTGTGCATGAACGTATAAAAATTTATAATAAAGAAGGTTATGATTGGGCAACAAAAGAGATTAGATTATATCAAGGAGGTAGTAGTGATGAAAATGTTTCAATAAAAGCCAACACGTTTAATCTTGTCAACGGTAAGGTTGAAAAAATAAAATTAAAAAGCAATCAAATTTTTTCAGAAGAGGTTAATAAAAATTGGAAGCTCAAAAAATTTACTATGCCTAATTTAACAGAAGGAAGTATTATTGAATGGACTTACACTTTTAGATCTGAGTATTTCACAAGTATTGATGATATGGTTTTTCAATATGAAATACCATTGAAATATATTGATACTGAGGTAAAAATACCTGAATATTTTGTCTATAAATATAGACCTTCTTATTTTTATCCTATAAAAATAAATGAAAGTTCTAAAAATAGAACAATCAATTTGAATTTTAAAACTAAACAAGGTAATAAGATTATAAACACAACATTTCATTCACAAAAAGTAGAATTGCAAGAAAAAGTTTATTCAAGTATTGAAAAAAATATTCCAGCAATAAAGGACGAACCTTTTACCAATAATATTAATAATTATAAGAGTAAAACCTCTTTTGAACTAACGGCTTACAAACCAAAGAATGGAATTCATAAATACTATAATAATAATTGGAATGACGTTACTAAAACTATTTATGACAGCCCAAACTTTGGAGGTCAGTTAGAAAAAATTTCATATTTTCAAGATGAATTGCAAAATTTGGTAACTACTACTGCTCCTACAAATGAAAAGATTGCGAAAATATTTCATTTTGTAAAGAACAAGATGAAATGGGATGGATTTTATAGTAAATACACTTCAAAAGGTGTAAGAAAAGCTTATAAAGAAAATGTAGGAAATAATGCCGAAATCAACTTGATTTTAGTAGCGATGTTACGCGGTGTTGGATTGAATGCAAATCCGGTATTAGTAAGCACAAGAGATCATGGCATACCACTTTTCCCAACCAAAGATGGATTTAATTATGTTATTGCTTGTGTGGAAACTGAAAATAATGTAATACTATTAGATGCTACTGAAAAATACAGCTTACCTAATGTGTTGCCATTAAGAGCTTTAAATTGGGAAGGTAGGATTGTGCGTGAAAATGGAAGTTCTAACTCAGTATCATTATTTCCAAAAAAGCATTCAAAAAATGTTTGTACTTTAAATGCTGAAATTGATGATGATGGAACTTTAACTGGAATAGAGAGAAATTCATATAGTAATCTGTTAGCACTTCAAAAAAGATCTTTTAACAATAGTACTTCAGAGAATGAGCTTATTGCAAAATTTGAAAAAGACTATGATAATATTGAAATTGATGAATTTAAAACCAAAAATAATAAAGACTTATCAAAATCTCTAATCTATCAATATAACTTTGAAGCTGACAACCAAATAGAAGTTATTGGTGATAAAATGTACTTTTCACCTTTACTTTTTCATACTGAGAAGGAAAACCCTTTTAAATTAGAAGAACGTAAATTTCCTGTTGATTTTGGTGTTCCATGGGAAGATAAATTCACTATTTCCATTCAGATTCCAGAGGGGTATCAGATTGAATCAAGCCCTGAAAACACGGCTTTTTTATTACCGGAAAATTTAGGATCTTTTAAATTTATGGCCCTAGTTAAAGGAAATAAATTGCAAATTGTTTCAACTACTAAGATTAACCTTTCAATAATCGCTCCTTTATACTATGGGGCTTTAAAAGAATTCTATAGAATGTTGGTAGATAAACAATTAGAAAAAGTAGTCTTGGTTAAAAAATAAAATTTGGTGTTTATTGTTGATAGCTTAAAATATTGGAATACTCAATCAGTAAATTTCAGTTCAATTATTCTCTCGGTTATTAAATTAATGCAAGATTAACAACCACAATCACTATCACAACCCGACTTTTGCCTTTTTTTATAAAAGAATTTCTTTATTAAAAAAAGTAAAGCCAAGGCAAGGGCTATATATACTAAAACTAACTGCATAATATTAACTTAATATGGTAAAGGTAAGCAAAGAAGCTATATATGCCAAAGCTGTCATACCAAATAATTGTAATAATGGCCATTTCCAACTATTGGTTTCTCGTTTTACAATGGCCAAAGTACCCATACATTGCATAGCAAAAACATAAAAAATAAGTAAAGACATCCCCACAGGAAAGTTAAATCGCTTAGCACCTGTTTCTTTGTTTAATTCAGCCCCCATCCGTTGTTTGATGGTTGCCGTGTTTGTATTGTCTTCAACGCTATAAATGGTGGCCAAGGTACTGATAAAAACTTCTCTGGCGGCAAAAGAACTTATTAAGGCAATTCCAATTTTCCAATCGTACCCTAAAGGCTTTATAGCAGGTTCTATGGCCTTACCGGCGATACCTATATAAGAATGTTCTAATTTATATGTTGCTATATATTGATCTAGTTTCTCTTTTGATAAATTTTGATCTGCATATTCTATAGCTATAATCTCAGCAGAGTTCTTATAAGAGGATGGTCCATTTGAGGCTAAAAACCAAAGCACTATAGAAATTGCTAAAATTATTTTACCCGCTCCAAATACAAAGGCTTTTGTTTTATCAATTACTGTAAACAATACATTTTTTACTGAGGGTAATTTATAGTTTGGCATTTCAATAACAAAAAAGTTCTTCTTTTTTACTTTTAAAATATGATTTAAAAGGAGTCCTGAAATTATCGCCGACGTAAATCCTAATAAATACAGTGCCATTAATGTTAAGCCTTGTAAATTAAAAATACCTAATAACCTTCGGTCGGGAATTATCAATGCAATGATTATAGTATATACGGGTAACCTTGCTGAACAAGTGGTAAAAGGTGTTACTAAAATTGTGATTAAACGTTCTTTCCAACCTCCAATATTTCTTGCTGCCATAATTGCCGGTATCGCACAAGCTGTACCAGAAATTAAAGGAATTACACTTTTACCGCTCATTCCAAAGCGACGCATAATTTTATCCATTAGAAACACAACCCTACTCATATAACCCGTCTCTTCCAAAATTGCGATAAACAAAAATAATATGGCTATTTGTGGTATAAATATTACAATACCTCCAATACCCGGAATAATACCTTCTGCTAATAAATTTGTAAATACACCTGTCGGTAATTGATCTTTAGTCCAGCTACTAAACTGGGCAAATGTGGTATCTATAAGTTCCATAGGTAAGCCGGCCCAATCAAAAATAGATTGAAAAATAAGCAATAATATACTGGCAAAAATCACATATCCAAAAAATTTATGAGTTAATAATCTATCTAACTTAAAACGCAATCCAGTCGCCGCATTTACATCGGTTATATATGCTTTTTTGAGGATGCCATTAATATACTGATATCGCAAAATAGTTTCTCTATTTTGCATTTTTTTCAATGTAGAAGGATCAACCTTGAAATTTTCAATTTGTTGTTTAAGATTTCGGTCTAAATTAGGGAGATTGTGATGTTGGGTAACGAGCAACCAAGATTTATATAAAGCTGTATTTTGAAAATTATCCTTTAATTTTTTAAAAAACTCAGCATTTATCCGTTCAGCAATATTGGCGATGGCAACTTTATCAACTTTTTCATAATGTATAATAGCATTTTTTACTTCTTCTATACCTAACTTTTTACGGGCACTAATGAGTAAAACTTCCGATTTTAATTCTTTTTTTAGTAATTCAATGTCTAGAGTAATGCCCTTTTTTTGCATTACATCTGCCATATTAACTACAAGTATAGCCGGAATTTCTAAATCTTTAATCTGACTAAATAAATATAAATTGCGTTTTAAGTTTTCAACATCAGCTACAACAATTACAACATCTGGATACTCTTTTTCTTCAACTCCTAAAAAGGTTTGCAATACTATATTTTCATCTAAACTAGAGGGATTGATACTATAGGTTCCCGGTAGATCAACAATCTTTGCCGTAACTGTATCTGTTAACTTAACTACTCCTGTTTTTTTTTCAACGGTAACACCTGGATAGTTACTCACCTTTTGATTTAAGCCTGTAAGTTGATTAAATAATGAAGATTTACCGGTATTAGGATTACCTACTAAAGCTACTTTTATGACTTCAGTATGTCGCATAAATTTTTAATTTTGGTAATCTTAATAAGGACTGCAGTCTCTTTTCTAATGGCTAAATGGCTTCCATTTACCTTAATATATAAAGGGTCTTTAAAAGGTGCTATTTGTAATAGTTCTACTTCTTTACCGGGTAAGCAACCCATTTCTAACAATTTTAATGGCACACTGTCAAAAGGAATATCTTCTATGATTCCTTTTTCTCCAACTAAAAGATCTGCAATTGTAGTAGTCAATTATTATTTAGATTGATTATAAATACTGTGCGAAAATACATATTATTTCATAGAAAATTATGATAAATATCACTAAATAGACAATAAAGTTAAAAAATTAAAAAGTATAAATTTATTATTCATCTTTTAAAATTTGAATATCTTTTATTATACGTTGGATTTCATTTTTATCAGTGCCATCATAAAAACCTCTTATTTGACGTTTTTTATCAACTAAGATAAATTGCTCTGTATGGATAAAATCTTGAATCCCGCCATCACCTTCTTCCAAAACAGCAAAATACGACTTTCTGGCCAAATTATAAATATGTTTTTTATCTCCTGTAACTAAATTCCATTTGCTGTCTATTACACCTTTTTTATCAGCATACGCCCTTAAAATTGAAATACTATCAATATCAGGTGTAACCGAATGAGATAAAAGCTTTACCGAAGGATCATTTTTAAAATGTTCTTGTAAATCGGCCATGTTGGTAGTCATAATTGGGCAAATTGTTTGGCATCTTGTAAAAAAGAAATCAGCTACATAGATTTTATCTTTATAATCTTGTTCCGTTATAGTGTCTCCATTTTGATTGATTAGATGAAAATCAAATATTTTGTGATTGGAACGTATGTGTTTAACCGATTCATCAACTAATTTCGGATTGACATCAACGGGGTTGTAAACTGGTAGTCTTTTTTTAGGGCTTAACAAGTAATAACCAATGGCCACCATAACCACAAATAAGATACCTATTCTTAGTACTGTTGAAAATGATTTCTTAAAAAAGGATAATTCCATTATAATTTATATATTTGTAAGCTACTTTGCTCCCTAATGTTTTTACAAAGTTATAGTTTATGAAGAGAATATTACCCCTAATTCTATTGATTTTTTCATGTATTTCTTACGGTCAGGAAAAATTAAATATTCACGATGTTTATCTACAGGAATTAATAGTTAATTCTGAAGGTAGTAATTTGGTGAATTTAGATACTGATGATGTGCATTGGAGAGCGAATACCGTTAGGCAAATAACCTCTGAAACATATAAAGAACCTAGCTTTTTAAAAACTGCAATGGTGCTACATATGTTAAAATATAAATTAGGGGATGATAATTATAATAATAGTATTGACGCCTATTTATTAGAACTAGATGGAAATGTTGATTCTGCATCATTAAAGCGTTTACAAAGCACAATTGAAGCACAAACCAATGAAGACCTTTCAGATTTTTTTAACGATTGGTTTATAGGTAAAGGCTTTCCTTCATATGAAATTAGTTGGTTCCAAAATAAAGAAACCAATGCCATTAACATTACAGCAAAACAAAAACAATCTGATGTTACTGTATCTTTTTTTGAAATGCCACTACCGATTAGAGTGAGCAATAAAAATGGCGATTCACAATTTATCAGATTAGAATTAAGCGAAAATAAACAGGGTTTTAAAGGCATGTTACCCTTTAAAATTGAAACTGTTGAAATTGATCCGGAATATCAATTAATAAGTTCAAATAATATTGTGAAAAATGGTGTTGATCAGGAAGTGTTAAATAATACGATAGCCTTATTTCCAAATCCTGTTAAAAATCATCTTAACATTCAAAACTATAGTGATGCCGTTGTTGAAAAGGTATCAATTTATAATATGTTGGGCAAATTGGAAATTGAAGAAAACAATCCTCTACTTGCCATCAACTTAAAGCCTTTATCGTTTGGTATTCACTTGGTAAAAATTGAAACCGATCAAGGTATATTACACAAAACTATTTTAAAAGAATAACTATATTCCTTATTGAATCATCAATTTTAACAAAGATTTTACTTCCCCTAAGTAAATGTAATTAGTTATAAAATCTTACATTTGCGCGTTTCAAATTAATTAGAGATTTCTAGCAGATGGATATATTTATAAAAATATCACAATTTATATTAAGCTTATCATTTTTGATCGTTCTACATGAACTTGGTCATTATATACCCGCCAAATTATTTAAAACCAGAGTTGAAAAATTTTATTTATTTTTCGATTATAAATTTTCATTGTTTAAAAAGAAAATTGGTGAAACTGTTTATGGCATTGGTTGGATTCCACTAGGTGGTTATGTTAAAATCTCGGGCATGATAGATGAGAGTATGGATACTGATCAAATGAAAGAAGAACCTAAGCCATGGGAATTTCGTTCAAAACCAGCTTGGCAACGTTTAATAATTATGTTGGGTGGTGTTACTGTAAACTTTTTATTGGGAATTTTTATTTACATTATGATATTAAATGTTTGGGGAGAAGATTATGTATCTATCTCAGATGTTAAAAATGGATTTTCAGTGCCCAAAGAATTTGAACAACTTGGCTTTAAAAATGGAGATCAAATCTTAAAAATAAATGATAAAGAACCTTTTAATGTCTTAAATGTTAATAAAGAACTCTTTTTACGAGATGTTCAAAGTATTGAAATAAAACATCTAGAGGGTACTACAGAAAAAATTAATTTACCAGAAGATATAGGATTAACCATGTGGACTAACGGTATTATGGAACCTTTTGTACCAAGATTTAATGCGGTATTAGATAGCATATTACCAAATACTCCTGCCTTAAAATCTGGACTTCAAAAAAATGATAAAATCATTTCTATCAATGGTAAACCAATCCAATTTTGGGACGAATTTACTAGGCAAGTACAGCAAAATAAAGAGCGAAAAGAAATGACAATAGTTGTTCTAAGAAATGGAAGTAATACAACAATTAATGTTACTCCGGCAGAAGATGGCAAAATTGGTGTTTCACCTTCAGTTGGTCCAGATATAGTAAAATACAATCATAAAGACTATGCTTTCTCAGAAAGCCTACCTAAAGGCACATCAGCTGCTTATTGGACATTACGCGATTATATTGCTCAATTTAAATATGTATTTACTAAAAAAGGAGCCACGGCTCTTGGAGGTTTTGGAACCATATTAAGCATCTTTCCTAAAAAATGGGATTGGCAACGTTTTTGGGGTTTAACAGCATTCTTGTCTATCATGTTAGCCTTTATGAATTTATTACCAATTCCCGCCTTAGATGGAGGTCATGTGGTATTTACATTGTATGAGATGATTTCTGGGCGAAAGCCAAGTGATAAATTTTTAGAAAAGGCTCAAATAGTTGGATTTATATTCTTAATTGCATTGTTACTTTATGCTAACGGAAATGATGTATATAAGTGGGTTACCGGAAAATTCTAATGACCATTTATGGTAAATAGAAAAATCCTCAATGATTATTGTTCATTGAGGATTTTTAATTTAGTTTTGTTTGTAAACTATTGCTCGCTCTTATTTTTTTTGATCTTGTTTTTCAGCCCATTCTTTAGCTCTAGTGGTACGTTTTGCAGACCCCGGATGTGAAGAAGTAATTGAACCTTTACCTCCATCTCCACTCAAATCAGCTAATTTTTGAAATGCACTTGACATGGCATGATAATTAAAATTATGTTTTACTAAAAATTTAAAACCATAGTCGTCTGAAGCAGATTCATTAGATTGAGAGAACTGAGCGTTTAATACATTTTCTACAAAACCTCCTATTTCTTTATCGTCTAGAATTTTACCAGCTCCTGTATTAGCCGCAGCTAAATCTTTAGCCGCAGAAATTGAATATGCAGATTGATAACGTTTTTTAGAGTGACCTAATTTAACATGTCCAATTTCATGACCTATAACACTTAAAATTTCATCATCTGTCATTAGATCCATTAGACCCGCCATAACTCTTACACTACCATCTGGCGTAGCAAAAGCATTCACATCAACAACACTATACACTTTAAAATTAAGTACCAAACCATCTTCATTTTCCAGACCTGTTACCAAATTATTAAGCCTATCTGCATATGGATCTCCAGCTTCTGCAACCGGGTTATTTTCATCCATCCATTGAACAGACTGCAAAGATAAAGTTGCCATATCTTCATCTGAAAGCGTTGCGGCTTTCACCAATTTTTTTCCGGCTTCAACATTCTTTGCTTTACTTAGTACTTTACCAAACTGTGCATTAACATTTATTGCTATAATTGTTAACATAGCAATTAAACCACTTCTTTTACTCATAAAATTATTTTTTTGGGGATTTATATTAGATTCCTTTTAGACAAATATAAAATTAAAAACTAAATTAAATCTAAAGTTTAACCAGGTAGATGAAATAAATTTTGATTGCGAAATAAACTAAAAAAAATATTGATTATCCATTAAGGCTCATAAATATACAACGTACTTCATTCTGAACCTGCCTCACCTCAGGTTCAGGGTAACGTGATCACCATATGACCAAAACTAATATATATAAAATGATTAATCTTGAACACTTAACTTACCAAAGACAGTGGTTAAATAAAACATAATGACCTATGTTAACCTAAGAACTATTCCAAAAAAAAACGTCAGGTTATTTACCTGACGTTTTAAGTTATTAACCACAAATTGGAAAATCAATCTGCAAGAATAATTATCTTATTTTCTTTTAATTCTATAGTACCACTATGAATAGCTAATAAAGTTTCTCCTTTATCACCATTTTTGAATTTAGCTTGGTGACTTTCATCAATATCAAAAGATCCTTTAATTTTTATATTCCCTTTTTGTAATAAAGAAACAATTGGTGCGTGATCAGTTAACATTTGGAATTCACCATTAATACCCGGTACGGCAACAGAGTCAACTTCTCCTGTAAATAATACTGCTTCTGGTGATACAATTTCTAAATACATATTATTAAAAATTTCAAATATTGCTTGATTAGGCCTCAGCCAACATTTTCTCTCCGGCTTCTATAGCTTCTTGTATAGAACCTTTTAAGTTAAAAGCAGCTTCAGGTAAATGATCTAATTCACCATCTAGAATCATATTAAAACCTTTAATAGTATCTTTAATATCAACTAAAACACCAGGAATACCTGTAAATTGTTCAGCTACATGGAAGGGTTGAGATAAGAAACGTTGAGCCCTACGTGCTCTATATACTACCAATTTATCTTCTTCACTTAACTCTTCCATACCTAGTATGGCAATAATATCTTGTAATTCTTTATAACGTTGTAATAATTCTTTTACCTTTTGTGCACAATCATAATGCTCATTTCCTAAAGTTTCAACATTCAATATTCTAGAAGTCGAATCTAAAGGATCTACTGCAGGATAAATACCCAATTCCGCAATTTTACGAGACAATACTGTAGTAGCATCTAAGTGAGCAAAAGTTGTTGCAGGTGCCGGATCCGTTAAATCATCAGCAGGTACATAAACCGCTTGAACAGAGGTAATAGAACCTGTTTTTGTAGAAGTAATACGTTCTTGCATGGCTCCCATTTCTGTTGCCAATGTAGGTTGGTAACCTACTGCAGAAGGCATACGCCCTAATAATGCAGATACTTCAGAACCAGCTTGTGTAAAACGGAAAATATTATCTACAAAGAACAATACATCTTTACCTTGACCGTCACCAGCTCCATCACGAAAATATTCTGCAATCGCTAATCCAGATAATGCCACACGAGCACGAGCCCCTGGAGGTTCATTCATTTGTCCAAATACAAATGTTGCTTTAGATTCTTTCATTCCCGGCATATCAACTTTAGATAAATCCCATCCGCCATCTTCCATAGAATGCATAAAATCATCACCATATTTAATAATACCAGATTCTAACATCTCTCTTAACAAATCATTCCCTTCTCTTGTACGCTCTCCTACTCCTGCAAAAACCGAAAGACCACCATGACCTTTGGCTATATTATTAATCAACTCCATCAACAGTACTGTTTTACCAACTCCGGCACCACCAAATAAACCAATCTTACCACCTTTTGCATAAGGTTCAATCAAATCGATTACTTTAATACCCGTAAATAAAACTTCGGTTGCAGTTGACAATTCTTCAAATTTTGGTGCCTGACGGTGGATAGGCAAACCATTTTTACCATCTTTAGGTAAATTTCCTAAACCATCAATGGCATCACCTGTTACATTGAATAACCTACCGTAAATATTTTCTCCTACAGGCACTTGAATTGGATTCCCAGTAGACGTTACTTCATACCCTCTACTTAAACCATCGGTCGAATCCATTGCAATACAACGTACTGTATCTTCACCTACATGCTGTTCAACTTCTAATACTAGTATAGAATCGTCTTTTCTATGTATTTCCAGTGAATCGTGAATTTTAGGAAGATTAGCATCTGTAGAAAATTCAACATCAATTACCGGACCAATAATCTGAGCAACTTTACCTGTAACTTTAGCCATTATTTTTTTAATTATTTTGGTTTCTGTTTTTTTGACAAACTAATAATGCTTGTAAAACTTAAGTATTCTTGTTTTACGCCGTGCAAAGGTAATTTATTTATGGAAATGGAAAAAATGTTTTTAATATTTTTTCTGCAAAAAAAAATGCTCTGAAAATTCAGAGCATTCTTTAATAAATTATACTGTTTCTACTATTGGTTGATTACCCAAGAAACATAGTATTGAGAACCAATAAAACCTGCTCCCGGGGCACTTTGATATTCTTTACCACCTAAATTAGAACCACCAATCTTAAAGGTAGATTTAATTTTCGGTACAGAATAATTAATTTGTGCATCAACAACCGTTCTTGAAGGAACTATAAAATTCACAGAACTAGACTGCCAGAAATATTCATCACTCCATCTAGCATTCACATTAAATCCAAAATTTTCGAATAAATTGTGATGACCAAAAGATACTTTTACTTTATGTTCAGGTGTATTAAACCCTGCTTGAAAATCAGGATCGGTTACTTGATCAAAATCTAATTTTGCATAAGTATAATTTGCACCTACATTAAAACCGCCTACTTTAGTATCTAAACCAATAGTCGCACCATAAGAAGAAACATCTCCCTTAGAATTTGTGTAAGTTTGAAAAGGTTGTAAAAAATTAGTATCAAAAGTTCCACCACTTGCTATTAACAAAGGTAGGGCAGCCGCAACATCGGCGTATCCACTACCATCTAAAGCAGATCCATTAACTGGAGCCAATACAGTCTTATTAGCTATAAAACCTTTATAAGAATTGTAATAAGCATTAAAATCAATAGATACTTTCCCTAATTTACCTCTATAACCAATATCATAAGCTGTTACCTCCTCTGGTTGAACTAACTCAGTTTTTGTTGATTTAATTTTACCCAAATTATCTTGAATTGCCAAACCGGTTGCTTGTTCTTGAGTAAATCCTTGTGTTATATAACTTATAACTTCACTTGTAAACGCATCCGTTTCCAAATAATCAGTAAATACCTTAAATGAAGAAGCACTATATGCATCATTATATGCATCTCTACCTGTGAGCCCGTTAGTAGTTGGTAACCTTCTATCTAAATTATCAGGCGAAGAACCTACTAAAATGGCCCTACCTACATTAAGTCCTATAAAAAGTGATTGGGTGTCAGGGTTTCTAAATCCAGTTTGAAAAGATACTCTAAAATTATGTTGTTTATTTTCACCCGCTGAATATACTAAAGATGCTCTTGGTGAGATATTTCCATCAAAAAAATCATTTTTATCATAACGAATAGAACCTGTAAGTTTTAACCTTTCATCGGCTAGTTTCTTACTAGCCTGCATATAGGCCCCAATCTCATTATACTCAATAGAACCATCATAATCTGTAAAAATAGTCCCTCCTGAATTCAATGAATATTGCCTATAATTGCCCCCTACTTGTAGATTAACTGCATCATTTAATAAACTAGAAAAATTATAATTCCCTTCTCCATGATAAAGCTTTGTATTATCCAAAAATTTCGACCCCGTTGCTACATCAGGATCAGAAGTTACTTTATCAAAAAGTGTTTTAAACTCAGGTGTACCCGGTTGTATAGTCACATTCGCATCTGCAAATTGTCTTGCCGCAGAATGAGCCAATGCTCTATTATTACCATTGGCATTAAAATTTTGAGCAAAAACTGAGGCATAAGTACCAAACCAAGTCCCAGCACCTTCTTTACTCATATTGATACCCGTAAAACGCATATCATAAGAATCTCCAGCAGCCTCTGAAGTTACATAACCTCTCAAAAAGAAATTATCATTTCTAATTTCCAATTTATGCTGTTGCATTAAGAAATTATTTAAAGAATATCTGTTAGCCCCTTGATAAATTGTATTCCCAAAACCAACCCTTGAATTCCATATAATTTCAAAATCATTAGCAAATGGTCTAAAATTTAAAGAACCATCAAATTTTACACTCCTGGCTTCATAATCAGTTAAATCTTGTTCTCTATAACCCGTACGACCAACATTACCCATTCCCGACCCATCTAAAATAGGTGTACCGGTACCTAAATCAATAAGTGGAAAACCTAAACTAGCTGCTAGTAAATCCATATTAACTCCAGGTGGTAATGAAGCAGCTGAAGTAATCTCATCACCGTAAATATTTAACCCATCATGAGCATTACTTGATCCAAAAGCCAGATTAGTATCTACTTCTCCCGCTTCATTTGGTACATATTGACTAAAATCTGTTGCATACCAATCAGTACCTTTCATATAAGAAAGAGAGGCTTTTGCCGCAAATTTTTCACTAAAAGCATAGGCAGCACGCACACCTACATCATAAAAATTATTATCTCCAGCCTCCTCTTGCATGGTCAAACCAGTCTTTAGATACACACTAATTCCCGGATCATCAAAAGGACTTTTACTTGTCATGAATAAAATACCATTAAATGCATTTGCACCATATAATGCCGATGACGCACCTGGTAATAATTCAACACTATTTATATCCAGTTCATTCATACCAACTAAATTTCCTAAAACAAAGTTTAGCATAGGCGAGGCATTGTCCATTCCATCAATTA
>DEIV01000138.1 GCA_002352665.1 Flavobacteriaceae bacterium UBA2765
AAAACTTGACGTTAGTTGGAATGACAAATAAAAAGCAAAAGATACTGAAATCGAAGATTCGACAAAATCAAACAAGTTCAACTTAGAATGAAACTAGAACAAACTTTTAGATGGTACGGTCCAAACGATCCGGTTTCTTTAGCCGATATAAAAATGTCTGGTGCTACTGGTATTGTTACAGCTTTGCATCAAGTGCCTAATGGAGAAGTTTGGACTAAAAATGCCATTATTGAGCGAAAGAACATCATTGAAAATGCAGGACTTTCTTGGTCAGTTGTAGAGAGTGTACCTGTTCATGAAGATATAAAAAGAAGATCAGGTAACTTTAAAGAATACATTGAAAATTATAAGCAAAGTATAATCAATCTTGCTGCCTGCGGAATTTCAACTATAACCTATAATTTTATGCCGGTAGTAGATTGGACCCGTACTGATTTAGATTATAGATTGGAGGATGGTTCTTCGGCATTGCGATTTGATAAAGTCGCCTTTGCGGCGTTCGAATTGTTTTTACTGAAAAGAAAAGGTGTTGAAAATGATTATTCACCTAAAGAAACAAAGGAAGCAAAAGTATATGTTGATTCACGCTCTGAAGAGGATAAAACTCAGTTGATCAATAATATTATTGCAGGATTACCTGGAGGTATGACAGAAGGCACCAATTCATTAGATGAATTCAATAGAATTTTAGCAACCTATAATGCTATAGATGCAAATCAATTAAGGGAAAATCTTTTTTTATTTTTAAAAGAAATTGTTCCAGTTGCTGAAAAGAACAGCGTTTACTTAGCGATACATCCAGATGACCCTCCTTATCCTATTTTAGGTTTGCCTAGAGTTGTGAGTACTGAAAAAGATGCTTTGGCAATTGTTAGAGCCGTTGAAAGTGATTATAACGGACTGTGT
Source organism: Flavobacteriaceae bacterium UBA2765 (assembly GCA_002352665.1). Taxonomy (GTDB): domain Bacteria; phylum Bacteroidota; class Bacteroidia; order Flavobacteriales; family Flavobacteriaceae; genus Aureibaculum. The sequence continues at coordinate 907 of DEIV01000138.1, forward strand.
TTTTGTACAGGATCTTATGGTGTTAGACCTGATAATGACTTAGTGGGGATGGTTGAACGACTAGGCAATTACATTCATTTTATTCATTTACGAAGTACACAAAGAGATGAACATGGTAATTTTCATGAAGCCAATCATTTAGAAGGAAATGTAGATATGTTCGGCGTAATGCAGGCTTTGGTTAAAGAACAACAAAAAAGGAATAAATCAATACCTATGCGTCCAGATCACGGCCATAAAATGTTAGACGATTTAAATAAAAAATGCAACCCAGGTTATTCAGGTATTGGCAGATTACGAGGTTTGGCAGAATTACGAGGCTTGGAAATGGGAATTTTAGGAAATTAAAAAAACAAATAATGAATGTCATTCCTACAGAGCGACTAAAGGAGTGACGAGGAATATCTCAATATAAATTGAGTTGCAAAGTTCCCCTCTTGAGAGGGGTTAGGGGTGTGTTTTGTAAAACAGAAAGAATAAACAGATGAAATTTATAAACGCCAATTTTTTACTAAAAACCAAAACAGCACAATTGTTATACCATAACTATGCTAAAAATTTACCTATAATTGATTATCACAACCATCTCAATCCTAAAGAAATTGCAGAAAATAAACAGTTTAAAAACATAACTGAAATTTGGTTAAATGGCGACCATTACAAATGGAGAGCCATGCGAGCAAATGGTATTTCCGAAGCATTGATAACCGGAAACACCTCTGATAAAGAAAAATTTGAGGCATGGGCATCAACCGTTCCATTTACTATGCGAAATCCGCTATATCATTGGACACATTTAGAGTTACAACGCTATTTTGATATAGATACCTTGTTAACAGAAGAATCAGCAGCAACAATATATTCGCAAACCACAGAATTATTACAAAAACCTATATTTTCTGTCCAATCATTATTAGCTAAAATGAATGTTGAGGTACTTTGTACTACTGATGATCCTTCAGATGATTTAATACACCATCAACAAATTAAAGAAAGCGATTTTCAAACCAAAGTATTACCCACTTTTAGACCAGATAATTATCTGCTCATTGAAAAAGAGGACTTTATGAGTTGTATACATAAATTGTCTGAAGCATCTGCAACTGATATCAATTCTTTTGATGTGTTGCTCACTGTTTTGAAGCATAGGGTTGAATATTTTCACAAATTTGGTTGCAAATTGGCAGATCATGGCTTATCAAGTATTCCTAAAGCATCAATTTCTATTAAAGATGCTGCCCTGATTTTTGATAAACGCCTTAAAAATGAGAATTTGAACAATGATGAAGTGAATAGTTATAAAATAACGCTACTTACAGCATTGACTAAATTATACCATTCAAAAGATTGGACTATGCAATTGCATTTGGGTGCTATTAGGAATAATAATGACAGATTAAACAATGATGTTGGTGCTGATGTAGGTTGTGATTCTATTGGAGATTATGAACAAGCTGAAGGGCTTTCACATTTTTTAAATGCTATTGAAACTGCCAATCATCTTCCAAAAACAATATTGTATAATCTAAACCCTCGAGATAACGAAGTTTTTGCAACTATGGCGGGAAATTTTAATAGTAATGGTGGTATAAACAAAGTTCAATATGGTGCAGCATGGTGGTTTTTAGACCAAAAAGATGGCATGGAAAAACAGTTGAACACATTGTCTAATATGGGTTTATTAAGTCGTTTTATAGGCATGTTGACGGATAGTAGAAGCTTTCTTTCATTCCCAAGACATGAATATTTTAGAAGAATTTTATGTAATTTGCTCGGAGAAGATATTGAAAATGGCGAATTACCTAAAGATTTACCATACATTGGTAAAATGATTCAAAATATCTGTTACTATAATGCTAAGGAATATTTTAAATTTGACTAATACAAATTATTAAAGTATAGATTTTGAAAAAACTACTGATTATTAGCTTAATAAGTGCTTTTATTCTTTCTTGCCATTCCAATAAAGAAGACAACACAAACACATTCAATTTAGAAAAAGCAAACAAAGAGTTGGTATTTATTGAACAACAATATCTAAATATGATTGAAAGTGTTCCTGACAGCTTGTTACCGCGTTCTGTTGATAATGATGGAAAACCTTATTATGTTAATCCTTCCGATTGGACCAGTGGTTTTTATTCGGGTATCTTATGGTACTTATTTGAAAACAGTAAAAATGAGAAGTTTAAGACTGAAGCACTAAAATACACAAATCTTTTAGAAAGTCAAAAGTATAATAACCACACACATGATCTGGGTTTTATGTTATATAGCAGTTATGGAAATGGCTATAGAATTGCTAAGGATTCAATGTATAAAAGGATTTTATTAAGGGGTGCAAAAACACTGTCAAGTCGTTTTAATGATAGCATTGGTGCTATCAAATCATGGGATTGGAATCCGGCATGGCAATTCCCTGTAATTGTAGATAATATGATGAATTTAGAGTATTTGTTTTGGGCAGCAAAAACAACTGGAGATTCAGTGTACTATAAACAAGCAGTATCACATGCAAATGTGACTTTAAAAAATCACTTTAGAGAAGATAACAGTTCTTATCACGTAGTAAATTACGATACGGTAACCGCCAAAGTCATAGAAAAAATAACCGTACAAGGCTATTCAAATGAGTCGGCTTGGTCTAGAGGTCAAGCCTGGAGTTTGTACGGTTATACAGTTATGTATAGAGAAACAAAAAATCAAAAATATGTAGAACAAGCAAAAAAAATAACAACGTATGTCTTTGATCACCCCAATATGCCTAGTAATTTAATTCCCTATTGGGATTTTAACGCTCCGAATATACCTACTGCACTCAGAGATGCATCCGCAGCAGCCATAACGGCATCTGCATTGCTAGAACTAAGCCAATATGTAGATGAAGAGACTAACAAAAATTATCTTTCAAAAGTTGACATAATATTAGCTACTTTAGCATCTTCAAAATATACTGCTGAATTAGGTAAAAATAATAATTTTGTCTTAAAACATTCAACAGGTCATTTACCTGGAGGTAGGGAGATTGATGTACCATTGGTTTATGCAGATTATTATTATATTGAGGCTTTAATGAGATATAAAAATTTAAAAAAATAAATATGAGTTCAAAAAACTATAAAGTGAGATATGCTTCTAGTCCTAATGAAGTAAAATATATGGATACCAAAGAATTAAGAAAGGAATTCTTAATTAAAAAGGTAATGAATACAGACATGATCAAATGGGTATATTCTCATTATGATAGATATATGACTGGCGGTGTTGTACCGGTAGAAAAAGCTGTAGTTCTACATACAATTGATCCACTTAAAGCGGATTATTTCTTAGAACGTAGAGAATTAGGAATTATCAATGTTGGTCAAACAGGAACGGTAAAAGTTGATGGTAAGGAATATACCTTAGAATACAAAGAAGCTTTATATGTTGGTAGAGGAGCAAAAGAAGTTACTTTTTCAAGCGGGTCAGACAAAAGTCCAGCACGGTTTTATTTAAATTCTACACCAGCACATAAGGCATTTCCAACAAAGAAAGTCAGTCAAGATGATGCTGAAATTGTAGAATTAGGTGCTTTAGAAACGGCAAATGCTAGAACCATCAGAAAATTGATTGTAAATAGTATTGTTGAAACTTGTCAATTACAAATGGGAATGACCGAACTTAAGACTGGGTCGGTTTGGAATACTATGCCGGCTCACAGCCATGATAGAAGAATGGAAGTTTACTTTTATTTTGAGGTTCCTGAAGGACAGGCGGTAAGTCATTTTATGGGAAAACCAGAAGAAACCCGACATATTTGGATGGCTAACGAACAAGCGGTTATTTCTCCACCTTGGTCTATACATGCTGGTTCAGGTACAAGTAACTATGTTTTTATCTGGGGCATGGCAGGAGAAAATTTAGACTATGGAGATATGGATCATTGTAAAATAACGGAGTTGAGATAATTATAAAAAATGTCTCCTTTAGGGGATTATAGGGGTATTTATAAGCCTCTTCATTTTGTCAAAAAGAAAAGAATATGAACAACCTATTCAATTTAACAGGGAAAATAGCCTTAATAACAGGAGCAACTCATGGTTTAGGAATGGCAATGGCTAAAGGCTTAGGTGATGCTGGAGCAACTTTAATAATCAATGGTAATTCCTCACAACAAAAATTAGATGATGCCGTAGCTTACTATAAAAATGAAGGGCTTAATGCCTTTGGTTATAAGTTTGATGTAACTAGCGAAGAAGCCGTAAAACAAGCCATACAAAAGATAGAATCTGAAGTGGGGAACATAGACATTCTGGTAAATAATGCAGGAATCATCAAAAGAACTCCATTAGAAGAAATGGAAGTAGCCGACTTTGAACAAGTGTTAAAAGTAGATCTGGTTAGTCCGTTTATTGTATCCAAACATGTTGTAAAAGGAATGATAAGTCGTAAAAACGGAAAAATTATTAACATCTGTTCTATGATGAGTGAATTGGGTAGAAATACGGTTGGTGCTTATGCTGCAGCAAAAGGTGGGCTCAAAATGTTAACCAGAAATATGGCTACAGAATGGGCAAAACACAATATTCAAGTCAATGGAATAGGGCCGGGTTATTTTGCAACAGAGCAAACCAAACCCATTCGAGTTGATGGTCACCCATTCAATGATTTTATTGTAAATAGAACACCGGTAGGCCGTTGGGGAGAACCAAGTGAACTGGCCGGAACGGCAATTTATTTAGCTTCAAATGCCAGTAATTTTGTCAATGGGCATATTGTGTATGTTGATGGTGGTATTTTAGCAACCATAGGTAAACCGGCTAATGAGAATTAACTATAAGTTAAGGAAAAACACATGTATATTATTGGTTTCTAGACGTTTGATTTTTTACGATATTTTCTAAGGCACTTTCAGAATTAAGCCAGTTTTATAATGATGACATTAAAAAAAACCTGATATTTTTCAAAATATCAGGTTTTTTTACTTTTTTGCGTGTTGATTTAAATAATTTTACAATATAATTTTGGAACAAGACATATCTATTCCATCTAGTAGTGTATAATTTTATTCTTTAAGCTGTTTTTTGTAAGACTTGTACTTGCATTCTTCTGCCGGTTTCTAATGCATTGGCGGTGTGGA
>DEIV01000123.1:0-6839 GCA_002352665.1 Flavobacteriaceae bacterium UBA2765
TAATGGTCATGTACAAAGCATTGACAAAAGTATCATCTGACAAAAACATATATCCAATAACACCTGTAGTCAATACTAAGAGTAGTAATAATAAAGCCTTATATAATTTAGATTGAAATAAGTTCATATAATTTTATAGGTCAAATACGGAACTGCGTTTAGTGTAAATCATATCTTTAAGTTTTAGTAAAAAAGCGAATGTTAAATATACACCAAACCAAAAACCTAAAGTAATAAAAGAAATATAAATGAAAAACAACCTAACATTAGTAACTCTAATTCCTAGTTTATCAGCCAATCTTGAGGAGACTTCAAAACCTCTTTTTTCAAAAAAATAACGAATGGAGTGAATAATTTTCATCTCTTAATATTTTGACGCAATTTAATAATTTTATTACTAATAGTTTATACTTCACTATAAATTCTATTTACATTTAATTACCTTTGCATTTCGCAATTTTTTATCTAAGTATGCCAGAAAATTTTATTGAGGTTCAAGGAGCGAGAGTTCATAATCTAAAAAATATTGATGTTAAAATACCCAGAGAAAAGCTAGTAGTAATTACCGGTTTAAGTGGTAGTGGTAAGTCGTCATTAGCTTTTGACACCATCTATGCCGAAGGACAACGCCGATATATTGAAACTTTTTCTGCCTATGCTCGGCAATTTCTAGGAGGTTTAGAAAGACCCGATGTTGATAAAATTGATGGTTTATCTCCCGTAATTGCAATCGAACAAAAAACCACGAGCAAAAGTCCCAGATCTACTGTTGGCACTATAACAGAAGTCTATGATTTTTTAAGATTATTATTTGCAAGAGCAGCTGATGCTTATTCTTATAATTCTAATGAAAAAATGGTGAGCTATTCTGACGAACAGATCATTGCATTAATTTTAAGTGATTTCAATAAGAAAAAGGCCATAGTATTGGCTCCGGTAATTAAATCACGTAAAGGTCATTATCGTGAACTTTTTGAACAAATTTCTAAGCAAGGATTTGTTAAAGTAAGGGTTGATGGAGAAATTAAAGATATAGAAAAAGGTATGCGTTTGGATCGGTACAAAACGCACGATATTGAAATTGTTATTGATAGATTGGTCGTTGATAAAAATATTGAAAAACGTCTAGTGGATACTGTTAAAACGGCTATGTACCATGGTAATGACACTATTTTGGTTTTAGATGTAGCCACCAATACTACGAGATATTTTAGCAGAAGCTTAATGTGTCCTACCAGTGGTATTTCATACCCTAAACCAGAACCTAATTCATTCTCTTTTAATTCACCTAAAGGAGCTTGTAAAACTTGTAATGGTCTTGGCACTTTAAATGAAGTAAATATTGACAAAATAATTCCGAATTTAGAAATTTCAATATTGAATGGTGGTATAGCACCGCTTGGTGAACAAAAAAGTAAATGGATTATGAAACAAATTGAACTGATTGCTGAACGCTTTCAGTTTACATTGACTACTCCGATAAAAAAAATTCCTAAAGAAGCATTAGATATTATATTATATGGTGGTAAAGAAAAATTTGAAATTATTTCAAAACAAGCGGGTATAACAAGAAGTTATAATATTGATTTTGAAGGTATTGCCAATTTTATAAAATATCAATTTGACGAAACCAATTCAATCTCCATTAAACGTTGGGCAGCATTGTATATGGATGAGAATATCTGCTCAGTTTGTAATGGTTCTCGTTTAAATATTGAAGCATTACATTTTAAAATTCATAATAAAAACATTGCTGATTTGGCTGAAATGGATATTATTCAATTGGCAGATTGGTTTAAAAAAATTAAAGCTCATTTGAGTGATAAACAATTGGCTATTGCTTCAGAAATTTTGAAGGAAATTAAAACTAGAATTCAATTTTTGTTGGATGTAGGCCTAGATTATTTAGCTTTAAATAGAAGTTCAAAATCATTATCCGGAGGTGAAGCACAACGTATTAGATTGGCTACACAAATTGGTTCTCAACTGGTAGGTGTTCTATACATATTAGATGAACCGAGTATTGGATTACATCAGAGAGATAATCATAGGTTGATAACTTCTTTGCAAAAGTTAAGAGATATAGGCAATTCTGTATTGGTAGTTGAACATGATAAAGACATGATTGAAAGTGCAGATTATGTAATAGATATTGGTCCAAAAGCAGGTAAACATGGGGGAGAAATTATCAGCAATAATACACCTAAAGAATTATTGAGCAGTCATACCTTAACGGCCGATTACATTAATGGTACAAAGAATATTGAAGTGCCTGATAAAAGAAGAAAAGGCAATGGTAAAAAAATTATTTTGGAAGGAGCTACCGGTAATAATCTCAAAAATGTTTCTGTAACTTTTCCTTTAGGTAAAATGATTTGTGTTACCGGTGTTTCTGGTAGTGGAAAATCAACATTAATTAACGAAACGTTATATCCCATTTTAAATCATCATATTTATAGAGCCGTAAAGGCTCCTATGCCATATTTAAATATTAAAGGTTTAAAATATATTGATAAAATTATTGACATTAACCAATCGCCGATAGGTAGAACTCCTCGTTCTAATCCAGCGACATATACTGGTGTTTTTAGTGAAATTAGGAATTTATATGCCAAGACTCCGGAATCTCAAATTAGAGGATATAAGCCTGGTAGATTTTCTTTTAATGTTAAAGATGGAAGATGTGAAACTTGTCAAGGTGGTGGTGTTCGAGTTATAGAAATGAATTTTTTACCAGATGTTTATGTAGAGTGTGAGACTTGTCAAGGCAAACGATTTGATAGAGAAACGCTTGAAATTCGTTATAAAGGCAAATCAATATCAGATGTATTGAATATGACTATTGATGAAAGTGTTCATTTTTTTGAACATATTCCTAAAATATATAGAAAATTAAAAACCATTCAAGATGTTGGTTTGGGCTATATCACTTTAGGGCAGCAGTCCACAACTTTATCAGGTGGTGAAGCACAACGTATTAAATTAGCTACAGAACTCTCAAAAAAAGATACCGGAAATACATTTTACATTTTGGATGAGCCTACAACCGGATTACATTTTGAAGATATTAATGTATTGATGAAAGTATTGAATAAATTGACCAATAAAGGAAATACAGTATTAATTATTGAGCATAATTTAGATGTAGTTAAGTTGGCCGATTATATTATTGATATAGGTCCTGAAGGCGGAAAAAATGGTGGCGAAATAATATGCACAGGTACACCGGAAGAGATTATAAAAGTGAAAAAAAGTTATACCGCTCAGTTTCTAAAAAAAGAGCTAATTTAGCATGTTTGTCTTTTTTAAGCAAAGGAGGTAAAGCTAAAATTGGACGATGCAATAGTTACAGATAGAATTATTACAATAATAGAATTGAATTTATCTACTGAAAAAAATAATTAATCTATAAAAAAAATAAATGGCGAAAGATATGAATCGAAATGAAGATCGAAAAATCATCGAAAAATTTCAACATAAAACTTGGAATGAAATAAAAACCAATGATACTTGGGCAATTTTTAAAATTATGGCCGAGTTTGTTAATGGTTATGAGAAATTAAGTAAAATTGGCCCTTGCGTTAGCATTTTTGGATCTGCAAGAACCAAACCGGAGCAAAAATATTACAAACTTGCAGAAAAGATTGCCTACGAGTTGACGCAAAATGGATATGGTGTAATAACAGGTGGTGGCCCCGGTATAATGGAGGCCGGTAATAAAGGAGCTCACAGAGGTAAAGGAGCCTCGGTAGGATTAAATATAGAACTTCCTTTTGAACAACATGACAACCCCTATATAGATCATGATAAAAATGTACAATTTGATTACTTTTTTGTACGTAAAGTAATGTTTGTAAAATATGCTCAAGGCTTTGTAGTAATGCCTGGTGGTTTTGGTACTTTAGATGAACTTTTTGAAGCTATGACCCTAATTCAGACAAAAAAAATTGGAAGATTCCCTATAATTCTTGTAGGTAGAGATTTCTGGAGTGGCATTTTCGATTGGGTTAAAGAAGTACTTATTCAGAAATATGAAAATGCAAGTGAAGAGGACATGAAATTAATTAGGATTGTTGATACTGAACAAGAAGTAATAGATTTACTTAATAGCTTCTATAAAAAATACAATTTACAACCTAACTTCTAAAACTGATTTTTTTTATGTAAAACCGTTTTTGATCATTTAGTTATCACGTCACCATGAATTTGTCAGAGTCTCTTATTATTGAACGATTTACAGCATTCTGAGATTCTGAAATAAATTCAGAATGACGTAGGTTGTAAATTAATGAGACTTATTGGGCAATCAATATTTTTTAAAACAAAAAGAGCATCCGTCAAGTATGGATGCTCTTTCTTATAACCGTTTAGCGAAATGTCTATTCTTTAGATACTATTATATTAAACTGAGTTCTTCTATTCATCTGATGTTTTTCATCAGTACACACTACGTCATCAGCACAATTATTTATCAATTTCGTCTCTCCGTATCCTTTAGCTGTAACTCTCTTTTTACTAATTCCTTTAGAGACAATATATTTAAACGTTGCTTTTGCTCTTCTACTAGACAACCTATTATTATATGCTTCGGTCGCTCTTGAATCAGTATGTGATCCGGCCTCAATCAATAATTCAGGTTTTTCTTTCATGATTTGTACTAGTTTGTCTAATTCTAGAGCCGCATCAGCACGAATATTCCATTTGTCCAAGTCAAAATAAATGTTTTCAATATTAATCTTATTTTCAACTATTTCAGGTTTCAATGTCAAAACTAACTCAATAGGTTTTTCCACTATATCATTGACTGTAATTAAATTCTTTTCATCATTTTGAAAATCAGCTTTATCTCCCACAACTTTATAGGTTTCATTGCACTTTACTGTAAAGTTATAAACACCATTTTGATCAGATGTTGCTGTTTGTAGAATCCCTCCTTCTTTATCTAATAATTTAACCATAACTCCTGCTAAAATTTCTTTTGATTGATCATTTTTAACAACACCTGTTAATCGCTGCGTGCAATCTATATTTATGGGTTCATTAGTAATAAAACTATAAATATCATCATCACCCATTCCTTCTACTCTATTGGAAGAAAAATAACCTTTTTTCTCTTTTATAATAAAAGCAAAATCATCTTTTACACTATTTATGGGAGTACCTAAATTTAAATGTCTAGAAATGGTAGTATCATATATTCTATTGGCAAAAACATCGAGACCTCCGGAACTTTCATGTCCGTCTGAGGAATAATATATGATATTATCGTTAACAAAAGGAAACATCTCTTTTCCTTGAGTATTAATATTTGGTCCTAGGTTTTTGGGCTGACCATAAGTACCGTCATTATTTACAGAAACTACATAAATATCTGTATTTCCAATTGTTCCCGGTCTATCAGAAACAAAGTATAATTTTTTACCATCAGCACTTAATGCCGGATGGCCAGTAGAATAATCATCATTATTAAATGGCAGCTTTTCTATATCAACCCATGTTCCATCTGCCTTAACGACCGCCTTAAACAATTGTAATCTCAAGGTACCTACGGTATCATTTGTGACTTGATTATGATAAAAATTATTTCCGGTAAAATAAACCTCTTTCCTATCTTTAGTGAAGGTTACTATGGCCTCATGAAACTTTGTATTTACATTCCCAATTACTTTTTCTTTTCCAACAATTTCTCCCTCTTCATTAATAGCTCCTACAAACAAATCTAAATAAGGTTGTTCATTAGGTTTCCAAATATTTCTAATTAGTGTTTTTTTAGTTGGTGAAGAAAACACCACACTGTCATTACCAAAAAATGAGGTGCCAAAATCTGCATATTTGGTGTTTATGTTACTATTTTTTATAAGATATTTACCTGCTGCTGTTTGTGCTGTTAAAGTACTTAAACCTAACAACACTATGATAACAATATACTTTTTGATCATGTCTTTATTTTTACTTATTGAAACTTGCGATATTTCTTTGAAAAGTTTATTTATAATTTTATATGGTTAGAAAAATCTAGGTGATACTACTTTTTCTCTTGACACATCAATATCCCATAATAAAAATGCTTCATGAGAGCCAGAATTAAAATCTCCCAAATTGGAGGTGGTATAGTCATAAGCATAACCTATTCTTAAATCCTTAGTTACCATCATACTTATCAATCCGGTAATAGCATCATCTAGCCTATAAGAAGTGCCTAACTCGAATCTCTCATTTAATAAGAAGTTAGCAGATAAATCTATAGATACTGGAGCTCCCGGAGCAGCTTTGACCATAACAGATGGTTTAATCTTTAAGGTTTCTGAGGCATCAAAAACATAACCACTAGTTAAAAAATAATGCATCTTTTCAGAAGCTTGTGTTATGCTATTACTTTTTTCAAAATGTTTAGTCTCTAAAATATTAGGTAATGATAAGCCCAAGTAAAATTTATCAGTATAATAAAATGCTCCCGCACCAAAATTTACTAACGCTCTATTATCAAAGTCTAAATATGTTGGGTCATTGGGATCTACTGTAGTCAATGCCAGTTCATCTAAATTATGAAAAGTAAAACCTGCCTTTAATCCAAAAGCCAATTTACCTTCCTCAGAGGTATTGATGGTATATGAAAAATCTGCAAATAAATTTTGTTCTTTTAGAGGTCCTATTTTATCAACAATAGCTGAAATACCTACCCCAATTTTTTCGCTAACCGGAGCATGAGTTGCTAATGTTAATGTTTTAGGTGCTCCATCAATATCTACCCATTGTGTTCTTCCTAATATACCTATGCTTAATGTTCCTTTAGAACCTGCATATGCCGGATTTAGAACATTCATATTATACATATACTG
>DEIV01000123.1:7027-41775 GCA_002352665.1 Flavobacteriaceae bacterium UBA2765
TAGACTATATTACCCCAGCGATTAAATATCTTTAATTCGAAATTAGGAAACATATTTACCAATCCGGGAATCTCAAATACGTCGTTTACGCCATCACCATCTGGTGTAAAAAGAGTAGGGACTACTATTTTACATGGATCAGCATCTAGATAATCTACAGTACCATCTTCATCACAATCGTCATTGGTTAAATTACCATCACCGTTTCCATCTTCATCAATTGTAAGAATTTCATCACCGTCATCATCTGTATCAAAATAATCGGGTATATCATCATTATCAGTATCTAAATCATCTTCATCACCATTAGAAACACTGTCATTATCACAATCTAATACATTCCATACTTCAGTCGGATCTAACGTTCTACTATCAGGATTAAAGTTGCATGGTTCATTAGGATCAGTTCCATCGGTAACTTCCTGGTTATCCGTTACACCATCTCCATCAGAATCAGGATCTATAACCGAAATTGTAATTGTAGCTATATCACATACAGTTGGATCTACGGCTGTATTACAAACTTGATACTCAATTGTTACAGTTGTTTCAATTTCAGCATCTAGTGGTGTATAAGTAATCTCTCCTGTTGTAGCATCAAAACTTACAGTGCCTGCCGCCGTACCTCCTGTTTGGGTAATGCTCGTATTGGCTCCCGCTAAGAAATCATCATTCGTTAATATATTGAATGTAGTTGGACTACCAAATGCAGCTGTAAAAGCATCGTCTAATGCGGTTGGTACTAATGGGTTTGGATCCGTGCTATTTGGATTGCCATCTTGATCACAGTCCGCTGCATCCCATACTGAACTTGGGGTAGCTGTTTGACTTGCAACTACCAAACTACACATATCTTGTGGGTCTGTAGCATCCGTTACTTCTGTTCCATTGATCACGCCATCACCATCACAATCTAAAGCATTCCATGCTCCTGTTACATCTGCGATAACCTGACTGGCTGCATTATAACTACATCCGTCATTTGGATCTGTACCGTCTGTGGACTCTTGCCCATTGGGTACACCATCGCCATCATCATCTGCATCAGTAACCGTTATGGTTATTGTTGCTGTTTCACAAACATCAGGGTTTACTGCTATATTACAAACTGTATAATCTACAGTTACCGTTCCTCCTGCTGTAGCTTCTGCTGCTGTTGGGGCATAACTCATCTCGCCTGTTGTTGCATCAAAACTTACAGTGCCTGCCGCCGTACCGCCTGCTTGGGTAATACTGGTATTGGCTCCTGCTAAGAAATCATCATTCGTTAAAATATTGAATGTAGTTGGACCACCAAATGAAGCTGTAAAAGCATCATCTACTGCGGTTGGTGCTAATGGATTTGGATCCGTGCTATTTGGATTGCCATCTTGATCACAGTCTGCTGCATCCCATGCTGCACTAGGTGTTTCTGTTTGACTTGCTATGACCAAACTACACATATCTAGTGGGTCTGTACTATCTGTAATCTCTGTGCCATTGATCACACCATCACCATCACAATCTAAAACATTCCATGCTCCTGTTACATTTGTGATGACCTGACTTGCTATTGCGTAATCACATCCATCTGTTGGATCAGTACCGTCTGTGGACTCTTGTCCGTTGGGTACGCCATCACCATCATCATCTGCATCGGTTACCGTTATCGTTACCGTTGCCGTTTCACAAACATCTGGGTCTGGTGTTGTATTACATACAGTGTATGTAACTGTAACTGTTCCGCCAGCTACTGCTTCCGCTGCTGTTGGTGTATAACTTATCTCTCCTGTTGTAGGATCAAAACTTACAGTTCCAGTTGCCGTACCGCCTGCTTGGGTAATACTTGTATTGGCTCCTGTTAAGAAATCATCATTTGCTAAGATATTGAATGTAGTTGGACTACCAAATGCAGCTGTAAAAGCATCATCTACTGCGGTTGGTACTAATGGATTTGGATCCGAACTATTTGAATTGCCATCTTGATCACAGTCTGCTGCATCCCATGCTGAACTTGGGGTAGCAGTTTGACTTGCAACTACCAAACTACACATATCTAGTGGGTCTGTACTATCTGTAATCTCTGTGCCATTGATTACACCATCACCATCACAATCGGCTGTGTTCCATGTTGCTGTTACATTCGCTAAATTCTGACTGGCAACATTATAACTACAGGTATCATTTGGATCTGTGCTATCTAAAGTTTCCTGACCATCTGTTACGCCATCACCATCCGTATCAATTAGATCTGTAATGGTTATCGTTACTGTTGCTGTATCACATACATCAGGGTCTGGTGTTGTATTACATACAGTATATGTAACTGTAACTGTTCCGCCAGCTACTGCTTCCGCTGCTGTTGGTGTATAACTTATCTCTCCTGTTGTAGCATTAAAACTTACTGTTCCTGCCGCCGTACCTCCTGTTTGGGTAATACTTGTATTGGCTCCTGCTAAGAAATCGTCATTGGCTAAAATATTGAATGTGCTTGGCCCTCCGAATGGTGCAGTAAAGGCATCATCTACTGTGGTTGGTACTAATGGATCTGGATCCGTGTTATTTGGATTACCATCTTGATCACAATCGGCTGCATTCCATGCTGAACTTGGGCTAACTGTTTGACTTGCTACTGACCAAACTACACATATCTTGTGGATCTGTAGCTATCTGTTATCTCTGTACCATTGATTACACCATCACCATCACAATCGGCTGCGTTCCATACTGCCGTTACATTTGCTATATTCTGACTGGCTACATTATAACTACAGGTATCATTTGGATCTGTGCTATCTAAAGTTTCCTGACCACCTGTTACACCATCACCATCCGTATCAATTAGATCTGTAATGGTTATCGTTACTGTTGCTGTATCACATACATCAGGGTCTGGTGTTGTATTACATACAGTGTATATAACTGTAACTGTTCCGCCAGCTACTGCTTCCGCTGCTGTTGGTGTATAACTTATCTCTCCTGTTGTAGGATCAAAACTTACAGTTCCAGTTGCCGTACCGCCTGCTTGGGTAATACTTGTATTGGCTCCTGCTAAGAAGTCATCATTCGTTAATATATTGAATGTGGTTGGGCTACCGAATGCAGCTGTAAAAGCATCGTCTACTGCGATTGGTACTAATGGATTTGGATCCGTACTATTTGGATTGCCATCTTGATCACAATCGGCTGCATTCCATGCTGAACTTGGGGTAGCTGTTTGACTTGCTATGACCAAACTACACATATCTAGTGGGTCTGTACTATCTGTAATCTCTGTGCCATTGATTACACCATCACCATCACAATCTAATGCATTCCATGCTCCTGTTACGCTTGCAACTACTTGGTTTACCGACACATAATCACAGGGTGCATTTGGATCTGAACCATCCGTTACTTCTGTACCATTTATCACACCATCACCATCACAATCGGCTGTGTTCCATGTTGCTGTTACATTCGCTAAATTCTGACTGGCAACATTATAACTACAAGTATCATTTGGATCTGTGCTATCTAAAGTTTCCTGACCATCTGTTACGCCATCACCATCCGTATCAATTAGATCTGTAATGGTTATCGTTACTGTTGCTGTATCACATACATCAGGGTCTGGTGTTGTATTACATACATTGTATGTAACTGTTACTGTTCCGCCAGCTACTGCTTCTGCTGCTGTTGGGGTATAACTTATCTCTCCTGTTGTAGCATTAAAACTTACAGTGCCTGCCGCCGTACCTCCTGTTTGGGTAATGCTCGTATTGGCTCCTGCTAAGAAGTCATCATTCGTTAATATATTGAATGTGGTTGGACTACCAAATGCAGCTGTAAAAGCATCGTCTACTGCGGTTGGTACTAATGGATTTGGATCCGTGCTATCTGGATTGCCATCATTATCATCATCTGTATCACAAAAATCACTGTTTCCGTCATTATCAGTATCAAAAACTTCTAAATAATCTTCTGTTCCGTTTGTTGGGGCATTGTCTACTGGAGCAATATAACTAGCTCCTATTACTCTTCCTTGTGGGTCTACTTGTCCCGCTCCAACTATACCTCCATACGTTCCGTCACCATTAGTATCTGTATTTAAAATTCCATATGCTTCGTCAGCATCAGAACATCCATCTCCATCTGAATCTTTGTCTAAATGATTTGGTATGGAATCGGCATCAGCACTTGCTTCATAAATATCTGGCACACCATCTGCATCTGCATCTGTATAATCTGTAGTACTGCCATCTGCATTTGTAATATATGTTGCATGTTGCCCTGAATTATCTACAGTATCTAAATAATTTGGTAAGCCATCTCCATCATGGTCTCCGTTTGGATCATTTCCATTGGTTTCAACAACATCTAAAATACCATCATTATCATCATCTAAATCTAAATCGTCTGTTATTCCATCACCATCTGAATCTCCTAAACATACGGCATATAATGGCGTTCCAATAGGAAAATCATTATCATTCATGTCAAAAACTTTCAGAAAACCATTGTTAGCGTAATTGTCAAATTCAATTGATGACACATCATTAAACTCATACATTACTCTACTAGTTGGTCCATTACTTTCTCTTTGAGTACCTACTGCATTTAAATCTGGAGGAACATTATCGACCACTAAATGTGTAGGGATTGCAGTAGCTGTAAAACGAACATTTGCACCACAATCTGTGGCTAAAGCCTCATTATTTGGTCCATCAATATCATTGATAACAAATCTAAAATCGCTAACAGGAATTGGCGTTACACCATCAGCTTGTAAAAACAAAAAACGAATTCTACTTAAATTATTTGGAATACCAGAAGTTGCTGAACTCACCCTGTACATAATATTATCACCTGTTATAGTGAATCTACCATCAGCAGGTCCAGTTAATCTTTCAGCTCTTATAAAAGCCAAAGATGCAATCGTAGGCGATGAAACTGCAAATAGTGCATTATTTGTATTACTGCCTGTAACCACAGAATTAACAGTTACCAACTCAAAATTTTGAGCATTGACTTGATTAGTACTAAAAAAACCTAAACCAAATACTAAAAATAATGTTAGTAACGTTTTATAGCTGTAAAATTGGCTAAATTTTAGCTGTTGTTTTCTATTAAAAAGTTTATCTTTGCAATTGCCTTTTTTTATATAAAAGGTAGCTGCAATTGTTACAAAAAAATTTGTCATGTTAATTGATTTTTACTTGTAATTATTAGTTAATTATGATGCTGCCCCGGTTATAGTAATGCTCTCAAACGTTTGCTATAACTTGGGGTTTTTTTATATTTTTATTTTTAATTCATTTTAATGGTATTTAGTTATATATTATAAAACCTTTTTAATTCTTTTGATTAAAAATGGCAATTAGAATGAAATTAATATGAACGAAATAACATCTTATACAAGATGATCTTAAAAAAGAAATGAAAAAATATATGTAGATTTTGATTTCATAAATTTAGCGACATAGCAATTTAATTCCAAAACAAATTTAGAATAAAAGCCATAAAAATGTTAAAAATGTTAACAAATATCTACATATGTTAATAAGTGCTATTTGGTAACATTTGTAACATAACCCTCACTAAATCAATATACTTATAGGATTTTTGAATTTTTCCTTCATTAATTTAACATACTACATTAGAATTAAATTATACCTAAGAGAAATCATTTAGCAATCAATAATTCAAGAGCTAATAATATTATATTAAATTAGCCACTTATAAATTATAGTAGTGAAGAAAGTAATTTTTACATATTTATTTTTTATTGGTCTTTTAGGCACTCTAAACGCACAAGAAACCATTAACGCCATGTTCTATAATTTATTAGAATTTCCGGAAGCACCTCCTACCAATAGGGCTGAAATTTTAAAAATTATCGTACAAGATTATCAACCTGATCTTTTTATGGTCTGCGAATTAGAATCTGAAGAGGGAGCCAATATCATTTTAAATACATCACTGCAAACTGCTGATAATCGCTATTTAAAAGCCAACTTTGTCACTAACCAATCTAACACGCAAACAGATTTACAACAAATGGTTTTTTATAATTCTAAAAAATTAATTTTAGAAAGTCAAGACCTGATCAATACTGGTATTAGAGATATCAACCATTATGTTTTTAAATTAAATACTATTTCAGTCACGACAAGTCCTATATATTTAGATGTTTTTGTGGCACATTTAAAATCCAGTCAAGGGTCTAATAACGAGCAAATCAGACTAGATATGGTTTTGGATTTTACCAGTACTTTAGTGAGTATTCCATCTGATCATTTTGTAATGTTTGGAGGAGATTTTAATCTTTATACGGCTCAAGAAGATGCCTATCAAGAATTATTAGACCCAACTAATGCTATTGTTTTTAAAGATCCGATCAATAGACCCGGAGGTTGGCATACAAACTTGACTTTTCAAGATATACATACCCAATCCAGCAGAAGTTCTAATGTTGATTTTGATGGATTTGGTGCAGGCGGCGGTTTAGACGATAGATTCGATTTTATTTTACTTTCCGAAAATTTAGAAAATAATAGCAACTTAAAATATGTAGCTAACACCTACAAGTCTTATGGAAATAATGGGAATTGTTATAATAAAAGCATCAATGATCCTTCTTGTAATGGTACTGAGTTTAGTCAACCCATTAGAGAAGCTCTCTACAATATGAGTGACCATTTACCGGTAGTATTACAATTACAAACTGATCAAACATTAAGTATTAATGATACTTATCTTTCAAAAAACGTTCTACAGATTAAAAATGGCAACTTAATCTCAGATGTTATTGTATTAGAAATTGACAATAACATCTTAGGAAGTCAAATTGATATTCATAATACAATTGGACAAAGTGTTAAATCTATTATTTTAGATAAAAATATCAATACCATAGACGCAACTTTTTTAACATCCGGCATCTATTATATTAAGCTTCAAAACTCAACCACAACTTTAAAATTTATAAAATTATAAGTTAACATGACTAAATACGCTGTGGTTTTATGTTTCTTTTATGCACTTGTTTGTCAATCTCAACACAACTTGATATATATTGATGCCAAACTTGATTATAAGCATAACGAGTTACAAATTCAACAAAAAATTATTTATCATAACCGTTCTGGTAAAAAACTGGACACCTTATATTTTCATAATTGGCCTGAAGCCTATACCAATAGAAGAACACCTTTATCAAAAAGACTAATAGAAGATTACAACAAGAACTTATATTTTGCCAAATCAGAATTTAGAGGAGGCTCAATAATCAAAAGTATTTCTAGTAATTTTATACTAACTAAATGGTCTATTCATAAAAATACTCCTGATATTATTAGTGTTATTTTAAACAAACCTTTACCTGCCAAAGACTCTACCATTATATCATTAACTTATATTACCAAAATACCTGCAAGCAATTTTACACATTATGGTAAAAACAACAACACCTATAATTTAAGGTTTTGGTATATAACACCTGCTGTTTACCAAAAGAAATGGCAACTGATGAGTAATTTAAATATGGATGATCTTTATGAGGAGCCTTCAGCATACAATATTAAAATTACAGTGCCTCAAGGTATGCATATCAATACCGATCTAGAACTCAAAAAGATTGTTAAACCACCTTTCAGTGAATATCATCTGACCGGAAAAAACAGAGTAGATATTGAGGTAAATTTAAATGTTATTGATGATTTTAAAACCTTTAAAACTGTACCAAAAGTACTTACTAACCTTAATGGAACAAGTTTAAGTCATGAGTTAAAGACCAACATTATTAATAGGGAATTGGCCTTTATTGAAAAGCATTTGGGTAAATATCCTTTTGAAAAATTATTAGTAAATAGGATCAGCTATGATAAAAATCCGATTTACGGATTAAATCAATTGCCTAAAATATTCAATCCTTTTACCGGAGCGTTTGAATGGGATATAAAAATGTTTAAAGCATTAACAAGAAATTATTTAGAAAATACAATAATTACCAATAGAAGAAAAGATGCTTGGATTATTGATGGAATACAAAATTTTTTAATGATTAAATATGTAGAACAATACTACCCTGAAGTGAAAGCCATGGGCAATATTTCTAAAATTTGGGGTGTAAGAAGTTTTTCTATTGCACAGTTAAATTTTAATGAAAAATACCCCTTTGTATATCAATTTGCTGCCCGAAAAAATTATGATCAGGCATTAACAACTCAAGCGGACTCACTTTCCAATTTTAACAGAAAAATAGTAAACAAATATAAGGCCGGATTAGGATTGCAATATTTAGATGAATATTTAAATGATAGTATTGTTTATTCGAGTATTCAGCAATTCTATAAAAAAAGTTTATTCAATACAACATCAAGCCATCTTTTTAAAAATATTATTTCTCAAAAAACAAATAAAGATCTCAAGTGGTTTTTTGGAGATTATATTCAATCCAAAAAGAAGATTGATTATACCATAAAAAAAGTAAGACAAACTGATGATTCTATTCAAGTTACTATAAAGAATAGAAGGAATTTTACTGCACCAATTGCATTATATGGCGTTAAGAAAAAAGAAATAATATTTAGAAAATGGCTTCCAAATATAGACTCAGTTGCTACCATAAATATTGCTAAAGGAGATTTTGATAGGCTTTCATTAAATTACGAATATTTATACCCTGAATTAAACCTACGTGATAATTGGAAAAACTTAAAAGGTTTATTTAACAAACCTTTACAGTTTCGTTTTTTGAAAGATGTAGAAAACCCTTACTACAGTCAGGTATTCTACAATTTATATACCAGTTATAATTTTTATGATGGTGTATTAATTGGCCCTAGAATTTATAATGAGGCTTTATTTAAAAAGAAATGGTTATTTAAAGTTACGCCAACATATGGTACGAACAGTAAAAAAATGACCGGTTCATTTTCATTTATTTATCAACATTTACCTGAAGATGGTCCTATTTATAGATTTGTCACTGGAATTGCAGGAAGCAACTTTCATTATGCTAAAAATTTAAGGTACAAACGATTATCTCCTTTTATAGGTGTTTCATTTAAAAGAAAAAGTTTAAGAGATGTTGGTGGCAAAGCATTAACGGCCAGATATGTAATTGTAGACAGAGAAACAGCAATCAATACGCCACCATTAGAATCAGATCAGTATAACTTATTGAACATTAGATATGCATTTAGCAAGCCTGATATTATTCAAGATTTACGTTATAATTTCGATTTTCAATTGACCAATAAATTTAGCAAACTAGCCTTAGATTTTAGATATAGAAAATTAACCGATGCCCATAGACAATATGATTTTAGGCTATATTTAGGTTCCTTTTTATTCAATAAAACCGATAGTGATTTTTTTAGTTTTTCTCTAGACAGACCTTCCGATTATTTATTTGATTATGATTTTTTAGGTCGATCAGAACAATCTGGATTCTTAAGTCAACAAATTATAATAGCCGAAGGAGGATTCAAATCAATGTTTGAAAATCCATATGCCAATCAATGGATGTTTACTACAAATAATAGCATGAGTATTTGGCGTTGGATAGAAGCCTATGCAGATGCGGGTTTCTATAAGAATAAAAATCTTAATCCCGTTTTTAAATACGATAGTGGTATTAGATTAAATTTTGTACACAATTATTTTGAGGTGTATTTCCCTATCCAATCTAGCTTGGGTTTTGAACCTAATTTACCCGATTACATGTCTAAAATAAGGTTTGTCCTTACCGTTCAACCTGAGAGAATTATAGGATTGATAAGGCGAGGGTTTTTTTAATTGTCTGCTCAAGGTATATTATTTATTGTTTATTGTTTATTGAAAATAGTATTTACATTCTTTACCTTTAGAATGAATTGCACAACCATCTAATCTCCTTTTTAAAAAACAGAATTCAAAATAAAATCCAGTTTTATGCTTCGTTATCAGGATCAATCCATCCGTAACAAAACAGGTTTGACTAATCAATTTAAAAAATTAGTATTCAAAGTAAAAGATTCCGAAATACAATTCGCCAATCAGAATCAACACGCCTTGCCCCCGAGGCAGGTTCGATTCATCAATTTTGCAAGCTCAAAAACGGGCTTGTAAAATTGAAGTCTCATTGACTTTTATTTATGCATCAAAAATTGTACTTTCGCAAAACCATAGTAAAGGGTCTATATGATAGAAAAACTAACAAAATCAGAACATAAATTGTCTTATCAAGAGTTTAAAAAAGAAATTCTTGAAGATTATAAAATTGCTGTTGTTAGTAGAGAATGTAGTTTATTAGGTAGAAGAGAAGTGCTTACCGGCAAAGCCAAATTCGGTATTTTTGGGGATGGTAAAGAAGTTCCACAATTGGCATTAGCCAAGGCATTTAAAAATGGAGATTGGCGTTCTGGTTATTATAGAGATCAAACTTTTATGATGGCTATTGACCAATTGACTCCTCAACAATTTTTTGCAGGGCTGTATGCACATACTGATATTAAGGCAGAGCCCTACTCTGCCGGAAGACAAATGGGAGGCCATTTTACTACACATACTTTACAAGATGATGGTACGTGGAAGAACTTAATGAAACAAAAAAATATAAGTGCTGATATTTCTCCTACAGCAAGTCAGATGCCTCGTTTATTAGGTTTAGCTCAAGCATCAAAAATTTATAGAAATGTTAAAGAATTAAATAAATCTGATCGATTTTCAAATAATGGGAATGAAATTGCCTGGGGTACTATTGGAAATGCCAGCACTTCTGAAGGTCATTTTTTTGAAACAATAAATGCAGCCGGCGTATTGCAGGTGCCAATGGTAATTAGTGTTTGGGATGATGAATTTGGGATTTCTGTTCATGCAGAGCATCATACCACTAAAGAAAGTATTTCTGAAATTCTAAAAGGATTTCAACGTACTGAAGATAAAAAAGGGTATGAAATATTTGTTGTAAACGGTTGGGATTATTCTAAATTGATTGATGTATATAACCAAGCATCAACCATTGCCCGAACGGAACACGTTCCGGTTTTGATCCATGTAAAAGAGTTAACACAGCCTCAGGGACACTCCACTTCTGGCTCACATGAAAGGTATAAAAACAAAGAGAGGTTACAATGGGAATCTGAATATGATTGTATTGCTAAAATGAAAGCATGGATCATCGAAACATTTGAAAATGAAGAAGAAATAATAACTATTGAAAAAGATGCTAAAAGAGACGTTAGTGCAGCTAAACGAGTAGCATGGAATGAATATTTATCTAAAATTATTGATGATCAAAAAGAAATTATATCCTTATTGGATAAAGTGGCAGCAAAAAGTGATCATAAAACTTTTATTATAAAATTGAGAAATGACTTAGCAGATGTTAAAGTGCCATTAAAAAAAGATTTATTATCCGCTGCAAGAAAATCACTTGTTTATTTAAGAGAAGAGCATAGCGAAGAAAAATTGCAATTAATCCATTGGATAACTAAATATAATAAAGAACAAAACTATAATTATAATACACATCTATTTAGTGAATATAAAAATGCTGCAACTACTATTAAAGAAGTTAAACCTATTTACAAAGCTCACCATGCTGTTGTAGATGCCAGAATAGTGCTTAGAGATAATTTCGATGCTATTTTTTCTCAACATAAAGATGTCTTAATTTTTGGTGAAGATTCCGGTAAAATTGGTGATGTTAATCAAGGTTTAGAAGGACTTCAATTAAAATATGGTAAGCTTAGAGTTGCTGATACAGGTATTAGAGAAGCCACTATTATTGGTCAGGGTATAGGTATGGCCATGAGAGGGTTAAGACCGATAGCTGAAATTCAATATCTCGATTATTTATTATATGGCCTACAAATTCTAAGTGATGATCTGGCTACTTTACGCTACAGAACATTTGGCAAGCAAAAGGCTCCACTGATTGTCAGAACAAGAGGCCACCGGTTAGAAGGTATTTGGCATTCGGGTTCGCCTATGGGTGCAATAATTCATTTACTGAGAGGTATTTATATTTTAACCCCTAGAAATATGACCAAAGCCGCCGGATTTTATAATACGCTATTAAAAAGTGATGAACCTGCACTAATTGTAGAAAATCTTAATGGCTATAGATTAAAAGAGCAATTACCTTTAAACTTAGGGCAGTTTACCACACCAATTGGCGTGGTGGAAACAATTAAAGAAGGTACTGATATTACCGTTGTCTCTTATGGTGCTACACTAAAAATAGTAGAAGAAGCTGCATTGGCACTAGAACAAGTTGCTATCCATATAGAAATTATTGATGCTCAAACTTTATTTCCATTTGATATTGATCACCAAGTAATAAAAAGTGTTGAAAAAACAAATAGATTGGTTATTGTTGATGAAGATGTACCGGGCGGTGCATCCGCTTACTTATTAGATCAAATTATAAATAAACAAAATGCCTACCAGTTTTTAGACAGTAAACCTTTAACTATTACTTCTAAAAGCCATAGACCGGCTTATGGAAGTGACGGCGATTATTTTTCAAAACCTTCAACCGATGATATTTTTGAGGGTATTTATAATTTGATGCATGAAGTCGACCCACTTAAATACCAAAAACTATATTGATCTTTTTATTATTTAAAATTTTCCTGTTCAAAAGTAATTATTTACTTTTGAACACAAAATTACTAAACTCTAAACTTATCAAAATGAAATTACATAAGATTTTAATCTCATTTCTTATACTATTATTTATATCAAATAACTTTTTTGCTCAAGAAAATGAAGATAAAGGATCATTAAATAGTGGCACTATTCAAAGTCAATTTGATTATTTATATAAAAAGTCAGGTAAATATCAAGAATACAGAGTTATTAAAACCAATAACCTTTTTAAATTTAAAAATAATATTACCGACACCTTAAAGTTAGCCAGAAAAAAATATCTAGAAAGTCAAAATGTAATTAGCAGTCAAAAAGCCAATATTGATTCTTTAAATGTCAAATTACAAGGTACTAACGAGAGCTTAATAGCTGTAACAGGAGAAAAGGACAGTATTAAATTTTTGGGCATACCATTAAGCAAAGCTGGTTATAATACTATATTATGGACAATTATTGCTGCTCTGACCGGTTTGTTGTTATTTTTTATTGGCAAATTTAAACGCAGTAATACTGTTACTATTGAGGCAAAAAAATCCAAATCTGAAATAGAAGAAGAATACGAAAGTCATAGACAAAGATCTATTGAACGCGAACAAAAATTAAGAAGAGAATTACAAGATGAATTAAACAAACAAAAATACGCTAACCAGACTACTGGTAAGAAAAAGTAATAAATTAGTTTATAATTTTAACATTATAAATGTCATGCTAAAAAGTTTATTGTTAAACTTTTAATTTTAACACTTCTGTATACAATAAAATTTGTTTTAAACTGTTAATTATTTTCTATACTAAGAACTAATTTTCACCAATTTCTTTCTTTATTATGAACATGTATAATAAAGAAGCAATCAAAAATTATTTTTTTAATAGTAGGAAAAACACGAATTCAGGTGTTTTATTAAAAAAAGAGACAAATTTATGTACAGAAGAATACTAACTATCACACTCATCATCACCCTAATATTTCCTATTTATGCCGGAGAAGCTTCTTTATCAACAGAGAAGAATGTCGTAAATAAAAAATCTACTAATAAAGAGCGTTCTTTTGTTGCTTATTCAGAAGATATCTATCAAAAAATTAATGATAGCGACTTAGACTTTGATGCTTTTAATTATGCCTTAAAAGGATATGTAAAATTACAACATACTGAAGCCTTGAAAAATTCTAAGTATTTAACTATTATAGATATGAGTGCCTCTGCTAATACAGAAAGGTTTTATATTATTAATATGGAAACACAAGAGTTAGAGCATAAAAGTCTGGTAGCACATGGTCAAAAATCGGGCTCAGAATTTGCCAAACAATTTTCTAATAAAGTAAATAGCCATCAAACAAGTTTAGGTTTTTACAAGACGGCTGAAACATATACTGGTAAGCACGGACTTTCTTTAAGATTAGACGGCTTAGAATATTCTAATAATAAAGCCAGAGAAAGAGCAGTTGTTATACATGAAGCTGATTATGCCAATCCTGAATATATCAAAAAAAATGGTAGATTAGGAAGAAGCTATGGCTGTCCTTCTTTACCTGCTAAAGATTATGCCACCATTGTAGGTAAAATAAAAGAAGGTAGTTGTTTATTTATTTATTATCCTCAAGAGCAATATTTATCTAAATCTAATTTAGCAGATACCACTTTAAATTTAGTTGATATTCAAAGCTAAATCTTTCATTAATACTTTATCTAACTTATACGGATCTTCATAGAAAGTAATATCACCTGATTTATTTGCTGCCGTTGTAAAATAATACAAGTAAATTGATACTTTAGAATTAAGAGGCATCCATTTTTCTTTTTGGTTTTTTATTGCAGCATTCACACTATCCACATTATATTTATTCTGATCATCGTCTAATAAATATTCTGCTAAATGTAGTGCATCTTGCACCCTTACACAACCGTGACTATAAGCTCTTCTTTCTCTTGAAAAGAATGATTTTGAAGGTGTATCATGTAAATAGATAGCATGTTTATTAGGAAATATAAACTTTACATAACCTAAGGCATTTTTACCGCCACCTCTCTGTCTAAATAAAAAATTAAAGTTTTTACTATTTACAGTTGACCAATTTACAGAATCAGGTTCAACTGCTTCTCTTTTTTTGGTCATGACTTCATAATTATTACGCATTAAATAAGTTGAATCCTTTTGAGCTTTAAGTAATATCTCTTTGACCGATATTTTTTTAGGCACATTCCAATACGGATAAGCAATTACATAAGCCAATGAATCAACAATTTCTGGTGTTTGATTTTTAAAACTACCAACAACCACCGTGTGTTTTTTAACCAAACTGTTATTCTTAAACAATTCCAATTCATAAGAAGGAATATTTACATAAATACGTGTACCATTAAATGGTTCCTTCCAACGCCAGCGTTCCAGGCTAACCACAATTCTCTGATAATATTCGTAAGGACTTATAGACAAAGCCTTAGCAGTATTATTCCCAATTAATCCATCCGTTTTCAAACCATGTTCCATTTGAAATTTCTCAAGAGCATTAGTGTATAAAGAGTCTTTATCCTCTTCAGATAAATATTGGTGTAATATTAATGCTTCTTTTGCTAGAGCTACAGATTTTAAAGAATCTTCTCTAAAATTGATAACATTTATATTTTCTGTAGATAATGAAGCCTTTTTCAAAAAGCTTTCCATTCCTTTTTGTAAGTTATGATATTCTTGATGTTTAGGTTGTAAATCATACAATTTATCCATTATACTATCCGACTCATAGGCCTGTTTTAAGTATTTTGGTAAGTTAATTTTAAATTGTTTTCTTGGCACTAAACTATGTGTTTGAATCGAATCTAAAATACCGTAATTTAAATGTTTGCCATGTAACATATAGAAATAAGACAATAGCACATCTATCTGGCTAGCTATAATATATCTGTCATCAATTATAGAAATTGTATCTAATTGCTGATTTAATGTTCTTATTTTATTTATGGGATACAATCTAGTATCTAAACCATAATTCTTGGCATTATAAAGCTGCTGCAACAAGCGTTTCCCATTTTTGTTGAGTTGAATAGAATCATTGATCCAAATAGTAGAGTAATTAATACTTTTATAAAAATTTTGTACCCATTGTACACTATCAAGTGCTATATCATCAATAGGTGTTGTAATTTTCGAATTATGATTTGAACTAAAGTATTGGTAAAAGTCAGCTTTATAATCAATTGAAGCACTACCGATAGTACCCGTTTTATTTGTGTTATCAGCACAAGAAAAAACAGTAATGATTATACTAATAAGTAAATATATTTTTTTCATAACAAATTTAAGATGCCAAATTTAATGAATTTATTATCATTTTTTAATTTAAATATTGCACAGACATTTAATTTGGACAATTTCACGTTACAAAATTAGCTACTAAACCTAAAGAAGAAAGCACCTTAAACCGTAAAATTTACCACCCTGAATTCAGGGTATTCAATCTAGTTACAAATATTTAATAATTCGTTCCCTACTGCACAATGCAAGCATTTTTGTTTAGAGCAATATTCATTCTTTAATTGTAATAAAGCTTGACTCTCTAGTGCATTTTCTGATGTTATGCTTAAATTATTAAACTCGTTGATGATGGTGTTTTTTTCTGGTTTTATTTGTTTTATAGTATTTAAAAATTGAGCTTCATCTAGCTTATCAATTGATTTTAAATACATAAATTTGATTGGAATAATGGTATTAACTATTAGTAAATCAACAAACGCCATGCTTAGTTTTTTATGGCTTTTTTTAGATATAGAACTAAAAGAATAATGTGTTTGCCAGTAATTTGACATTGAAATATCAAACAAATCATAGTATTCTTTACTATCGGTTATCGCAATGATCTTAGAAAATAAATTTTGTTCTTGATGGTATAAAGCTGCCAACTGTGCTATCCTTATTGTTGGAAAATTGTTCGGTCTCAATCTAAAAAATTGAAAAGGCACATTCGAATTATTAAATAAGCCATATTTAGACTTTAGATACTGATATTCTTCTTGTAATTGGATATAATATTGATCTTCAACTGTATCATTAAGTAAATTAGCTTGACCAAAAAGAAGTGCTTCTAAACTAGCCAAATTGTATTGTTGCTTTCTAATGAACCCAAAATCTAAACCATCAACCAAATTAAAAAATGCATCAGCATTAACTTTTAATCCAAAGTTTTTAGCCAATAATTTAAACAATACGGCTTCCCAATCATTCTTTGAATCTACGAGTAACTTACCGATAAATTTAGATTTTTGCTCTAGCCTTTCTACATATAATCTTTCAAGCCAACTAGAAAGTTTGAATTTGTCAATGGTTGCAATATCATTTTCACAATTGATCCATTTTTGTTTTGAAGAAAATAACCGTTTGTAATTATTCAGTAGATCTTTAGAAATGTATTTTTTTAATTCTAAAGTAGGAATTGTAGTATTATCCTTTCTATACACCTCAACATCGTGTTCCCAGACTACATGTAATATTACATTATCATAATGTATATCTTTTTCATGTCCATGAACATACCAGTCGGATGATTTTAAGTGAATTTCTACATTACCTGCCCAAAGTTGATTGTTAATTTTTAACTGCCCGTTAAAAAAGTCGGGGCCTGCTATAAAATTATGTTCACCACTATATGTAATTACTAATTCTTCATTTTTAGTAGTTCGTAACTCTTGGGTGGCGTATAATTTATATTTCCATAGATAATGTAGAAAGTCTTCTTTCATCATGCCAACATTCTATAAATTATTCATTGATCAATCTATAAATTAAAATAGCCGTTCGTTTTGTTAATGCTTCTATAGTATTTAAATTGACCGTTTCTTTCGGGGTATGAGCACCATGACCCATTGTGCCTAAACCATCTAAACAATCAACATATTCTGCTACAAATGAAACATCTGCAGCTCCTCTTCTACCGGGGTCGTAAGCTACTACCCCACCTTGTTTTAAATCTACGCTAACTTGATTTAATAGTTGCAATAGTTTATGATTACCTTCGGTTGGTCCCATTGCAGGATAACTATCTGTATATGTTATTTTAGCCGTAGTATGTGGTAAATTATTGGATACAATTGTCGTCATTTTTGCTCTGGCTTTTTCTTTTTGATCTTCAGAAATAAATCTTAAACCTCCACTTACATATGCCGTTTGAGCAACAACATTACTTTTTCCAAAGGCTGTACCTTTACTTTGCTCTTTTTTAGCATCAATAGTAGTGCCTCCCAAAATTACGCCCGGATTAAAGGTCAAATATTCTTCACCTCTTACATTATTATAAAATTCGTTTAAAATTCTTGATATTTCAAAAATGGCACCAGCCCCGACTCTTTCATTAAAAATACCGGAAGAATGGGCTCTTTTACCTGTTACTTCCACCTTCCATCCGGAAGACCCTCTTCTTGCCACTGTTGCATTATTAAAACCTGTTGATGTTTCAAAACCTAAAGCTACATCGCTCTTTTTGGCAGCTTCAATCAGGTCTTTTCTACTAATACTAATGGGCTTACCACTACTCTCTTCATCTCCGGTATAGGCCGCAATAATTTGAGCATTTTTTAGCATACCATTATCAGCCAGTGCTTTTAAAGCATATAGCATAATTATATCTCCACCTTTCATATCGTTTCCACCCGGAGCATGAGCAATACTATCATTTACCATAGAAAATTCCTGAAAAGAACTATCCTCTTCAAAGACAGTATCTAAATGGCCAATCAATAAGATTTTTTTTCCTTTTACTTTTTTACCTGTTTTTTCTGCAAATAAATGCCCTGATCTATTTACTTCAGACATATCAATCCATTGGGTGTCAAAACCAATATTGTCATATTCTTCTTTAAAGATCTCACCTACTTTTTTGACACCGGCATGATTCATGGTACCGCTATTGATATTGACAACTTTCTTAAGTAAAGTAATTGCTTCATCATTATTGATTTCAATAGTCTTTAGAAGTTTCTTTTCATTTTTGGATAATTTCTGACCAAATAAAAGACCAGAAAATAAAATTAAACCAATTAAAATAATATTGTTACATATTGTTTTCATCCTTCATAATTTTTAAATTAACCTATAGCAGATATTACATCATATTTAGAAATAATTTGATATTTACCGTTATCCAATTCAACCAAAACAGCTTTATTATTTTTATCAATTAAATTGGATATTTTATCAATTGATGTATCTTTTTTAACAATAGGAAATGCAGTTCGCATAATTTCTTTGATAGGTTTATCTGCTATATTCTTATCTTCAAAATATAGTCTAAATAAATCGCTCTCATCAACTGAACCTACAAAACCATTACTGTCTTCTACCGGAATCTGAGAAATATCATGATTCCGCATTCTTTCAATGGCATGAGAAACCAATTCCTCTGTTTTAGCTGTTATTAAAGGTTTATCTATACGGTTTTTAACCAAATCTAATGCAACTGCTGCTTTTTCATCTAAAAAGCCTCTATTTCGCATCCAATCATCATTAAATATTTTACCGACATAACGACTACCATGATCGTGAAACAATACTACTACCACATCATCAGGTTTAAAATGTTGTTTTAACTGTAACACACCTTTAATGGCGGAACCGGCTGAATTACCAACAAAAATCCCTTCCTCTTCTGCCAATTTACGTGTAAAAACAGCACCATCTTTATCCGTTACTTTTATAAATCCGTCAATAACATCAAAATTTACATTTTTAGGTAAAATATCTTCTCCAATACCCTCAGTTATATACGGGTAAATTTCATTTTCATCAAATATACCGGTTTCGTGATATTTTTTAAATACCGAACCATAGGTATCAACTCCCCAGATTTTAATATTGGGATTTTTCTCCTTTAAAAATTTACCTACTCCCGAAATGGTACCTCCTGTACCAACACCAACTACAAAATGGGTGATTTTACCCTCTGTTTGTTTCCATATTTCAGGGCCAGTATACTCATAATGTGCCAAGCTATTTGAGGGATTATCATATTGATTTACATACCAGGAATTTGGTGTTTCTGTAGCCAATCGTTTAGACACAGAATAATACGATCTAGGATCTTCAGGTTCTACATCGTTAGGACAAACCACAACCTCTGCTCCTACTGCACGTAAAATATCCATTTTTTCTTTAGACTGTTTATCTCCAATTACACAAATTAGCTTATACCCTTTTACAATGGCTACCAAAGCTAAGCCCATACCGGTATTACCCGAAGTACCTTCTATTATTGTACCACCCGATTTTAACCGACCATCTGCCACAGCGTCTTCAACCATTTTAAGAGCCATTCTGTCTTTTACAGAATTACCGGGATTAAAGGTTTCTACCTTTGCCAAAACCAATGCATCAATTTCACTAGTAATTTTATTTATCCTTACTAATGGTGTATTTCCAATGGTTTCTAATATATTTTTAGCGTATTGCATATGTTTGTTTATGGTTTATGTTTAAATTTCTGGATTAGATTATAAAACCTTTTTAAGATTGTAAAATTACAATATTCTTTATAAACAATCTTATAATGGCACGTCTCCAAATGTAGTGGTGAAAAATAGTGAGAATACGGTTTAATTTGTGTTTAATAAAATGGAAATAATCAGTAATCTTCATTTTCACTAGCCCATTAACCAAACATTTTTTTAAATGTATTTTTTTCTGATTGTCGAAAAACATACAATTTAATGGTAGAGCGTAAAAAACCGATTCCATAGCCAAAAAACATTACTATAGTTGCCCAAATACTCATTACTGCAATGACAATATTTTTATTTTTAACTACTGCATCCAAAAAAATAATTAAAGCATAAAACAAGAAAAGCAATGCTAATATATTGATGGAAAATAACGACAAAACAATGGATGAGACAAGGCCTAAAACAAATATACTTGGAAACCAATAGGTGAGTTTTGAGGTATTGGGGTGTAATTTATTAAGCACAGGTCTTGCTGCACCAAAATTAAAAGTTTGTTTAAAAAAGCTATTCCAGTTTATTCTTCGCTTGTGAAATACATAGGCTTTTTCTATAAATTGAGTACTATAACCATGTTGCCAGAGTCTAAACGTCAAATCTATATCTTCACCAAAATGCATTTTACCAAATCCGCCAGTTTCTTCAAATGCCATCTTAGACAATCCCATATTAAAACTTCTAGGCTGAAAATTTTGTGAATTTTTATTACCTCTCAGTCCTCCTGTTGTAAGTTCCGAGGTCATGGCATAATTGATAGCTTTTTGTACATTAGAAAATGAGGCATGAGCGGCATCTGCACCTCCAAAGGCTTCAGTATAGTTAGTGGTTAATCCTTTTTCAACTTCAACTAAATATTCTGTTGGTAAAATACAATCGGAGTCTAAAATAATAAAATAGTTACCTGTTGCTTTCTGCATACCGAAGTTTCGGCTTAAACCAGGGCCTGAATTTTCCTTTACATAATAGTGAATATTGAGTTTATTTTTATAATTTTTTACAATTTCTTCAGAAGAATTAGTTGAGCCATCTTCAATAACTATTACTTGCAAGTCAGTATTATACCTTTGTAAAACAATACTTTTAAGTAATTCATCTAGTTCTATGGGACGATTATAGACAGGTATTATTATAGAAAAATGAAGCTCCAAGATTAGGGATTTAATTAATCAACAATTTAAACCTTAAATATAGCATAAAAATCAAGCTTAGAATAGCCTTGAGGTTTTAATACCAATTTAACCATAAAACAAGACAATATTAAATTGGTATATTTCTTTTTCATATTGACTTTGAAGAATAAAAAAAAGGTTCTCAATCCAGATAACTATCGGGAGAGAACCTTTTTTTTATAAAATATTTTTTCTACTTTTTTAATATTTTAAATGTACCACTAGCATCACCTACTATTGCTTTCACAAAATACGTTCCTGCCGGTAAGCCATAAAGATTTAATTCAGCTCGTAATTCACTTTGTTGTACTCTTTTAATTTCTTTACCCAAAACAGAATATAAACTAATTTGTTGGATAGGTTCTTTGGCTGTCATGGTTAAAACATTATCAACAGGATTAGGATAATAGCTAAATCCTTTAGCTACAATTTTATCGATTGACAAAGTTTCATCTATTATTAAATTAAAAGAACCTTCAGGTTGATCAACTGTACCACTAGGATACGCAATATTTATATAATACTTGGTTCCTAAAGTTGAGACAAAAGACACACCCTCTACCACATTAAGAGGTCCGGTATTACTAGATTCCACACAGGTTAATGAACCACATGTACCTGTATACACTGCAATACCAAGATCCCAAGAAGTAGGTTCTACAGTTATAATCATATTACCACCATCAATGGCTCCGGTTACTTCAAACCAAACACCATCATTCATGTCAATACAGTCAGTAACATTAATAAAACCAGCATTATTTGTAGCAGATGTTGCATCATAATCTGCAATATGAGGTAAACTCGTAATTATTGTTGCATTTGCACAATCGTCATTAGCAGGAACTGTAGCCATTGTACCCACACAAACATCAAAAGTTGTAGTTGCTCCACTAGCTGTGCTATTACTATATACTCTAATAAAATAAGTATTATTAATAGTTAAACCTGTTAAATTATTGGTTTCTGAATCACTACATTTAATTGGCGTTGATAATGCAGAACAGTTTGGAGTAGTACCTCCGTCATAAATAATTTGATACAAATCTGTAGGGGTATTTCCAATATTTTTCAATTCTACCCTATGAGATGTGGCAGTTGCCACAAATTTAAACCAAACATCATCATTAGCTTTAGTAGTTACATCCGGACAACTACTTCCTGAATCAGAAGCAACAGTTGAAGCCGTAGCATCTACCAATGTACCCGGAGTTTTCACACTACATAAATAATTATCATTTACGGTTAGAGAAATGGCATTAGCACATTCATCATTAGTAGGAGGAGCTATCAAATTTTCGAAATCCCCTATTTCTATTGGGTCAGCTTTAATCAGTCCTGTAAAAAGGAAGAAAAACAAAATTAGCATTCTGAATGTAGTTCTTCTTTTCATAATTTTTTTCATTAAATGGGTTAATATTAAGATTAAACGTCAATTCTAATAAAAAATTGTAATTATTTTAATGATAATGACGAATACCCAAAATATTTAGTCCTCTTTCATGAAATAATCCATAACCGACTGACTTACACCCATATTAGAAAAACCTCCATCATGAAATAAATTTTGTAAAGTAACTTTTTTAGTCAAATCTGAAAACAGCGTTATAGTATAATCTGCACATTCTTGTGCTGTGGCATTTCCTAAGGGTGACATTTTATCGGCATAAGCCAAAAAGCCTTCAAAACCTTTAACACCCTGACCAGCTGTAGTTGGTGTTGGAGATTGTGATATGGTATTTACTCTAACTTTCTTATCCATTCCAAAAAAGTATCCAAAACTTCGAGCGATAGATTCTAAATAGGCCTTATTATCTGCCATATCATTATAATCAGGAAAAACACGTTGAGCGGCCATATAGGTTAAAGCCACAATTGAACCCCATTTATTCATTGCGTCTTGTTTGTACAAAACATTCATTACCTTATGAAATGAAACTGCAGAGACATCCCAACCCTTTGTCGTAAAATCGTAATTAGATGATGTATAATGAATACCCTTTCTAACATTTACAGACATACCAATAGAATGCAATACAAAATCTAATTTACCCCCTAATATTTTAACAGATTGGCTAATTAAATTCTCCAGATCTTCTAACGATGTTGCATCTGCAGGAATAATTTCAGAGTTTGTTTTTTTTGCCAATTCATTTATAGCACCCATCCTCATTGCAATTGGGGCATTGGTTAAAACAAATTGAGCTCCTTCTTCATGGGCTCTTTCAGCAGTTTTCCAAGCGATAGAATTTTCGTCTAAGGCTCCAAAAATAATACCTCGTTTTCCTTTTAATAAATTATACATAAATATCTATTTTTTCTTTGATTAGTTGTCTTGTATTACAAAATTAGGTGAATATTTTAACAATCTTGTTTCTATTTTGAATTTATTGATTTAATAGTTGCTTAGCATGTACAATGGCTGTATCAGCAATATCTTTACCACTTAACATTTCAGCCAATTCTTGAACCCTTTCTGAGGCTGAAAGTAATTTAATATTTGTAATCGTTTTATGGTCTTTTTCTGTTTTATACACTTTAAAATGATGTTTCCCTTTGGCGGCAATTTGTGGTAAATGTGAAATTGCTATAACCTGCATTTTCTTACTCATATTTGACATTACTGAAGCAATACGATTTGAAACTTCTCCAGACACTCCTGTATCTATTTCATCAAAAATTATAGTTGGTAAATTAGAATAATTACATAAAATTGACTTTATCGCCAGCATAATTCTAGACATTTCACCTCCTGAGACTATTTTTTTTAAGCTTTCATAACTACTGCCCTTATTGGTAGATATTAAAAATTCCAATTCATTTTTACCCTGAGATAAAAATTCTTCTTTTTTAATTAAATTGATCTTAAAAGTAGTATTGGGCATTTCTAAATCTTTCAAAAGAAGCTCAAGTTGCTTGGTCAATGAAGGTATTGCCTTAGTTCTTTTATTATGCAGGGATGTAGCCAAAGTATTTAATTGATTTTCAATAATTATAATTTCTTCTTTTTTAGCTTGAACGATTCCATCAGCATTTTCAGCAGCACTTACTTTAACTTCTAGAAATTGCTGTTTTTCTAATAATTCCTCTACAGTTAATACATGATGCTTTTTTTGCAAATTGTATAGTAATTGTAATCTATCATTGTATTTTTCTATTTCAAGGGGACTGTTATCTATATTGCCAATTGTATTTTCCAGTTCTTGAGCAATATCTTCAAAGTCTATTTTTAAACTAGAAACTCTTTCTGAGAGCATTTCATAATCTTTACTGAATGTTCTCA
Source organism: Flavobacteriaceae bacterium UBA2765 (assembly GCA_002352665.1). Taxonomy (GTDB): domain Bacteria; phylum Bacteroidota; class Bacteroidia; order Flavobacteriales; family Flavobacteriaceae; genus Aureibaculum. The sequence goes on from DEIV01000123.1 coordinate 31,561, forward strand.
ATTTTTGCAATAAGAGGGTATATTTTCTCAAACTGTCCATCAGACCTCCCTCTTCACTATGCACTAATTTTTGAGCTTCAGCCAAATGATTTTTTATTTCTTCAGCATGATTTAATTTTTCTAAAGTATTTTCAAGAAATTCTTGTTCATCAGATTTAAAATCGGCTTCGGCCAACTCATTCAATAAAAAAGAATTGTAATCATGTTGACTTTTAGCTTCTTCCTGATGTATTAAAATCTGTTGTAATTCTCCATGTAAAGCTTTATAAATTTTTAATCCTTTATGGTAAGCATTTAAATGTTTGCCATTATTTGCCAAAGCATCAATAATTAAAAACTGAAAGGATGCGTCAGCCAACTGAAGGGTTTGATGCTGCGAGTGGATATCTATTAATTTGCTACCCAGATCAGTTAAAACGGATAATGTTGTGGGTGTGTCATTAATAAAGGCTCTTGATTTACCATTAGGCATGATTTCACGTCTGATAATGGTATGTTGTTCAAAATCTAGATCATGTATATTGAAAAAATTCTCTAAATTAAATTTATCAATTAAAAATTCACCTTCTATTATACATTTTTTCTCTTTATTTTTTAGACTGGACAAATCTGCTCTTTTACCCAAAATAAGCCCTAAGGCACCTAAAAGAATAGATTTTCCAGCTCCGGTTTCACCGGTTATAATAGAAAATTCTTGTTGAAAATTTACTTGTAAACTTTCAATAAGTGCATAATTATTTATAGAAAGAGATGCTAACATTTTTTAGTTTAGATAAATCAAATAATCAATCACCAAACTTAAATATTTTTTTTATGAAAAAGCCTGTAATACCTATCTATTTACTAGAGTTTATTAGAGAAATAGTTCTTATTAATAGCGTAAATAAAGCGTTATATTTTAATTTTCTCCCATTTTTCATTATAAATAGGATAAATTTTAAGTAATGTTTCTTTAAGGCTTACAGCATTGGTTCTAGGGCCATCTGAAAAAATATCAACAATTTCATCAGATTTAGTATCCATAAAAACCCTTAGAAGAAATGCATTAGGTCTTGTATTATAGATATTATTCAGTTTAATAATAGCATCAGAAATATTATTTTTTGCTTCTTTTTTATCCTCACTCATCTGGTCTAATCCACTTAAGTGATATTGATACAAAGCTGCCCTAAAATCTTGGTAAGCAGGTGATAAAATATTTTCATTCAATTGATATCTAGTAGTATTACCATCTATTCTATTCCATCCTGAAAAGCCTCCTTGTTGAGCTAAATTCACTACTTTTTCTGCTTCTTTATGATACACATCTCCTCCATTAAGAGCAAAAGTATCACCATCAATACCTAAAATAGTATATACATAAAAAGTTAAGATAGAAACCAAGTTAGATTCAAAACTATTTTCATTGTAAATTAAATTCTGAAATTCAGTATAGCTAAATGTTAAGTTATCATCTTTATAATTAAAAATGGGGCTTTGATATGTTGAATTAAAAACCGGTCTGGAGGCTAAAATTTGAATATTCCCTTTAAACTCATTTGAAGAAGGTTGCTCTATGATATTGATAGTAATAGCACAATTTATTCTTTCTTGCGGTTTGTATTCATTATTAGTCCATTTTGTATTATTTATATAATCAGAAATGGAATTTTGCATATTATCAAATAGTTGGGAATTGCTATTTTCAATTCGTTCGGCATCTACAATAACCAAACAATTTAATTCTTGTGCTTGTATTTGAAAAACGATACAAAAAATTAATATATATAATAATTTAAGCTTCATATTTTTTAAGTATAACGTTAAAAATATCATTTGCTACATCAGATTTAGATTTTAATTTAAATTCAGTACATTTTTCCTCAGTATCAATAATAGTGACCTTATTTGTATCTTTTTTAAAACCGGCTCCCTTATCATTTAAGGAATTTAATACAATTAAATCCAAATTTTTATTGTTTAATTTACCTATTGCATTTTCCAATTCGTTATTAGTTTCTAAGGCGAAACCCACTAAAAACTGACCTTTTTTTTCTTTGCCTAAAGATGCTAATATATCTTTAGTTTTGGTAAGTTCTATTTTTAAACCGGCATCTTTTTTCTTAATTTTTTCTGATGCCATCACCAAAGGTTTATAGTCTGATACAGCTGCAGATAAAATAGCAATATTTGTATTTTTATAAAACTGATGAACAGCTTCGTACATTTCATCTGCACTTACAACATCTACTCTTTGAATTAACGTATGATTTACATTTTCATTGGATGGACCACTAACTAAAACTACTTCAGCCCCTAAATTCGCTCCTGTTTTTGCCAATTCAAATCCCATTTTACCTGAAGAATGGTTACCAATAAATCTTACCGGATCTATAGCTTCATAGGTAGGACCAGCCGTAATTAATACTTTTTTACCATGTAACGGTAGGTTAGACAGTATATCCTTTTCTATAAAAGAGACAATACTTTCAGGTTCTGCCATTCTACCCTCCCCGATCAAGCCACTTGCCAACTCACCGCTTTCTGCCGGAATCATAATATTGCCAAAGCTCTTTAATTTTTTTAAATTTTGAATAGTGGAATTATGTTTATACATATCTAAATCCATTGCCGGAGCAAAATAGACTTTACATTTAGCAGATAAGTAAGTAGCTAATAGTAAATTATCGCAAGTACCATTGGCCATTTTAGACAAGGTGTTGGCTGTAGTAGGGGCAATTATAAGATAATCAGCCCAAAGTCCTAAATCAACATGATTGTTCCACAGTTCATTTTCATCCTCTTTAGTATAAAAAGTTGAATGAACGGGATTTTTAGAAAGTGTAGAAAGTGTTAAGGGCGTAACAAAATCTTTAGATGCAGGAGTCATAATCACTTTGACCCGAGCTCCTGTCTTGATAAACAGTCTAACTAAATATGCTGATTTATAGGCAGCAATTCCTGCGGTTACTCCTAAAAGAATATTTTTACCGCTTAGAACTGACATTATTCTTTAGTATCTGTTTCTTCTGGGTTTCTAAAATAAATTCCATCATCTAACCATTCTTTGACGGCCATTGCTGTAGGTTTTGGTAATTTTTCGTAAAAACGAGAAACTTCAATTTGTTCTTTGTTTTCGAAAACTTCTTCCAGACTATCATTGTGCGTAGCAAATTCTTCTAATTTATCAATGAGTTCCTTTTTTATGTCTTCATTAATTTGATTTGCCCTTTTTGCCATAATTGAAATAGCCTCATAAATATTATTTGTAGGGGCTTCAATTTTAGTTTTATCGTAAGTAATAGTTGTAATTGGTGCTTCAGAATTTTTATAATCCATTATTAGTAAATTTAGCGTAAATTTCTTTAGTTGTTTTTAATTCTTTATTCAAATCTTCAAATTTAGAAGAAAGGTCTTTCAATCTTTCAGATTCCGGAAAACCTTTTTTTAATCTATTATAATTGGCAATAGCCTCCTCTAACCTCTGTTCTTTTTTGGTAATAATACTTTTCATGCCCAACTCGTAAGCAGCTAAAAATTTATATACCAATGCCTCTTCTTTATATTTTGTGCCAAAATTATCTTCAATAAAAATGTCAAATGCCATTAATGAAGCGGTATATTTTTCTGTAATATAATATTGCTTAGCAATATCAAATGATTTTTTTTCTAATCTATTAACCAATTCATCATAATATTTATTGGCCAGTTCAATTTTATCAGATTGCGGAAACTTATCAATAAAATTCTGAAGAGCGGTTAAAGCCTTTCCTGTATTTGCTTGATCTCTACTTGATTTTGGGGAAGATAAATAATAGCTATGTGCCAAAAAGTATGTCGCCTCTTCTAGCTTAGAACTAGTTGGATAGTTCGCTATAAATTTATTAAAGTAGTACGATGATAAATCGTAACTTTTAGTATTATAATTAGCCTCTGCAACCATATATTGTATACGTTCCATTTGCGGCTTTGATCCATATTTAGGAATTACTTTTTCAAATAATTGGATAGATTTATTAAACTTACCTTCTTCAAAATATTGGGTTGCCAGTTTATACTGATCTTCAACTTTTCCTTTGTTCAATACCTTTTGATATTCACTACAAGCTGAAAGTAAAATGGTAATAACAATTAAAATACTAAATCTCTTCATTTGCTGCATTTTGCAAAAATACTTATTTAAATTCAAATTACATCAATTAATTATCAAAATTGATCTTTAAACCCCTTTACGCATTAGAAATTTACAATAGGATTAAAAATCATAACAGCAAAAATAATTTACTTTCTTAACTAGCTATTAAAAAAAGCCATAAAAATTTGTTAATACTTATTATTAGAACATGGTCAGTGTACCAGGAGTCTAATAATTATCTATAAAGTCATGTATTTTTTCTTGTAAGTCGGCACTGGCTCCTACTAATGGCAATCTTACATATTGCTCACAAATACCACGTTTTTTTAATAAGCTTTTTATACCTGCAGGATTCCCTTCCTCAAAAATATAATCAATAATATTCATTAATTTAAAGTGTAAATTACTCGCTATTTTTGCTTTGCCTTTTAAGGCTAAATGTATCATTTTAGAAAAATCTTTCGGGATCCCTTGTCCTATTACTGATATTACGCCATCACCTCCTGTTAAGGACATTGGCAATGCCATCATATCATCACCAGAGATCACCAGAAAATTTTCTGGTTTGTTTTGTATCAATCTAAATGCCTGATCCATACATCCGGCAGCTTCTTTTATTCCTATTATATTTGAACAATCAGAAGCCAGTCTTAATACCGTTTCCGGATTCATATTTACACCTGTTCTACTTGGCACATTATACAGAATTATAGGTTTGATACTTTGCTCCGATATGGCTTTAAAATGCTGATAAACACCTTCTTGTGTTGGCTTATTATAATAAGGAGTAACAGATAAAATGGCATCAAATGCAGATAAGTCTGTTTGCTGTATCTCGTCAATAACCAATTGCGTATTATTGCCTCCAATACCTAAGACTAGTGGTAATCTATTTTGATTTGTATTAACAATAGTGTCAATGACACTTTGTTTTTCATTAAGAGATAAAGTAGCAGACTCTCCGGTAGTTCCTAGCACCACCAAATAATCAATACCATTATCAATTTGAAAATTTACTAAGCTTTCTAAAGCTTCAAAATCAATATTTTTATCTTTTTTAAAAGGTGTTATTAAAGCAACACCAGTACCATGAAATTGTATCATTCAATTAAATTAAAAATCTGTAAATATTTTGCCAATTCATCATTAAAAATATCAATTTTATTCCCTTCTACAACAATGGTAAAATCATATAAATTTTGCATTTCCTCATTAGCAAAACCAACTTTAAATTTAGCATTAGATCTTATCGCAAGTACATCTGTAAATATGCTATTCCTATTGCAATAATTGATTAACATATCATAATCTGAATTGATAAAATCGGCTACATTTGCAGTTTTTGCTTTACCAAACATTCCCAAATCCTTTTCTGTAAAAGTATTATAATGTTGTGTTACAAAATCGTCTTTTAGGTTTTCAAAAATGAGTATCTCAAAATTTTTATGCGGCAATTTTAATTTCTGACTCAAATTTCTAGAAAGATCATATCCTCCAAACAGTCGAGAATCAGCCAAAACACCAATAGATTTTATTTTTTTTGGAATAGCTTCATCCCTTTTATTATCATTTCGGGAAAGTTTTTTTAATTGCTTTTCGTAAAATTGAGTGGCTGTTTTTTTCTTTAAACCTGTAAAATTCATTGTTTTTAACAATTATTGGGTAAAATTAGTTAATCAAAGTGTAATCAAATGGTATAATAAATAAATTAAACGAAAAATAGTTAAATGTTATTATTTTAACATCAGGTTTTATTTTAAAACTCTAAATAAAAGTAAACAAATTTGTTAGAAATTTTATGCTTATGCATATAAAAAATTAGAGAAGCAGTTTTTCAGGATTTAGATATTTTATTCAGCTTTGATCAATGCTTAATTGCTGTTGAACGACTGAATGAGCTCTTCTCTTGAATAATAGAAGAAAATTAGCTGTTAACCTGAGTATGATAAACGCTTTAATTAATTCTCACCTCTTACTTCATTTAACTTCATGGTCATAGAAATTGATTGATGTTCTACCCATCTATTATAATCTTCAATAACTTTTAGTCTCAAATCATTTTCCATATACCCTTCTTCTACCATTTGCTTAGAACCTGCAACCTTAGACCATATGCCTACTTTCGATTTATAATCTGTCCTATCCTTATGGTAAAACTCGTCTGCATTAATTTTTACAACAGATTTAAATCCGACTTTCTTAAATAATGCAGGTAGATCTTCAGCTATTTTATTATTCATACCCTAATCTCTTCGCCATTTCAAAAAAGCTTTGTAAAACAATTTCATACTTTCCGGTGGTTCCGGATTCCATATTATGGCATCATGATTATAATCTAGAATAGAAATATGTCCATCAGACTTTAACATAGATTTCATCTTTAACAAAGCATCCTCAGGTTTGGTTAACCATTGTAATACTCTAGCGGCAATTATTAAATCAAACTTAATTTTGGGGTCATACTCGAATAAATCGGTATGTAAAAGTTCTAAATTTCTTACTTGAGCATAAGATTTTTTACCACTATCTATAAACTTTTTTGTATTATCTATACCAATTATTTTTCCTGTAGCTCCAATAATTACTGCAATATCTTTAGAAATAGCACCTGTACCACAGCCAACATCTAAAACCCTGATTCCAGGTTTTAAAATGGGGCTTAAAGTTCTATAATCTATTGCTAAACTTCTATTATCAAAAATTTTAGTGGCTTCTTGACCGTCTCTTGTTATATGCTTATTCTTCTTCAATTGATCTCAATAGTTTATCCATACCATATTTATTGCAATCAATATTTAAAAGACTTCTCCGGATTCTTTTAATTTTTCAGCGTTTTCTGCAAGCTTTAATTCTTCAACAATTTTGTGAATATCACCATTGATAATATTACTTAAATCGTATAGGGTTAATCCTATTCTATGTTCAGTTACACGACCTTGAGGATAATTATAAGTTCTGATTTTAGCTGATCTGTCACCACTAGAGACCAATGAATTTCTCTTTGCAGAATCTTCAGCTAATTTCTTTTCCAGTTCTTGCTCGTACAAACGAGATCGCAACACTTTCATAGCCTTATCTTTATTTTTATGCTGAGATTTTTGATCTTGGCATTGAGCAACCAAACCTGTAGGTATATGTGTTAAGCGTACAGCAGAATAAGTAGTGTTTACAGATTGTCCTCCCGGGCCAGATGAACAAAAGTAGTCTACACGTATATCACTAGTTTTTAATTCAACATCAAACTCCTCAGCTTCAGGTAATACCATTACCGTTGCAGCTGAAGTATGTACACGGCCTTGCGTTTCTGTTTGAGGTACACGTTGCACCCGGTGTACACCAGATTCAAATTTCATATCGCCATAAACATCAGCACCAGATACGCTAAAAATAATTTCTTTAAAACCTCCTGAAGTTCCCTCACTCACATCTTCAATTTCTGTTTTCCAGCCTTTATCAGAACAATACTTGGTATACATACGATATAAATCTCCGGCAAAAATACTAGCTTCATCACCTCCTGTACCTGCTCTTATTTCTACGATCACATTCTTTGCATCTTCAGGATCTTTAGGAATCAATAAAAACTTAATTTCTTCTTCTAGCTTCCCTAATTTTTCAGTAGCCTCTTCAAGCTGTAGCTGTGCCATTTCAACCATATCCTTATCAGAACCATCATCAATAATTTCTTTAGCCTCATCAATACGGCTCAACACTATTTTATAAGCTTCACCTTTATCAAATATGTTCTTTAAGTCTTTATATTCCTTATTTAATCTAATATAGCGTTTTTGATCTGATATGATATCCGGTTGAATGATCAAATCTGACACCTCATCAAATCTTTGCTTTATTATCTGTAATCTACCTAACATCTGCTGTTTTTTTTTAAGAATGGCAAATTTAATCATTTTCTAGGATAATTAATTACTTCTATAGAATATTCTATTTAGAACACTTCTAAATTATAAAATTAATGTTTCAAAAGTTACATTTATAAATTATTAATTAATTAATTTCGCCTTATAAATTAAAAAAACAAAAAACATGAACTTTTTAAAGAAAAATCAAAAACACCAAAAAAACAATATAAACATGGTACGCAATACCTTGATGTTGTTTATGGCAATTTTAGCCATTACATTTACAAGCTGCGGAGATAAAAAGAAAGAAGATGCAAAAACAGAGGTTGAAACTGTAAAAGAAGAAGTGAAAAAAGAAATTGAAAAACCTGCTGAAGTTGCTTCTGATCAAGATCCTCAAATAGCTTTAGGGGAAAAATTATTTACAGAGAAAACTTGTACTACTTGCCACGCCATTGATACTAAAATTATTGGCCCTTCTGTAAAAGATATGATTAAAGTTTACGATGAAAAAGGTGGTAACCTTGTTAAATTTTTAAAAGGAAATTCAGATGCTATAGTAGATACTGACCCTGGTCAGGTAGCTATTATGAAAGCTAATTTAGATGGATTTGTAAAAGATATGACTGCAGAAGAGCTACAAGCCGTTGCTGCTTACATGCGTAAAGCCGGTAAATAAGAAAAAAATATAATTTTTTGGCAAAAGCATCCGCCTCAGGCGGATGCTTTTTTTGTTGTATCACCTCAATTAAATTACCTTTGCCTTATGGCTAGAAAAAATAAAAACAAAATTTTTGAAAATATAGAAGTTATTGATGCAGGTGCCAGGGGAAAATCTGTAGCCAAAGCTCCTGATGGTAGGATCATTTTCTTACCCAATGCCATCCCTGGAGATATAGTTGATATTCAAACATTCAAACAACGTAAAACATATTACGAAGGTAAGGCTATTAGTTTTAAAAGCTACTCCGATAAACGTGCTACACCAGTTTGTGAACATTTTGAGACCTGTGGTGGTTGCAAATGGCAGCATATGAAATATGAACATCAATTGTATTATAAAGAAAAAGAAGTCATAAATAACCTTACCAGAATTGGTCATTTAGAATTACCTAAGGCCACGCCTATTTTAGCTGCTAAAGAGCAATATTTTTATAGAAATAAAATGGAGTTTTCCTTTTCAAACAGTAGGTGGTTGAGTTATGAAGAAATAAACACAAAAGAACAAATAGACAATAAAAATGCCTTAGGCTTTCATATAGCCGGTATGTGGGATAAAATTTTAGACATTAACAAATGTCATTTACAAGAAGATCCTTCTAACGCTATTAGAAATGAGATCAAGTCATTTGCTATTGCACATGATTTAAGTTTTTTCAATCCTCGAGAACAAAGTGGTTTATTAAGAACTATGATGTTGCGTATAGCCTCAACAGGTGAAATTATGCTTGTGATACAGTTTTTTAAAGAAGACAATACCAAAAGATTGTTATTGTTGAATTATATAGCTGAAAAATTCCCTGAAATTACCTCATTGCAATATATTATCAATCAGAAAGCCAATGATACCATTTACGATCAAGAGGTAGTACTTTTTAAAGGCAGAGATCATATTTTTGAGACTATGGAAGGTTTGCAATTTAAGATCAACGCCAAATCTTTTTATCAAACCAATTCTGTACAGGCCTATGAGCTTTATAAAACAACTCGAAATTTAGCAGGATTAACCGGTAAAGAAATTGTATACGACCTATATACCGGAACCGGAACTATTGCTCAATTTATTGCAAAAAATGCAAAAAAGGTTGTAGGTATTGAAAGTGTACCTGAAGCAATTGCTGATGCTAAGGAGAATGCAAAAAATAATGAGATTAAAAATGTAGATTTTTTTGTTGGTGATATGGCCAAGGTGTTTACTGACCAATTTATTTTTGAAAACGGTAAGCCAGATGTTATTATTACAGATCCACCACGAGACGGTATGCATAAAAATGTAGTCGCACAATTGCTAAAAATTGAAGCTGACAGCATTGTATATGTCAGTTGTAATTCTGCTACACAAGCAAGAGATCTAGCTATATTGAACGAAAAATATAAAATTATCAGTACACAAGCAGTAGATATGTTCCCACAAACACACCATGTAGAAAATGTTGTACTTTTGAAAAAACGATAGAAATAGAATGTGTAAGACAGAAGATGGGAGATGAGAGATGAGAGATGGGAGATGGGAGATGGGAG
>DEIV01000122.1 GCA_002352665.1 Flavobacteriaceae bacterium UBA2765
AACAACCAATCTGTTAAACATATTCTTCTTTTAACAGATGAACAAAAATATTTATCAGAATTATTTGAATTTGGGTGACCCAGTGTCGAAGTCAGGAAAAAGCATTCTCAATTAAGATTTTACATCAATTTTATAAAAAACAGTAATATAAAAGTTTAGCTTATCTTCTAGAATAATTTGGTGATTCTTTAGTAATCATAACGTCATGCGGATGACTTTCATTAATTCCTGAAGCTGTAATTTTCACAAATTTACCTGTAGTTTTTAAGGTTTCAATATCTTTAGCACCACAATAGCCCATTCCTGCTCTTAAACCTCCAATAAATTGATGAATACTCTCAAATAAGTCACCTTTATAAGGTACACGTCCTACAATACCTTCCGGAACTAACTTTTTAATATCATCTTCAACATCTTGAAAATATCGATCTTTACTACCTTGTTTCATAGCTTCTACAGAGCCCATACCCCGATATGATTTAAACTTACGCCCTTCATATATTATAGTTTCACCAGGAGATTCCTTAGTACCTGCCAATAATGAACCTAGCATAACAGTATCTGCACCTGCTGCTATGGCTTTAGGGATATCGCCTGTATAACGAATACCTCCATCTGCAATAACTGGTATACCACTGCCTTTTAGAGCCTGTGCAACTTCTAAAATGGCAGAAAATTGTGGAAAACCTACACCTGCAATTACTCTGGTTGTACAAATTGACCCGGGTCCAATACCCACTTTAACCGCATCTGCCCCAGCTTCTACCAAATATTTTGCAGCTTCGGCCGTAGCAATGTTACCTACCACAACGTCAATGCTTTTAAATTTACTTTTAATTTCTTTTAATACATTTACAACACCTTTTGTATGTCCGTGTGCAGTATCAATAATAATTGCATCAATACCGGCATTTATCAATGCTTCTGCTCTAGGTATGGCATCTGAAGTAACACCAATTGCCGCAGCAACACGCAATCTACCATAGGTATCTTTATTTGCTATAGGTTTTTGAGTAAGTTTAGCAATATCTCTAAAAGTAATTAACCCAACAAGCTTATAATTATCATCAACAACAGGCAATTTTTCAATTTTATTTTCTTGTAAAATTACTTCTGCTTGTGAAAGGGAAGTACCGGCACTTACGGTAACTAAATTTTTTCTGGTCATTACCTCAGCTATATCACGATCAAAATTCTTTTCAAAACGTAAATCCCTATTGGTTACTATCCCTAATAGCCTATTGTTATCATCTACAATAGGTATTCCTCCAATACCATATTCTCGCATACAATCTTGAGCATCTCCAACATTAGCTGTTATAGGTAAAGTTACTGGATCAATAATCATACCTGATTCAGCACGTTTCACCTTTCGAACTTCTTTTGCTTGTTGTTCAATAGACATATTTTTATGAAGCACACCAATACCACCTTCTTGTGCCATTGCAATTGCCATTGCAGATTCCGTAACTGTATCCATAGCCGCAGATATGATGGGTACATTAATATTAATATTTCTAGTAAATTTTGTTTGGATATTAACTTCTCTAGGAAGTACATCAGAGAAGGCCGGTACTAAGAGTACATCGTCATAAGTTAATCCTTCTCCAACAAATTTAGAATTGTATGCTTTCATGAGGCAATTAGTTTGGAAAATAACTTTTATGTTATTTTAAATTAATTGCACGCGAATTTACGATTTTTAATCGATTTGTTTAAATTAAATCAAGAATAATTATGTTTTCGAATTAATTGCCAAAGAATTATAAGTATAGCAATTGAAAAAGATAGGGTCATTACAGCACCGGAAATCATCACCACATATTTTACCCATAAAATTTCTTTCCACAAAAAATAAAGCCCTCCAAAAGTGAACAAGACTGAAAAAAAAGGTTCTATCATCAAAAACAACTTTAAACTTCTTGGTAAATGCGTAATTGATAAAATCAATCCTACTAAAAAGAAAATTATTGACATAGATAAAATGTGACTATGTACGATAGAAAGCATTTCTTTTGGAGATTTTTTAAATTTCATTACAATAGCATCCTCATCATTTTCATTGCCTAAATAATTCTCTACTATACCATTAACCTTTATTGAAGTAGTTTCGTTAACAAATGACAAACCAGTATAAAAACCCACACTTAAAACAATTAAAAAAACACCTATTAATAATTTTAATTCTTTTGATAAGCTATATATGAGACCGTTGAGTTGCATTAAATTGTATTATTATTCTGGAGGATTTCTATAGTTTTAAGTAAATTGTTTACAGCAATTGTCATAGATCTAGCAGAAATAGTAGCCCCTGAAATGGCAATAATATCCTTTCCATATTTCAATTGATCAATAGCTGATTTCCCTACAAATTGCTTTAACCAACGGTTACTGCTAATTTCACCGCCATATTCTTCTCTATAGATTAAAACTTTTGATTTTTTGATAATTAGTTCTTTATCAAACAAAACTAAATAGTCAAACTGTGCTACTTTACTAGGGGCTTTATCTACAAAAGCATATCCAAATATGGAGTCATTTTGTTTGATTTTATAAAAATTACTACCTGTTATTTTTGTAATAAGCTTTTCATTTACATTTTCAGAAACTTTTATAGCTTCTAAAGTATACAATTCAATTTCAAAAGCCGATTTGATTTCCTTATCAACTTTTTTTTGAATATTTTTAGGCAATTGAAATGATTGTAAAGTAAAAAATATTAGGCCTAAAATTAATACAATACTATTCTTTATAGCCCTCATTTATAATATTATTAAAACCATACCCCTATTCCTAAATTTAACTGATTATTTAAATCATTGTCAGCTAAGGCATTATCCTTAAACTGATAATCTCCTTTTACAACCACTCCGGGAGCAATATGATAACTTAAACCGGTAGTAATATCCATTCTGTTATAGGCATCATTTCTACCTAAGCTACCTGCAGTTGAGGCATGAGTGTCATATTGTTCAACTCTTGTAAATGCAATCAATTTCTGTTTTTTGCTTAATGGCAATAAATTATATGCTCCTTCTATATACCATCCTTGTAATGAGCTTCCTAACTCTTTTCCCGTAAGGTTGTTATACAAATCTGTATCTGACAGTGAAGTATAAATAAACTGCCCTCTTGCTGCAAAACGCTGATAGGTATAACGAGCATCAAAACCAATCATGGCTATACCTATTTGGGTACCTTCTATATTATTTATTTCATTTTCCGATTGAGTTTGACCAAAATAACCAGATAAACCTAAACGAAGACCAAGAATGCCATAATAATCTAACTTTACTGCAAAAGTAGGACTGCTTATTGTTGATTGAATTCCTTTTTGTCGACCACTTCTTAAGCCATTTGATCCTTTTAACAATCCTTGTATTTCTCCATTTTCATCTAAAACACTAGATTTAAATCCATTAAATATGTAGGCTTGGTATCCTAAATCTATACTACTAAAACGACCATTTATTCCAATTCCTATTTCACGCCAAGTAGTTGGTACAATCACATTATCCACAATAGGTCTTTCAGTGCCATTAAATGTAGTGGGTTCATGAAATTCATTAATAATACCCATAGGTACTAACATCAATCCACCTCTAATGTTAAAGTTTTCAGCAACATTATAATTTACAAAAGCCTGTTCAACAAAAACCTCCTTAACATGTTCAAATTCAACTTCCGTTATAAACTGAACTTGTTCATTAAACTTATAACCAAAAAGCAATACTAATCTTTGCACATCTAACTCTCCGTTCTCATTTTCGGGTTGATTATAGGTAATTTCACCATATCCACCAATAGTAACACCACTATTGACGTTAGTTGACATTAAGCGTTGAGCTCCATTTATTTGTTGATTTATCGAATCTTGAGTAGTTTGTGCATTCGTAATAGATACAACTAAGAAAAAGCTACCATATAAAAAAAATTGCCTCACTGTTTTTATTTAGACTGATTATAAATAAAGAATAATTGAGGCAAATATAAAAACTAAAATAAAATACACAAGGTTTATTTAGAATAATTTTAAATAAGAAAAAAGGTGAAATTACCAATTGATAATAGCTAAACCTTTTTTTTGTAGGAAATTATTGGTTTCACTAAAATGTTTATTTCCAAACCAAAAACCACGATTAGCACTTAAAGGAGAAGGGTGACCACTAGTTAAAACGTAATGTTTTGTTTTATTAATTTTAGCTCCCTTTTTTTTTGCATAACCACCCCATAATAAAAAAACAATATTTTCTTTCTGATTTGAGATTTGAGAAATGACGGCGTCAGTAAATTTTTCCCATCCCTTATTTTGATGTGAACCCGCTTGATGTGCTCTAACAGTTAATGTTGCATTCAGTAATAATACCCCTTGTTTAGCCAAATGTTCTAGGTTACCATTTGTAGGAATTGATTTGCCTATATCCGTTTCAATTTCTTTAAATATGTTTTGTAATGAAGGTGGTAAAGCAATATTGTCATTCACTGAAAAACATAAACCATTGGCTTGACCAATACCGTGATAAGGATCTTGGCCTATGATCACAACTTTTAAATCATCTAATGAGCAAAAATCAAAAGCAGCAAAAATCTCTTCCCCTTTAGGGTAACAAGTTTGCTGTAAGTACTCTGACTTTACAAATGATACTAAACTCTTAAAATATTCTTTATCAAATTCTTGAGCTAAAATGGATTTCCAGCTTGGGGCAATATTAACGTTCATTCATAAATAATTTTAATAATTTACTTAGATATACTAACAATGTCAAACAAAAAAAAGAATATAATTTTAACTACTTTTGTCATTTCAAATATACAATTTTGAGTAGCTCCATAACTAATAAAACATTGAAAGATTTAGAGTTTGACAAAGTGTTAAACCGTATTGCCAATTATTGCCTAACTGACCTTGGTAGAAAAGCTGTAGTTGATATTGTTCCTATAGATAAAAGGGAGGATTTATTAGAACAACTCCATCAAACCAATGAATATTTATCCTCATTTGAAAATGAAAACAGGATACCTAATCACTATTTTGATGAAATCACCAAAGAAATTCATTTATTAGGAATTGAAGACACTTTTTTAGAAGCTTCATCTTTTCAAAAAATATTGGCCATATCAGAAACGGTAAATGAATTACTAGTTTTCTTTAAGAAATTTTCAGAATACTACCCTACCCTATTTAATGCTTCACAAAAAGTAGAATTTTCCAAAATAATTATTGAAAATATTAATGGTATAATTAATCGATTTGGAGAGGTACTAGATAATGCCAGTGTTGAGCTAAAAACTATTCGTAAAGAAATTAATGGATTAAGAGGACAAATAGGTGCTAGTTTTACCAAGGCATTAAATCATTATGCAGCACATGATTTTTTAGATGACATTAGAGAATCTGTTGTTGACAATCAACGGGTATTGGCTGTATTATCAATGCATAGAAAAAAAGTAAAAGGGTCACTGTTAGGGAATTCTAAAACAGGAAGTATAGTTTATATTGCCCCTGAAGCCACCTTAAAAATAAGTCGTAAACTACAAGATCTAATTTATGAAGAGCAGCAAGAAATAGTTAGAATATTAAAAATATTGACCAATACTATTAGACCTTATATCAATTTATTAAATCAATATCAAACGTATCTTACACATTTGGATGTTGTAGCTTCTAAAACGAAGTATGCACAGCAAATTAATGGATTATTACCTAAAATTTCACCAGAAAAAAAAATATTATTACGTAATGCTTATCACCCTATTTTATTGGAAAACAATGCTAAAAAGGATATAGATACAGTGCCACAAACACTCGAACTCAATCATAATCAGCAAATCATTGTTATTTCAGGGCCAAATGCAGGAGGTAAAAGTATTACCTTAAAAACCATAGGGTTATTACAAATAATGATCCAATCTGGCATATTAATTCCGGTTCATGAGCGTAGTGAAGTCTACTTTTTTAAAACTATTTTAACAGATATTGGAGACAATCAATCTATAGAAAACCAATTAAGTACTTATAGCTATAGGTTAAAGAATATGCGTAATTTTTTACGTAAATGTAATGAGCATACATTATTTTTAATTGATGAATTTGGTACTGGTAGCGATCCTGAATTGGGTGGTGCTTTAGCAGAAATATTTTTAGAAGAATTCTATAATAAAAATGCCTATGGCATCATAACTACACATTATTCAAACCTAAAAGTATTGGCAGATGAATTAGAAAATGTTACCAATGCCAATATGCAATTTGATGATAAAACTTTAGAACCTTTGTTTAAGCTCTATATAGGACAGGCAGGTAGTTCCTTTACTTTTGAAGTTGCTCAAAAAAATGGTATACCATTTAGTTTAATCAATAGAGCAAAAAAGAAAGTAGAAAAGGGAAAGTTAAGGTTAGACAATACCATTTCTAAACTCCAAAAAGAACGTAATAAACTTCAAAGAACTTCGGAAAATTTAGAAAAAGAACAGGATAAAGCCAAATTACAAACTAGTAATTTATCAGAAAAAGAATTAAAAATTAAAGAAAAGCTTGAGCGTTTTCAAGAGCTCTATGATAACAATCAAAAAATGTTATCTATTGGTAGAAAGATCAATGATATTTCTAATTTATATTTCCAAACAAATAATAAAAAAAAGTTACTTGCTGACTTTATGAAATGGATATTGATCGAAAAAAATAAGCATGTAGATAATCGTATAGCTAAAAAGAAAACATCTCACAAGAGTTATAAAGATCAAAAAAAGCAACAAAATCTAGCAACTGTAACAAATCAAAAAAAATTAGAAGAGGTAAAAAAAGAAGTCTTAGTTGAAGTAAAAAAGATAAGAGACAGAAAAAAAACTATTGAAAAAAAAGTTGACAAAGCTAAAGCCGATTATCTATTCAAGGTCAACGATAAGGTGAGGTTACCTGATGGCAAATCTGTAGGCACGATTGACAAGATTGAGAAAAATATTGCAATAGTTAACTACGGATTATTTACCACCCAAACCAATACGAGCAAGTTAGAGTTGGTTGAATCTGCAAAAAAGTAAAACTAATCAGTTTAAAATTACCTATTTATAAATTTTTTCTGAAATTAATTTCATACTTTTAACCTAACTAAAACTAAATATTAACTAAAATCTTATTCTAAATGAAGAAATTTTTAGCTTTAATCCTATTTCTTTTATTTATTCTTTTTGCATGGTTTGGATGGCAATGGTATAAAAATACTATACTTTGTTGTGACGATACTGTTCAAAAAGAAGTCAAAGAAACTGTGATACCTGAAGTGGTTAAATACGGCCCTTTAGTGTTTGATTGGGATTCCGGAAAACCTATTACCAATGATCTTTGGCCGGACAAAAAAAATGAAATTCAATCAGCTGATGCTGAGGGTAAAATCTTACGAATTGTTGGCCCTTATTATAAGGAAGAAATCAACAATACTACTTTTGAAAACCTTGGTTTAGCCAGAGCAGATGCTTTAAAACAGATGTTATCTGATTCTATTCCTATTGATAGAATGGAAATTGATAGTAAACTAATGTCTAATTTAGCTGATGCTAAAACCAAACCATTTGGAGGCACTATTTTAGACTGGAAAATAAGAAATGAAAATATCAAAGAAATTGATAATAAAGTTTTGATTTATTTCCCTTACAATTCCTCTCAAAAATTGGAGAACGAAAACATAACTAACTATTTAAACAGTGTTGCCAAATCTCTTAAGGATAATAAAAAAACCTTAACACTTACTGGACATACTGATAATAAAGGACAACCTGCATATAATAAATGGTTAGGCGAAAAAAGAGCAAATGCTATTAAAAATATTTTAATAAAATTAGGTGTTGGTGCTGATAGAATTTCTGTAGCCTCACAAGGTGAAGCCCAACCGATCGCAACCAATGATACGGAAGATGGAATGCAAAAAAATAGAAGAGTTGAATTGGAAATAAAATAAATTACTAATCAAATTAAAAAAATAAAATTATGTTATTATTACAAATAAATACTACAGCTTGCGATGGATCTGATATGTTTTGGCCATGGCTTTTCTGGTTATTGGGTGCATTTTTATTAGGTCTATTATTGGGCTGGCTATTGAAGCAACTTTTTGGTGGTGATGATGATAGAGACCAGATTGATTATTCGGCTAAAATTAGAGGATTAGAAACAGATTTAGCGGCTTGTAGAAAAGAAAAAAGTGCCTTAGCTGCCGCTGGTGTTGCTGCTACTGCTTTTGCAGCTGTTCCCTCTAAAACAGATGATTCTGTTAAAGATGATTTAACGAAAGTTGAGGGTATAGGCCCAAAAATTAAAGATCTACTAAATAATGATGGTATTTGGAGTTTTAGACAATTGTCTGAAGCTGCGGAAAACAGATTACAACAAGTCTTAGATGATGCCGGACCACGGTATAGAGTTCATAATCCTAAAACTTGGGCTGCACAAGCAAAAATGGCAGCAGATGGAAAATGGGACGAGTTAAAAAAATGGCAAGATGAATTAAGTGGAGGTTTATAATTCACTTAAATTTAAATCTAATACTATTAAGCCCGATTTCAATCGGGCTTTTTTTTGGCACTTTCAGAATTAAGCC
>DEIV01000023.1 GCA_002352665.1 Flavobacteriaceae bacterium UBA2765
ATTTTGGCAAAGATAAATTTATTAAATCATTAAAAAAATATTGAGATTATTTATATTTGAAGCCGAATAATAAGTTTATGGAAATTTCAGATTCAGATATAACATATAAAAGGAAATTGGCTCATTTTGCAAATATTGTAAAGTTGGCATTAGTTCATGGAGCAATTTCTGAAGAAGAACAAGGTTTATTAGATCGTATGTTTGTGTCATTGGAAATACGAGAACAAGAGTATAAAAAGATTTTAGAAAACCCTGATGCTTATCCGATTAATCCTCCTGTGGGTTATGATGAGAGGGTAGAACGTTTGTTCAATTTGGCAACCATGATTTTTATAGATGAAGAAATTCTCGGAGATGAAGTAGACCTGTTACAGAAGATTGCGATTGGATTAGGTTTTCCTTGTGATAATATTGAGAAAATTTGTGATAAAGCTATACATTTGATTATTAATAATTATGACATAGATGAATTTAATTTCAAGATAAAAGAAATACATAAAGAATAAATTATTCAATTAATAAATAATAACATGGCCATATCAGATTTATACTCAAGTGGAGCACACAAAAAGAATGTAGCACATTTTGCAACCATTGTTAAATTAGCTTTGGTGGATACTATTATTACAGAAGGAGAGAAAAAACTATTGGATCAATTGGCAAGGAGGTTAGAAATTAGTGAAACAGAATTCAAGGCCATTATAAAAAACCCTGAAAAATATCCTATTGAACCGCATAATAGTTATGTTGAACGTATTGGATGTTTATTTGATTTGACCAAAATGATATTTGCTGATGATGATGTGTCTAAAGATGAAGTTTCCATTTTACAGCGTGTAGCAATAGGTCTCGGATTTCCTAAAGATAATGCTGAAAAAGTAAGTGATGAAGCCTTACATTTAGTAATGAATGATAATAATATAGAAGATTTTACCACTGCTATTAAAAAAGTGAATAAGATTTAATGACACAGATATTCACAAATTATCAATAAAGATAGTCGGAAATTAATCTAATGATGTAACCTAAGCGATATTTAAAATCTTTTAGGGATTGTTGTTGTTTAGTTAATTTTTACTGTACGTTTTTAAAACACGCAACCAATTTCTCAAAATCTTCTTTGCTATTATATACATTTGGCGAAACACGAATGGCATTACCGCGAAAAGAAACGTAAATTTTATGCTTACTAAATTCAGCTTTCAGCTTGTCTAAATTAATAGTTGAAGGTAAATAGACACCGAATAAATGTTTTGCTCTGTATGCATCTTCCTCAATATAACATCCTAAATTTTGTAATTCGACAATAGCGTTTTTAGAAATATGTTCACAATAATTTTGAATATTCTCAGGTCTCCATTCAGTTAATTGTTCCATACTTTTGGTAAGCATTGGCACTAAATTAAAATTACTGCATTCACCCATATTGTATCGTCCTGCTTTGGGTTGATACTTACTTTCATAATTCACCAATTGTGAGAAGTCTTCACTGTTATGTCTATTGATCCAATTATTTTCAATAGGTTCACCATCATTAAAATGATCTGCATAATAGGCCATACCTAATCCATAAGGGCCGAGCAGCCATTTATAACCAACAGTTATAACTGCATCAGGGTCAATAGCGTTGATTGAAAATGGAAAAGCACCCAAACTTTGAGCCCCATCAATTATCAACAGTGCATTATAAATTCTTGTTTTTTTACGTATTGCTTTTAGATCAAATAGTGTTCCGTCAGCCCAATGAGCTGGACTTATCGCTACCAAAGCAGTTTTTGCAGTGATGTTATCTAGGATTGACTGATTCCATGCTTTTCCTCGGTTTTTAAAATTTTCTGGAGGGTCTATTATTTTAACGATAGCATTATACTTTTCGGCAAGTTTTTGCCAAGCATAAACATTACTTGGAAACTGTCCGTCAGCAATTAAAATTTCGTCACCCCGATTTAATTTTACATTGTTTGCAACCGTTGAAATGCCATATGATGCAGAGGGTATAATTGCGGTATTTTGATAATCTGATACGTCAACAAAATTGGCAAAAGTTCTTCTTATTTTCTCAACACCTAAAAAAAAATCTTCGGCAAGTATTTCGTACGGCAAACATTTTTGTGATAAAACTTCGTGGCCTATTTTTTCAACACTTCTTAACAAAGGAGACATATAAGCACCATTAAGATAGGTTACTGAATCTGGGAGTTTAAATTTTTCTTTTTGGTTAGTTAACATGATTCAAGAATTAGTAATTCAAATATACTATATAAATTTATAAGAATAATTTTTAGTCTTATCTAAAAAAATATTTATATTTGTAAAAATATTTATAATGTTTTCACAAGCAGAAGAAAATTATATAAAAGCTATTTACGCCTTGGATACTAAAGCTAATAAAGGTGTAAGTACTAATTTGATAGCAGAAAAGATGAATACTAAGGCGTCATCTGTTACAGATATGCTACAAAAACTTGCCGATAAACGATTGGTTGTCTATAAAAAATATCAAGGTGCTCAACTTTCAATTAAAGGAAAGAAAATAGCAACTTCAGTAGTAAGAAAGCATCGCCTTTGGGAAACTTTTTTAGTAAATAAACTCAATTTTTCATGGGATGAAGTGCATGATATTGCAGAGCAATTAGAGCATGTAAAATCAGAAACACTGATTGATAAATTGGATGAATTTTTAGATTACCCAAGAGTTGATCCACATGGAGATCCTATTCCCGATAAAAATGGAGAGCTCCTGTCAATAGAAAAAATAGTTCTTGCCACTTTAAAAGTTAATGAAAGTGGAATTTGTGTGGGTGTAATAGATTCTTCTTCAGACTTTTTACAGTTTTTAGACAAACAAAATATTGCTTTAGGACAAAAAATTACAGTTATTTCAAAAGAGTCATTTGATGATTCTATAACGATTAAAGTAGGAAATAGAGAACTGTCTATTTCACAAAAGATAGCTCATAATTTATTTATAAAAACAGCATGAATTATAGTCCAACATATGCGTTATTAATATTTTTTGGATTTTCGATAGTAACTTATTTATTATTTCGACCAAGAAAAGGTTTGTTTTGGGTCATTAAAAACAACTTAGAGTCTAATGAAAAAATAGTTATTGAAGATATTTTAAAACAATTATATCATAGTGAAAACTCAGGAAAAGAATTAGATGTAAATAGTTTAACGAACGCGTTAAAATTTAGCAATAGCACTATAATTGATGTTATAAAAAAAATGACAATTAATGAATTAGTAGAATCTGATGGTGATGTTTTAAAGTTGACAAGTACAGGAAGAGATTATGCTTTGCGAATTGTTAGAGTTCATAGGCTTTGGGAAAAGTATTTGGCTGAAAAAACTGGTTTTGACAAAATAGAATGGCATGGTAGGGCTGAGGAAATGGAGCATAAATTGAATCATGAAGAAACAAATTTGCTAGCCACTCAATTAGGGAATCCGAAATATGATCCGCATGGTGATCCAATTCCAACAAAATTAGGAAAAATGGCTGATCTTGATGGAGAATTTTTATCCTCTATAGCTGTAGGTTCTGTTGGAAGAATTATTCATATTGAAGATGAACCTGATGTAATTTACAAGCAAATTCTCGCTGAAAACATACATATTGGTTCTCAAATAAGAGTGGTTGAAAATAATAAGCAGAGAGTGGTTTTTTATGCGGAAGGTGAAGAGTTTAAATTGGCACCAATTGTAGCGGCAAATATTACTGTTTCTATCCTTAAAAAAGAGGATGTAATTGAAGATGTTATAGTGAGATTATCAAGTCTAAAGGAAAATGAAGTTGCTCATATTTTAGGAATTTCAAAGGAAAGTAGAGGAGATCGCAGAAGAAGGTTATTAGATTTAGGTTTTGTAAAAGGCACTGAAATAAGTATCGATTTAATTAGCCCTATGCAGAATCCAACAGCCTATTTGGTTAAAGGAACTTCCATTGCTTTGCGTAAAGATCAAGCTTCTAAAATACTCATTAAAAAAGATGTAGAATATGGGGAATAAAGTAAATAGTACTTGTGAGACCTGTCCACAATACAATGCAAAAGGATTAAAAAAATTGGGCTTAAATACTGAAAATGTTGATTTTGTTGTGGCATTGGCTGGAAATCCGAACACTGGAAAAAGCACTGTTTTTAATGCCTTGACCGGTTTGCGTCAGCATACAGGAAATTGGCCTGGAAAAACTGTGACCAGGGCAGAAGGTGCTTTTGAGTATAATAGTCAGAAATTCAAATTAATAGATTTACCAGGAACATATTCATTGCTTTCTACTTCGCAAGATGAAGAGGTTGCTAGAAATTTCATTCTCTTCGGAAAACCTGATGTCACTGTTATTGTAGTTGATGCCAGTAGATTGGAGCGAAACCTAAATTTAGTTTTACAAATTTTAGAAATTACAGACAAAGCCGTATTATGTTTGAATTTAATGGATGAAGCAAAACGGAATAATATTAAAATCGACACAAGAACCTTGGCTAGAGATTTAGGAATTCCGGTAGTGCCAACAAGTGCTCGATTTAATGAAGGAATTCCTGATTTAATTCAAACCATCAATGAAGTTGCCACAGGAAAAATAATATGTAAACCTCACCGCATAAAAAATGTGCCTAAAAATATTGAAAATGCTGTAAAAACGTTGACCAATGAGATTGAACAACAATATCCTTCAATACCAAATAGCAGATGGATTGCTTTTAGATTATTAGAAGGAGATACACATATTATAGAGGCTTTAAAAACAGGAGAATTAGTTTAAGTTTAAGAAATGAGTAAAAATTCTATAGAAAATATTATAGCCTTATCTAGTGATCTACGATGGCAAATTGGAGACGATTTTCATGATGGACTTGCAGAAGGAATCTATGCTGATGCTTCTGAAATTGCAGGTGCAGCTGTAAGTGCAGATGACCAAAAGAAACGATTTCGCTTAGACGCTAAAATAGATAAAATTGTAACTAGTAAAACGTGGGGCTTTCCTATTATGTTTTTAATTTTAGGTGTGATACTTTGGCTTACGATCATAGGAGCAAATTATCCTTCATCAATGTTGGCTCAATTATTATTAGATACTATTCATCCTTTATTAAAAAATGGAGCGGCAAGTGTAGGAATGCCTTGGTGGTTAGACGGATTTTTAATTGATGGGGTATATTTAGCCGTGGCTTGGGTTATTGCTGTTATGTTGCCTCCCATGGCAATATTCTTTCCGTTGTTTACCTTACTTGAAGATTTTGGCTACTTGCCAAGAGTGGCTTTCAATTTAGATTATATGTTTAAAAAATCTGGAGCACATGGTAAGCAAGCATTGACTATGAGTATGGGTTTTGGCTGTAATGCTGCAGGTGTTGTTGCTACCCGAATAATTGATAGCCCAAGAGAACGATTAATTGCGATTATTACAAATAATTTTTCACTCTGTAATGGTCGTTGGCCTACACAGATATTAATTGCAACTATTTTTATAGGTGCAGTAGTTCCTCCTTCTTTTTCTTCAATTGCCTCTTTATCAGCAGTTATTGGAATCGCAATTTTAGGAATATTCTTTATGTTTTTTACCTCTTGGGCATTGACAAAAACGGTCTTAAAAGGTGAGGTATCTACGTTTAATTTAGAATTACCTCCCTACCGCCCACCAAGATTTTGGAAAACTATTTATACCTCATTAATTGATAGAACTTTAATTGTTTTATGGAGAGCCATCCTATTTGCAGCACCGGCTGGAGCCGTAATATGGTTAATTTCGAATATTTATATCGGTAATGAGAGTATTGCTTCCTGGACAATTAATACTTTGGATGGTTTTGGGTTTTTATTGGGATTAAACGGCGTTATCTTGCTCGCATATATAGTCGCTATTCCGGCAAATGAAATAGTGATTCCAACTATTTTAATGCTAACTGTTATGGTAAGTGGAATTCCTGGAGGTGAAGGTGCAGGTGTCATGTTTGAGTTAGATTCTGTAACTGCTACAGGTGATATTTTAAGAGCTGGGGGTTGGACCTTGCTTACAGCAATTAACTTGATGTTATTCAGCTTATTGCACAATCCATGCAGCACCACCATTTATACCATTTATAAGGAAACTAAAAGTATAAAATGGACAACAGTAGCCTCTATTTTACCTGTAATTATGGGCTTTGTGATTACCTTTTTAGTAGCACAAATCTGGCGATTGGTTTTTTAACATTTTTATTTCAAACAAAGAAAATTTAATGGGGAAACAGAATTATTTATGCTTGATATTTATACAGATACTTGTAATAACAGGATATGCTCAAAAAGAAACAATAAATAAAGAATACAATGCTTTAATTACTGATAGACCAGATCAAACCGAATCGTCAGTATTAGTACCAAAACGATTTTTACAAGTTGAAACAGGTACATTTTACGAATCACTAGAACTTAATAATATCAAAACTAAAACTACTACATTTAACACCACTTTGTTGCGTTATGGACTGTTAGATAATTTAGAATTAAGAGTAGGATTTAGTAATTCTGAAGTAAAACAAGAGTTTCAGGGTAATAACTTAAACAATGTAGCAAGTGGATTTTCACCTTTGGCCATTGGTGTAAAAATTGGAGTTACTGAAGAAAAAGGTTTCTTACCCGAAATCGCTTTTTTAAGTCATGTAAATTTCCCTTTTTTAGCATCGCAAGATTTTAAAACCAAGAGTACCGGTATAGATTTTAGATTTTCATTTGCACATACTCTGAGTGAAAAATCGAGTTTAGGGTATAATATGGGTATGGATTGGGATGGAGACATTACAACTGCGAATTATGTCTATACTATCGCCTACGGTTATAGTATTTCAGATAAAGTTGGTGCGTTTATAGAGATTTATGGAGATTTGCCGGAAGACAGTCATTTTAATCATTTTTGGGATACAGGCTTGACCTATTTGATAAGTGATACTATTCAATTAGATATTTCTGGAGGAACAGGGTTGAGTAAAAACATTCAGGATTTATATGTAAGTGCAGGAATAAGTTTTAGGTTACCTAAATAAAGACGTTCAAACACATAAATAATGATTAAAAATATTGCAATTGGTTACCTTGTAAGTTGAAAAAAGTTACATATCCTGAATCTTTCATCTAATAGTCTTTTGTAGTTGTATTGATAATATTGTATTTTGTATTAAATTCGTATTGTGCAAAATCCATCTACTTTTCAAGTTTATAACGCTTCTGCGGGTAGCGGTAAAACCTTTACTTTAGTTAAAGAATATTTAAAGATATTACTTCAAACAGCCGAATCAAGTAGGTTTCAAAATATTTTAGCAGTAACTTTTACCAATAAGGCGGCAGCTGAGATGAAAGAACGCGTAATTGAAAATCTTCGTACTTTTGCTAAACCGGAAATCCTCAAACAGAAGTCAGCTCTTTTTACAGCTATAGAAAATGATTTTCTAGAAAACAATATCGCCGTAAATGATGTGCTTATCCATCAAAGAGCAAAAAAAATATTACATGCTATTCTGCAAAATTATTCGGCATTCAATATCACTACTATTGATAGTTTTACCTACAGACTGATACGAAGTTTTGCTTTTGATCTAGGTTTATCTCTCAATTTTGACGTTGAAATGGATGCCAAATCATTACTCAATGAAGCTGTAGACCAACTTATTTCAAAAATAGGAGAAGATAAAGCCCTTACCAAACTGTTAATAGATTTTTCCTTGCAGAAAACAGATGATGATAAGTCTTGGGACATTACCAGAGAGTTAAAAGAGATAGCACAAATATTACTCAATGAAAACGACACCATTCAAATACAGAAAATTCAAGAAAAAAGAATAGAAGATTTTATCGATTTAAAAAATCAATTGTTTAAAAAACAAAAAAGTTTAGAAAATCAATTTACAGAATTAGGACGACAGGGTTTAGAATTTATTGATAATTTACATATTGAATATAAAGATTTTTACTATTCACAATTTCCAAAACATTTTCAAAATTTAGTTTATAATGTTGATAAATTGAGCTTTGATCTTACAAAAGGCCTGGCAAAAAGTATTGAAAATAATATTTTTTATACCAAGGGAAAACCTGAAGAAATAAAATCTAAAATTGACAGTATAGTTCCACAATTATCAACATTGTATTTTTCTTCGGAAGAACTATATCAGAAATATATATTAAACAAATTATTTTTATCAAACTTGATTCCCTTAGCAGTTTTAAGTCATATCAATAAAACGTTGAATGAATTGAAAGAAGAGAAGAATATCCGTTTAAATGCAGAGTTCAATCAGATGATCAGTAAGAATTTACAAGAACAACCCGCACCCTATATCTACGAGCGTATTGGCGAAAAATTCAAGCATTATTTTATTGATGAAATGCAAGATACCTCATTGTTGCAATGGCAAAACATAATTCCGCTTATTCACAACGCATTGTCACAAGAAAATGCAGATCTGATGTTGGTTGGCGATACTAAGCAAGCCATATATCGATGGAGAGGTAGCGAGCCTGAACAGTTTTTGACTTTAACACAACATGGAGAATCTAAGGCCCATAATCCGTTTCATATTGATAAAAAATTAAAGTCTTTAGATACCAATTATAGAAGTTTTACTGAGATAATCAATTTTAATAATGGTTTCTTTAGACATATAGCTAATTTTTTTAATCGGCCTGATTATGCCGATTTGTATGTTAGAGAAAATCAACAAAAATTCACAGAAAAGAAAGGTGGTTATGTGCAATTATCTTTTATTGAAGGCAATTTAACCGGCAATGAAAAAGAGCTGGCTTATGCAGAAAAAGTATTGGCAATTGTCAACAATGTAACTAATGATTTTCACCTGAATGAAATTTGTGTATTGACCAGAACACGAAATCAAGGTATTGTCATCGCTAATTTTTTAACGCAACATGGCATAGATATTATCAGTTCAGAAACGCTGTTGTTACAGAATTCTGAAAAGGTAAATTTTATGATAGATATGTTAACCTATCTTCAAAATAATAGCGATAAAGAAGCCAAATTAAACTTACTTTATTTCTTATATCACTATTTAAATATATCCGTTGATAAGCATTTGTTTTTTAAAAGTTTGATCAATGAACCTATTCGAGAATTTTTTAATGAATTCACTAAGTATAATGTTAATTTTGAGTATACAAGAGTAATGCAATTGTCTCTGTACGAAGGGGTTGAATATATGTTGAGAAGCTTTCATTTTAATGAAATTTCTGATGCGTATGTACAATTTTTTCTGAACGAAGTATTACTGTTTTCACAGAATAAATCGACTGATAGTAATGCTTTTTTGGAGTTTTGGAATGATAAAAAAGGCAAACTAAGTATTGTGGTACCAAAAGAAAAAAATGCCGTTCAAATTATGACCATTCATAAATCTAAAGGTTTAGAATTTCCTGTGGTTATTTTTCCATTCGATCTAGATATTTATAAAGATAGAGACCCAAAAGGATGGTACCCTATTGAAGATCCTTCAGCATTAAATAACTTTGAAACTTTATTGATTAATTATAATAAATCTTTAGAAACATCAGGAAATATTGGGCAAGAGCTTTATGGGTCTTATCGTAACGAAAAAGAATTGGATAATTTTAACCTATTATATGTTACATTTACAAGAGCGATTGAGCAATTGTACCTTGTTGCTGAACATAAAAAAATTAGTGGTAATCCTAAGACATCATCACAATATTTAATTCATTATTTGCAAGATATCCAACAATGGAATGTCAGTAAATTTGAATATCATTTTGGATCTTCAATTAGAATATCTGAAAAGGCTTTAATACCGAATGTGAGTCAAGAATTTGATCATGTATTAAGTACTTCTTGGCAATCTCATAATATTGCTATTGTGGCAAATTCAGCTTTGTTATGGGATGGTGATATTGGTGATTCAATCATTTATGGAAATTTAATCCACGAATTAATGGCTCAAATAAAAACCGCCGATGATGTTGATGAAGTTATTGAAAAATATGTTTCGGTTGGTAAATTGATTGAAAGCAATATTGAAAATATTAAAAATGTGTTGTATAAAATAGTTATGCACCCTGACCTAAATGAATATTATCAACATAATAAAACGGTTTTAAATGAACGAGAAATTTTTAGCCAATCGGGTGAAATAGTTATTCCTGATAGATTGGTAATTAACAATCGAAATGAAGTGGTAATTATTGATTATAAAACAGGTAAATCTGACAAGAAATATCATAATCAACTTCATAATTATGGATTAACTGTTGAGCAGATGGGTTATAAAGTGATAAAAAAAGTTTTGGTTTATGTTGGAGAAGTAATTAGTGTAGAGGAAGTTTAAGAAATGGAATCCCCAAGTCCTAAATCCAAAGAAAAGGAGATGCTTTAAATTTAATGGTTGTAATTCTTCTTTATAGATTCAGTACCGACAATATCTTAATTGATTAACTATTCTAAGTTGTAATATTGCCAACTCAAAGTACCATAGAGCCAAAATAAATAATATATTTGCTAAAAATCAACCCTATGAACACATTAGATATAATTCTTACGGCAATATTACTTTTCGGATTGGTGAGAGGTCTTATGAAAGGTTTTTTTGTTGAAGTAACTTCGTTAGTAGCGTTAGCTTTAGGTTTATATGGAGCGATTCATTTCTCTTATATAGCGGCTAATTATTTAAAAGACAGTGTGAGTTGGTCAGAAAAATATATACAGATAATCGCCTTTGCCATAACTTTTGTGATCATTGTAATTTTAATATCTTTTACAGGAAAAATACTTACAAAAATTGCAGATGCCGCGGCATTAGGTATTGTAAATAAAATATTTGGTGCAGTTTTTGGGGTTTTGAAAATGGGATTAATTTTAAGTGTAGTATTGATTATTTTCAGCAAATTAAATAGGGCTTTACCTTTTGTAAGTGAAGCAAATTTGGAAGCATCAATACTGTATAAACCTGTAAAAAATATTGCACCAATGCTATTTCCTTCTATCTTACAGAAAGAATGGGAAGCGGTTAAAAAAAGCGAATAAAATAAAATACCTAAATATTTTTGACTTCAGTTTTCCATAGTCACAAACCAAACTTAATAAACATGTCAATAGCAAAAAAAGAATATAAAAGAATTACCACCAAATCTTTGGTGGAAATGAAACGTAATGGCGAAAAAATTGCCATGCTTACAGCATACGATTATACCATGGCAAAAATTGTAGATCATGCCGGAATTGATATTATTTTGGTAGGAGATTCTGCATCAAATGTTATGGCAGGTCATGAAACAACGTTACCCATTACTTTAGATCAAATGATCTATCATGCATCTTCTGTTATTAGAGCCATAGAAAGATGTTTGGTAGTGGTAGATTTACCTTTTGGCAGTTACCAAGGCAATTCAAGAAATGCACTTGAATCGGCTATAAGAATAATGAAAGAATCAGGGGCTCATTCTATAAAATTAGAAGGTGGTGAAGAAATAGCAGAATCTATAAGCAGAATATTATCTGCTGGAATTCCGGTTATGGGGCATTTAGGTTTAACACCTCAATCCATTTATAAGTTTGGTACTTATACCGTAAGAGCAAAAGAAGATATAGAGGCAGAAAAGCTAAAAAAAGATGCTAAATTATTAGAAAAACTAGGATGTTTTGGATTGGTTCTAGAAAAAGTCCCGGCCAAATTAGCACAAGAAATTGCTGAAAGTATTAGTATACCTGTTATTGGTATTGGTGCTGGGAGTGGTGTTGACGGACAAGTGCTGGTTATTCATGATATGCTAGGCATGACACATGAATTTAATCCACGGTTTTTACGTCGTTATTTAGATTTATATTCTGAAATGGACGGGGCGTTTAAGAATTATATAAATGATGTTAAAAGTGGTGATTTTCCTAGTAATGAAGAACAATATTAGTTGCACTAAAAAAACCTCGCTTTAAGCGAGGTTTTTTTTTGGTCTTATATTATTCAGGCACTTTCATAAGTAAATAAAC
>DEIV01000021.1 GCA_002352665.1 Flavobacteriaceae bacterium UBA2765
TGAAGAAATTGAAGCAGGTATTCCGGCCTACGATTTGGCTTTAAAGAGATTAAAAGAGTTGGATACCAAACAATTATGGCAACAAAATAAAATTAAGAAATACTATATAGAATTAACAGATATAGTGAGAAGTTATATTGAAAGAGAATTGAAAATACCTGCACTAGAATCAACTACTAACGAGTTGATGGAAACCATTACGGATTTTAATAGTTCAAGTGCATTAAACATACCGGAAGAAACTATTATTAAATTACAAAAGCTATTAAAAGAAGCTGATTTGGTGAAGTTTGCAAAATATACACCCCTTTCTAATGAGATTGAGTTACATAGAAATGATTCGGATAAAATTGTTGAAAGTATTCATAGTAATATACCGAAAGAAATAAACATAGAAAAGCCGTTATGTCCAATTACAAATGAAGAAATAACAGATAGTGTTTCAATTTACAAGTGGGGTTATCATGTGATTTTCTTTAGTTTTAAGAAAGTAACAGTAGGCGTGTCTTCATTGGGTAAGGAGTTACATCTGAAAAAGCAAAGTTATTTTTGGAAAATAGTTAATGCCATTGGAAATTTATTTATTCGAGTTCCAATACTTGGAGGTACTTTAATCCTGATATGGTTGGTTGTATCATCATATTTATTATTATTTGTTGCCCTTGTAGAATTATTATTTAGAGGGAAATTTATTGATAGAGGAATGTTATATCTTAAACGAGGAAAGGTAGAAGCAAAATCGATTGATAATAAAAAAATTAAGCAAGAAATAAATAAAATTAGAACAGATGATAGATATATTAAACAATCTTTATTAAGACAAAAACTATCAAAAGTTTTAATTATTCTATCCTTTCTATTACCTTTTATAGTATTTGGATCAATATATATAAGGGATACTTATTTTAAAACTGAAAAAGAAAAGGAAAAAGAAGCGTTGATTAATAACATTAAAAATATAATCGAAGAAGATGAAGCTGTGGAATAATTTTGAGTTAACCAATCCAGAATTTTTGTGGTTGCTGATACTAGTTCCATTATTGGCAATTTGGTATTTTTTGGTGCGTAATAAAGATACTGCAACATTAACTATGTCTAGTACTAAAGGTTTTGCTGAGTCGTCTTTTTTGGTAAAGCTAAAGCCTCTATTATATGTCTTGCGTTTATTGGCCTTAGCAGCTTTGATATTAGCAATGGCCAGACCAAGAAATGTAGAGGTGAGTAAAAAAATTAAAACCACTAGCGGTATAGATATTGTTATGGCTATTGATGTCTCGGCAAGTATGTTGGCCAAAGATCTAAAACCAAATCGCTTAGAAGCTTTAAAAGATGTAGCTACATATTTTGTTACACAACGACCAAATGATAGAATTGGTATTGTTGTTTATGCCGGTGAAAGTTTTACACAGACTCCAATAACAAGTGATAAAAGAATTGTTATCAATACTATTAAAAAATTAAAATGGGGCGATTTAGATGGTGGTACTGCCATTGGCATGGGATTAGGTTCTGCAGTAAATAGATTAAAGGATAGCAAAGCCAAAAGTAAAGTAATTATATTATTGACAGATGGGGTAAATAATTCAGGCTTTATTGACCCTAAAACAGCTACTGAACTGGCCAAAGAGCTAAATATTAAGGTATACACTATTGGTATTGGTACCAATGGAACAGCACAGTTTCCTGTAGCCAGAGATGTTAGCGGACGCTTAATTTTTAAAAGGCAACCTGTAGAAATTGACGAAAATTTATTGAAGTTTATAGCCAATCAAACTGATGGCAAATACTTTAGAGCTACTGATAATGAAAAATTGGCCTCAATTTATGATGAAATTAATAAACTTGAAAAAACAAAAATAGAAGAATTTAAATATTATAACTATCAGGAAAAATACCGATTGTTGGTATTGTTAGCAGGGATGCTTATAGTATTAGAGATGTCATTAAAATATACAATATTTAAAAGTTTTATATAGACAATAGTGTAGTAGATATTTTTTACGGTTACAAAGTCAAATAAAAAAATCCGAATAGGATGTATCAATTAGAAGAAAAGACATATTTTTATTATTTTGCAGTCATTGCAGCACTCTTTCTTGCATTTTTGCTTATGTCCTTATGGAAAAAACAAAAACAAAAAGCATTTTCTAATAGTAAGTTATTGCATAAATTGAGTCCGGAGACGTCACCGTTTAAATCATTTTTCAAAACTTTAATGGTAGCTTTGGCCTTATCTTTTTTAATTATAGCATTGGTGAATCCTAAAATGGGTACCAAGCTTAAAACTATTAAAAGAGAGGGCGTAGATGTGGTTTTTGCTTTAGATGTTTCTAAAAGCATGTTGGCGGAGGACATTGCACCAAATCGCTTAGAAAAAGCTAAACAAATTATCTCAAAGATTATTGATAAATTGGCTAGTGATAGAGTTGGGATTATCATTTATGCCGGTAACGCTTATCCGTTATTGCCTATTACAACCGATCAAGCGGCAGCTAAAATGTTTTTGCAAAATGCAGATCCTAATATGGTATCATCGCAAGGAACGGCTATTAACGAAGCTTTAAAATTGGCGAAGAGTTATTATGATGATGATGAGCAAACCAATAGATATTTATTTTTAATTTCTGATGGTGAAGACCATGAAGAAAATGTAAGTTACATTGCTGATGAAGCGACTAAAGAAGGTATCAAAATATTTACAATAGGTGTTGGAAATGCAGATGGAGGCCCTATTCCGATAAAACGAAATGGAAAGCTTATTGGATATAAAAAAGACAGAGAAGGAGAAGTTGTTATGACTCGACTTAACGATGAAACTTTGCAAAAAATTGCTTCTGAAGGTAACGGAACATATATTTATGGAAATAATACTACTAAAACAGTCGATTATATAAACGATTTATTGCTTAAAGCAGATAAAACAGAATTTGAAACCAAACAATTTTCTGATTTTAAAGATCAATTTCAATGGTTTATTGGCTTGGGCATTTTATTTTTGGTATTAGATGCATTTATGTTCAATAAAAAAACAAAATGGATTCAGAAATTGAACTTGTTTAATGAACAAAAAGAAAAATAATATGAATAGGATTTTAACGGTACTTTTTTTGATAATTTCAATAACAGGGTTTGCTCAAAAAAAAGAGAAAGATAAGAAACCTAAGGTTGAACAAGAAGAGAAAGAACTTATACGTTCTGGCAATGATTTTTACAACCAGCAAAATTATGTTGAAGCAGAAGTAAAGTATAAAAAAGCAGTAGGGCAAAATCCAAATTACGAAAAAGCAAATTATAATTTGGGGAATGCCATATATCAACAAGATAGATATAAAGAGGCTTTGCCAATGTACGAACTGGTTTCAAAAACGTCAGAGAATAAAATAACCAAGGCGGAATCTTTCCATAATATTGGGAATGCCATGATGAAAGAAAAACAATATGCTCAAGCTATTGAAGCTTATAAAAATGCATTAAGAAATAGTTCTAAAGATGATGAAACACGTTATAATTTAGCCTTGGCTCAAAAATTATTAAAAAAAGAGCAAAATCAAAAAGAGGATAACAAAGACAAAAAAGACAAGGATAAAAAGAAAAACGATAAAAACGAAGACAAGGATAAGGAAAATAAGGATAAAAATAAAGACGAAGAAAATAAAGATAAAGACAAGGATAAAAAGGGGGATAATAAAGACGATAAAAAAGATAAAGAGAGTGAGAACAAAGATAAAAATGATGAAAAAGGAGATAAAGATAAAGACAAACAGCCCCCAAAGTCTCAGCCAAGTCAATTAACACCGCAACAGGTAAAACAATTGCTAGAGGCCATGAGTAATGAAGAAAATAAAACACAGAAAAAAGTAAATGCTAAAAAGGCTGAGGGTAAAAAAATAAAACAAGAAAAGGATTGGTAAACCATTCCAACCTTCATCAATGGAAAGGGAATTAAAAACTCGAGAATTTTATATTTGTCATTCCTGAGCAGGTAGTGCCTAAGCTTAAGAAGAGTTTAAATAAAATTAATGTTTAGAAAGAATAAAATATTAATAGTGTTACTAATTGTGAGTCAGCAACTATTGGCTCAGAATGTGTCGTTTAAATCTGTTGTTAGTAAAAATAGATTGGGTTTAAACGAAAGGGTACGTATTACATTTACTATAAATAAGCAAGGAGGAGATAATTTTACACCTCCAAATTTTAAAGATTTTAAAGTGTTGTCTGGGCCAATGCAAGCCACTAGTTTTTCTGATTTTAATGGTGAAACATCTTTTAAGATGTCTTATTCCTATGTCATTCAACCAAAGAGAAAGGGTGTAATAACCATTCCTTCCGCCAGTATAGAATTTAATGGAAATACCTTTAAAACCAATACGGTTAAAATAACAGTTACCGGTGCGGTGGCGATTCCAAAAGACCCCAATGATCCTAAATATATTGCTTCACAAAATATCCATCTTATAGCTGAAATTTCAAATGCTAGCCCTTATGTAGGAGAAAGTATTTCAATAGTCTATAAAATTTTTGTTGATGTAAATAAAGTTAATGTTAGAAATACTCGCGAAATAGAGTCGCCTTCTTTTAACGGATTTTGGAATCAGAATATTGAAGTTAAACAATGGGAACCTAAAGAAGGAAATTTTCAAGGCAAACCACATCGTTATGCCATTATTAGAAAGGTAGTACTGATACCGCAAAAATCTGGTAAATTAACAATTGGTCCTTTAGAAATGGAGATTGGAGCAGGAATTCCCATTGGTAGAAGAGATCTATTTGGCAATTTGATTACCAGAAATTATAATTTCGTTACTTCTACGGGAGAACGTACAGTTAATGTAAAATCCTTACCAACAGAAAATAAACCTATAGATTTTACTGGAGCCGTAGGTGATTTTGATTTCAAAATTACCGCTGATAAAACAGAATTAAAGGCCAATGAACCCGCACAAATAAAAGTAGAGGTTTCAGGTAAAGGAAACTTAAAAATGGTTGAACTTCCTAAAATTGAAACCCCAAAAGGCTTAGAAAAATATGAACCTGAGCACAAAGAAAATATTAGGACATCTTTAGGAGGATTTTCAGGTAATGTATATGATCAATATACAGTTGTACCTCAATTTAGAGGTAAATACAAAATACCTCAAGTGGCTTTTTCGTATTTTAGTATAAAAGAAAAAGCTTATAAGACAATTGCATCTGATGTCATTATAATAAATGCACCAGAGGGCAAAGTACAAACTGATGATAATGACACATCAATTGTTAAAAGGAATGTTATAAGTAATGCTAAAGATATTAGATTTATTAGTACAAATGCTAATTTAGAACCAAGAAATTTTACTAATGATTTCTTCGGGTCTAAGTTGTTTTATGCTTTATTGATTTTACCTTTATTTGCTATTCCATTTGGGATTTTTATTGGGATAAAAAAACAAAAAAGAGAAAGTGATATTGTTGGTGTTAAAAGTAGAAAAGCTGATAAATTGGCTAAAAAATATTTAACGGAAGCTAAAAAACAGTTGGGCAATAAAGAACAATTTTATATTGCTTTAGAAAGGGCATTACACAATTATTTAAAAGCAAAATTACATGTTGAAACAACTGATATTAGCAAAGAAAAAATAAGTGAGTTATTATTTGAACGTTCCGTTGACAAAAATGCTATTGATGAATTCATTAAAGTACTAGATGATTGCGATTATGCCCGATATACGCCTACTAGTAATGTAAAAATGCAACAAGAATATAAAAAGGCCAGAAAAATAATTGCAAAAATTGACAAAAATTTATAAAAATTTGAGGGCTAAAAAAATGAAACAAATAATTTTTACTATATTATTTATTATAACTTCTGTTTTATATGCACAAGTTGATAGTTTGTTTGCTAAAGCGAATAAATTATATCAAAATGAAAAATATAGTGAAGCTCTAGAGGTATATAAAGAAATTGAAAAGCACAATATTAATGACGACGATTTATTATATAATATTGCCAATACATATTATAAAATGAATAAAGTGGCACCTGCCATTTATTATTATGAAAAAGTATTGTTACAAAATCCTCATCATGCAGATGCAATATTCAATTTAGCTTTTGCAAAACAAATGGCTCTTGATAATATTGAACCATTGCCCAAAACACTATTCCAGAAGATTAATGAAGGCCTAATTTTAAAGTTAACCTATAATACATGGGCATGGTTAGCAGTTGGGTTCTCTTTTCTTTTTGCGATATTATTTTTATTATATCATTTTTCTTTTAGTTCAGGCAGTAAACGTGTTTATTTTATAACGAGTTTTGTAAGTGCAATTTTAGCTTTGTTAACTATTGTAATAGCCTATAAGAATTATAATTATGTCAAGTCTATTAAACAAGCCATAGTTTTTGCACAACAAACTGAGGTAAAAACAGCACCGACTTTATCTAGTGAAGTAAGCTTTTTACTGCATGAAGGTACTAAAGTTAATGTATTAGAAAGTCTTGATAATTGGAAAAAGATTAAAATTGCTGATGGTAAAATTGGCTGGATTGTAGCTGATGATATGAAAGAGCTTTAACTCAGGTTTAATAATGTAGAATCCAGACTTTCCAGTATTAAGGTCTTGAGACGATCCCTATAGCTATCAGGACAGGATGACTGCATTATTTAAAACATACAGGTAAAATTTCATCTTTCATTAAACGATAAGTATCAATTTCAGTAGCAGATATTTTTTTTGAATAATTTACTTCATCAACTTTAAAACCAACAGCTCTTAATCGGTTAAAATAGTCACTACCATAGACACGAACATGATCATATTGTCCAAAATGTTTAGCACGTTCTTCGGGTGAGGTGATACTAAAATCTTCATAAGTGCTTGCTCTTGAATAATCTTGTGGTATTTGAAAAATTCCCATGCCACCGGGTTTTAAAACACGATACAATTCTTGCATGGCCTTTTTATCATTTTCTATATGTTCTAATACATGATTGCAAAAAATAATATCAAAGCTATTTTCCTCAAAAGGTAAATTGAGTATATCAGCTTTAACATCAACAATAGGAGAGTAGAGGTCAGCTGTAATAAGATCAATATGTTTTAATTTTTTAAATCGTTTTAAGAAGCATTGTTCCGGTGCCATATGCAATACTTTCTTTGGTTTTGAAATGTCAAAGAAATTGGTTTTATTTTGTAAGTAAAGCCATAATAGTCGATGTCTTTCTAGAGATAGTGTGCTAGGCGAAAGTACATTAGGGCGTTGTGTACCATATCCATAAGGTAAAAATTTCCGAAAACTTTTTCCGTCTATAGGATCAGTATATCTTGATCCTTTTAGATAAAAAGCAAATAATGGTCGAACCCAATAACTTAATTTAATTAAGATGGGTCTGGGTATGGTATTTAGTATGTATTTAAAAATAGACACGAATTTGACTAATTTTTACTGGTTGTTTTTATAATACAATTCTTTTATATGTTAAACTATTTTCATCAAAATTGACGAGTAATCCAAGTTTTAATTTAGAGGCAGCTAAATAAAAAATAATTTAGCGTTTGTTTAAGGTGGCTACTGGTCAAACTTTCAATAGCTTTTATTTCTAGAATATTTTTATCATCAATTATAAAATCGGCGATATAGTATTGTGGTAAAGTTTCACCCTTGTATTTAATACTAAATCGTTTTTCTCTAGAATATGTAATGTTATTTTTCTTGAATTCTATTTCTAAAGAGTCGCCATAAATAATTTCCCTAAATCCTTTACCAAGTTCTTTTTGAACTTCCATGCATGCACCAATTATTTGATAAGATTCCTTTTTATATATTAATTCTCCCATAAAAAATTTCGTGAAAATTAGTGAAATTAGTGTCTAAATTCCTCTTCCTCATCACTCTCAATTCCTAAGGCATCATAAATATATTTAAAAGTAGAAAGTAATTCTGGTTTACCATTAACAAGAGCTACATCATGTTCAAAATGTGCAGAAGGTTTTCCGTCTGCCGTTAAAATGGTCCATCCATCTTTTAATTGCTTAATTTTATGTGTACCCATATTGATCATGGGTTCAATAGCAACTACCATTCCTTCTTGAAATTTTTTACCTCTACCGCGTTTGCCATAGTTAGGCATTTCAGGATCTTCGTGCATTTTTCTTCCTAAACCATGTCCAACCAATTCACGAACAACACCATAACCAAAGCTTTCGCAGTAATTTTGAATGGCATAACCAACATCACCAACTCTATTGCCAATTTTAAATTCTCTAATACCTACATACAAGCTTTCTTTGGTAACTTTTAATAGTTTTTTAATTTCAGCATCAACTTCGCCAACTTCAAAAGTATAAGCATGGTCACCATAAAATTCATTTTTTAAGGCACCACAATCTATAGAAATTATATCACCTTCTTTTAGAGGTTCATTAGTAGGAAACCCATGTACTACTTGAGTATTAGGACTCATGCATAAAGTATTAGGAAAACCATATAACCCTAAAAAACCAGGAACGGCTCCGTGATCTCGTATAAATGTTTCAGCTAATTGGTCTAATTGTAAGGTTGTTACACCTGGTTTAACTTCACTTGCTAACATACCAAGTGTTTTAGAAACAATTAATGCACTTTCTCGCATTAGTTCAATTTCTTCTTTGGTTTTTATTTTAATCATAAAAAAATATAAAGTACAAAGATAATTTAAAAAACAGAATGTATGATAAATATACCAAACATGATTTTTAACAGGTTTTATAAGACCCTAAATATATAATTTTGCCTGATAAAACTAAATATTATGTACAAAGCTATCACTGCAGAACAAGCGGTAAAAGTTATAAAAAGTAATGACAGGGTGTATATTCATGCTGCAGCAGCAGCTCCTCAAGCTCTTATCAATGCCATGACCGAAAGGCATGAAGAATTAAGGAATGTTGAAGTTTGTCATTTACATATAGAAGGGGAAACACCCTATGCTAATCCAGCTTTAAAAAATAGCTTTCATGTCAATTCATTTTTTATAGGGAAAAATGTGAGGCATACTTTGGCAGCCGGAAATGGCTCTTATACTCCTGTTTTTTTAAGTGAATTGCCATTGTTATTTAAAAGAAATATTTTACCTGTTGATATTGCTTTAATTCAGGTTTCACCACCGGATAGACATGGGTATTGTTCTCTTGGAGTTTCAGTTGAAGCAACCTTAGCAGCTATAGATAATGCGAGGCATGTTATTGCCCAAGTCAATCCAAGAATGCCTAGAACTCATGGGGCAGGTATTATACATATTTCTGAACTGGATTCTTTTGTAGAGGTCGATTTAGTTGTACCAGAAATTCCAGATCTAGAACCAACGAAAATTGAAAATAAAATTGGAGGTTTTATAGCCGAAATGATTGAAGATGGTAGTACACTACAAATGGGTATTGGTAATATACCCAACTCAGTACTAAAACGTTTAACCAATCATAAAAATTTAGGTATTCATACAGAAATGTTGTCTGATGGTGTCATAGATTTGATCTTAAAAGATGTTGTCAATTCAAATTTTAAAGGGATAGATCAGGGAAGAGCTATGGCTACTTTTTTAATGGGTTCAAGAAGATTGTATGACTATGTTGATGATAATCCGTTTATAGAAATGAGAGGAGCAGATTATGTGAATGACATATCGATCATACGTCAAAATCCTAAAACGATTGCTATTAACTCAGCCATTGAAGTTGATTTAACTGGTCAGATCTGTGCAGATTCTATTGGATCAAGAATGTATTCAGGTGTTGGTGGTCAAATGGATTTTATTAGAGGAGCATCATTAAGTGAAGGCGGTAAAGCCATTATAGCCATACCTTCTACTACAAAAAAAGGAGTCAATAGAATAGTACCATTTTTAAAGAAAGGGGCTGGGGTAGTTACCACTAGAGCCCATGTACATTATGTGGTGACGGAATATGGCGTGGCTAATTTATATGGTAAAACGTTAAAACAACGGGCAAATGCTTTGATAAATATTGCACATCCAGAATTTAGGGAGCAATTAGAAAAAGATTATTTAGAAAGAAAATTTTAGAGAATTCATTAAAATTTCCAAAAACCTTTTTTCTTTTTTTTGGCAATTTCGGCGTTTGGATTGTCTTTTATGATTTTATAGATTTCTCCCCATCCCAACATACCGCCTAAATTTCTATCATCAATAAAAATGTCTGCGTTGATCTTTCTACTTACTTTACCTTCAAATTTCTCTTCTGGGTAGTTTTTATTGACAGCATAAAATTTAATTCCTTTTCCTTGACAAAACGCTACAGCTTCTTCTAACCTCTCACCATACCTGTAAGTCCATAATATTAGTCTATGTCCGTCTTTTTGCAATTCTAATAATGTTTCAACAGCAAAAATTTTAGGACTTCCAACTTTAGGATACGCATCTTCTACTATTGTTCCGTCAAAATCAACAGCAATAATTAAAGGGTCCTTAGGAATCATTTAGAATTATTTTTTTTTGCAAATTTAATAGAATATTGCAGAATACAAAATACTAAACAGATAACTACTCTTTTTAGTATAAGAAAATTAATAAAATTTAATTGTTATCGTAAGAATGTTTGTATGGCTTTTCAGTAATAATCTTTAATATATCCTTTTCTAAAGTTTCTCTGGCATATTCAACATACCTACCAATTTCTTCATCATTTTTGTAGAAAATTATTGTAGGCACTCTAAAAATATTTAACCCTTCTTGTAGATTATCAGCTGTTTTTTTACCTCTGTTTACAGCTATCATTTCCATATTTTTTTCTTCAAAATCAGTCGCATCTAGTAATTTATATAAATGCGGAATTTCACGTTTACTATCACCACACCAAGTACCCATAAAGGCTTTGATGCTAACTCCTTTTAAGTTTTTATTAATTGCATTAAGGGTAGTTTTATCTAAAGTATAACCCTCATAATATTTGTCAAACCAAAGGTTATAAGGTGCTTCTTTAAATTCATCTTTTGTAGTAACTCCCTCTAAATAATTAGGTTTTACAATGGTTTCTTTTTCTTGAGCAAAAGAGCATCCGCCAAAAACGAATGTACAAATAGTAATTATAATTATTTTTTTCATTTTATTTATATTAAAGAGTTTCTGTCCATAATAGCAGGTTTCTCAATACCCATTAATGATAAAATAGTTGGTGCAATATCTGCTAAAATGCCACTTTTAACGGAATCAACATCATTATCAACAATAATAATAGGTACAGGGTTAGTGGTATGAGCGGTGTTTGGTGAGCCATCTTCATTGATCATGGTTTCACTATTACCATGATCTGCAATTATAATTGAGGTATACTTATTTTTAAGAGCTGTATTAACCACTTCTTTGAGGCATTTATCTACAGTTTCGGCCGCTTTAATGGCTGCACTCATAACTCCGGTATGTCCAACCATATCGGTATTGGCGAAATTCAGGCAAATAAAATCTGCTTCTTGTTTATCCAATTCAGGAATAATAGCATCTTTAATATCATTGGCACTCATTTCCGGTTGTAAATCATAAGTTGCCACTTTTGGTGATGGACACATTATTCTTTTTTCACCAACGAACTCTTTTTCTCTACCTCCGGAAAAGAAAAATGTAACATGAGGATATTTTTCTGTTTCGGCTATTCTTATTTGCTTTTTATTATTTTTCTCTAAAACCTCTCCTAGTGTATTTATAAGGTCGTCTTTATTATAAATAACATGCACATTTTTAAACTTATCATCATAATTTGTCATAGTTACATAGTACAAATTCAGTTTATGCATATTGAATTCCGGAAAATTTTGCTGTGTTAAAACTTCCGTAAGTTGTCTACCTCTGTCCGTTCTGAAGTTAAATAAAATAACAACATCATCATTTTTAATTGTAGCAATTGGTTGGTTAGTATCGTCAACTATTACTATCGGCTCAATAAATTCATCAGTTATATTTTTATCATAGCTCTCTTGAATGGCTTCTTCGGCATTATGCGTTTTTTTACCTTGTCCGTTGACCATTAGATCGTATGCTAATTTAACCCGTTGCCATCGTTTGTCTCTATCCATAGCATAATATCTACCAATTATAGAGGCTAACTGGGTCTTATGACTATCTAAATATTTTTCTAAATCTGCTATAAATCCTTTACCAGATTTTGGGTCAACATCTCTACCATCGGTAAACGCATGTACGAAAGAATGTAAACCAAAATCGCAGGCAGCTTTTACCAATCCTTTAACATGATTGATATGAGAATGCACGCCACCATCAGAAACCAATCCGACAAAATGTACATTTTTATTATTTTGTTTGGCATAGGCAAACGCATTTTTCAATTCAGTTTCATTGGCAATACTACCATCGACAACAGCCTTATTGATTTTTACTAAATCTTGATAAACAATACGTCCTGCACCTAAATTCATATG
>DEIV01000026.1 GCA_002352665.1 Flavobacteriaceae bacterium UBA2765
TTATGTCGAACTCACGTTATTTATGCTAACGTTTTTTCTTTTAATTGATATAAATTCGACTGATTGATACTTTTTTGGTTTCGATCTATTTTAGCTAAGTATACAATGTAAACTTCAAGATATCTATCCGAAACATTTTGAAAGATGGTCTCAATATAAATAATATGTTTGGATAATTACTTCCAGCGACTACTATCCAAGGTTTAGACCGAATAAAATAGGCTACTGTTCTGAAAAACTATTGTTCAATAAAAGCATTAACATATTTATTTCGACTGGATTGATAAGCAATTGATATTTAGAACTTATTAATTTTCCAAAAATAAGGTGTAAATAACACCAAAACAGTAAATAATTCTAATCTGCCTAATAGCATTAAAAAAGCTGACCACCATTTACCTAAAGTTGGTAAACTGTTAAAGTTATTTACCGGGCTTAGTTGTCCAAATGCCGGTCCCACATTACCTAATGATGAGGCCGATCCTCCTATTGCGGTGACAAAATCTAAACCTAAAAAACCAAAAATTAGGGCTCCAATAGCAAAAATCAATAGATATAAAATAATAAAGCCCATAATGTTAAATACAATATCTTGAGATACGGTTTTATTATTTAAACGAACGGGTATTATGGCATTAGGATGTAGAGCTCTTTTAAATTCCAAATATCCATTTTTTATCATAATAATATGACGTACAAATTTAACACCACCGGCAGTAGATCCCGCCGAGGCACCAAAAAATAATAGTATAAAAAATAATACGGTTAAAAAAGGCGTCCAAATTGTAAAATCTGCAGAAACAAATCCTGTGGTAGTTATTACAGAAACCACTTGAAATATAGCATGTCTGAAGGAGCTTTCAAAAGCTCCGTTTACCATGGGATGAGCAATAACCTGTAATTGTGTTGGTACCTGTGAGACGTTAGTCCTAAAATACACCACTAATGTTACTATAATTGTTATACCAATAACATTTAAAAAATAGATTTTAAACTCTTCATCTTTTAATATTTTGCTAAACTTTCCTTTAAAAGCATAATAACTTAATACAAAGTTCATTCCCGCCAAAAACATAAATAAGGTAATAATATATTGAATCATTGGATTGGAATTCCAATAAGCAACACTGGCATTTTTAGTAGAAAACCCTCCGGTAGATAAAGTACTCATGGCATGATTTATGGCATCAAATATATCCATACCGGCCAATTTTAACAAAAGGGCCTCTGCTACGGTTAAGCCAAAATAAATATACCATAACCTTTTAGCCGTATCTGTAATTCTTGGATGTAACTTATCCGCAGAAGGACCAGGTGCTTCTGCAGCAAAAAGCTGCATACCACCAATTCCTAATAAAGGCAATACGGCAATGGTTAATACTATAATACCCATACCACCTATCCAATGGGTAGTACTCCTCCAAAAAAGTAAACCTTTTGGTATACTTTCAATATCATCTAAAATTGAAGCTCCAGTAGTTGTATAACCAGACATTGTTTCAAAAAAAGCATTAGTAAATGAAGGGATAGCTGCAGTAAATAAATAGGGCAATGAACCTGAAAGAGACATCATTATCCAGCC
This sequence comes from Flavobacteriaceae bacterium UBA2765, assembly GCA_002352665.1. GTDB lineage: Bacteria > Bacteroidota > Bacteroidia > Flavobacteriales > Flavobacteriaceae > Aureibaculum. Next base: position 1,583 of record DEIV01000026.1, read on the forward strand.
AAGTGTAACAACAATATATCCTTCTCGTTTTTTTATTTCTTTCTTAAAGCCCTTTGTTACAAAACGAAATAATAATCCAATTATAATAGTTATGACACCAGCAGTAAAAATGCCGATGGTGGCACCATCCTTATAAATAGTACTGATAATACCTGAAATGAACATAAACAAACCATTAAAAATGAGTAAAAAACCCATCATTTGAAAAATGATTTTTATGTTTAATTTTTTCATCAGTTATATAATCTATGCTTAATCAAAAAATTTCTCTACGCTACCTACTGCATCAACCAAACAACTAACAACAACTTTATCTCCTGCCTGAATTTTAAAATCACCCAAAGCAATATATCCTTTACCATCTCTAATTACGCCACCAATAGTAGCTTCTCTTGGAAAATTTAAATTTCTGATTATACTATTGGTAATTTTTGAATGCTCACGTACTTTAAACTCTAAGAGTTCAGCATTTAGATTATTAATGGTTGCTATTTCTAAGACATCTCCTTTTCTAATATGTTTAAAAATACTATTGGCAGCCAATAATTTTTTATTGATAATGGTGTCTATTCCGATTGAATGCGAAAGTTTAGAATAATCTAAATTTTCTGCTAAAGCCACTGTTTTTTCAACATTTTTAGACTTAGCAACTAAGCAAGTCATAATATTTGTTTCAGAACGCTCTGTTGCAGCGATAAAAACATCCATATCTTCAATGTTTTCTTCAATAAGCAATTCAACATCTCTTCCATCTCCATGTACCACTAAAACATTAGGAAGTTCTTCGGCTATGTCTAGAGCTTTAGCCCTATCTCTTTCTATAAGTTTAACATGTAATTTTTTATCACAAAGTTCTTTAGCGGTTCTTCGTCCTATCGAACTTCCACCTAAAATCATTACATTATGAACTTCCTTTTTAATTTTACCGGTTAACTTGTACAATTCATTAACACCTTCTTTTAAGGTAATAAAATAAACCAAATCTCCTTTTTTGAAAATTGTGCCTCCACGTGGAATTTCAATTAAATCTGTATATTCATTTTGCAAACCTATTGGCATAAAATGGATTTCAGGAAATGATGCGGCTGCTTCCATTACAGACATACCTACAAAGGGAGCCGATTCGGATAAATTTATCCCGATCATTGTTAATTCACCCTTTTCAAATTCATGCAAATGATTAAAAGCGGCCTGATTAAGTAGCATTTTAATTTCTTTAGACGCCAATTCTTCTGTAGAAATTAACTCATCAATACCAAATTCAGAAAAATTAATTTCTTTTTGGTTAGCAATAAACTCAGCATTACTGATTCTAGCAATTGTTTGCTTAGCACCTAATCTTTTGGCTAAAACACAAATGGTTATATTAACAGTTTCATTCGAGGTAACAGCAATTACCAAATCGGTATGGCTTATGTTAGCTTCCCTTAAAATACTAATAGAGGTACCATTTCCTTTCAGAACCCTAATATCTAATCGAGTATCAGAATATGTTAAACGCTCTTGTTTTTCATCAATAAGTGTGATGTCATGAGATTCGTAGGAGAGTAACTTCGCTAAATGAAATCCAACTTCACCTGCACCAGCAATAATTATCCTCATTAGATTTTTGTTTTGATAGTAATAACAAAAGTATTATTTTTTCTTTTATATCTTTAAAGAAATTTTGTTTATATAATTTTTATACAAGCAACTTATAATTAACGGTTTTGATATCTTGATATTATAATGGAATAACATTTTATATCATCTAAAATAAGTTTAATAAAATGAAAATTGATCGTAAGGTTTCTTCAATAAAAAATTGGAAAGAAGATGATAGACCAAGAGAAAAATTGATCTCAAAGGGTAAAAGTTCCTTGTCTGATGCTGAATTATTAGCAATTTTAATTGGCTCTGGTAATAAGGAAGAAAGTGCCGTTGGTTTGTCAAAACGTATAGTTACGGCTGCTCACAATAATTTGAATGAATTAGGTAGGTTGTCTTTAAATGATTTAATGCAGTTTAAAGGTATAGGCGAAGCAAAAGCAGTAACTATAATTACAGCTTTAGAATTGGGGAGAAGAAGAAGATTAGAAGAGGCATTGATAAAACCAAAAATAACAAGTAGTAAAGCCGTATTTGAAATAATGCAGCCTATTATTGGTGAATTACTTCATGAAGAATTTTGGGTATTGTATTTAAACAATTCTAATAAAATTATTTTTAAAAATCAGTTGAGCAGTGGTGGTATTACAGGTACTTTGGTAGATGTTAGAATGCTGTTTAAAAAAGCTTTAGAATTGTCATCTGTAGCCATTATATTGAGTCACAATCACCCTTCAGGGAATTTAAAACCCAGTGTTTCTGATAAGGACTTAACTCAAAAAATACAACAAGCCGGAAATACTTTAGATATTAAAGTTCTAGATCATTTGATAATTACTGAAAAAGCGTACTTTAGCTTTGCGGATGGCAATTTGATCTAAATATTTTACCAATTTAATAGAATTTATAGTGTAATATTTTAGCTTTTATAGGCTGGATTAAGGATGAGAAAGGAATTAAGCTTAAAAAACAAACTTTTATATACAAATTTTCACATTATAATCTATACCAATTTTATATTCAATTTTTTGGGAATGTGATGAAAACTCTAGTTTTGATCCTAAGCTAAAAAAGGTCTTAAAAATAATATTTTGTCAATTTATAACTATCTGATCGTTAATATTTGGAATTAAGATAGTAGAACACTTATAATAAATGCTTTTAGTTTATACACATAAAATAACACCAAGACTAACTTATACTTTTAAACAATTTTTTACCAGAATTCTACAAATTGATGTAAAATTCACTACTAAAGTTGAAGAGTTTATTGCACATAATGGATTAAAATTAACCTACGCTAAACAAGCATTAGGTAATGAATTATTTATTAGAAGCAGTAATTTATTATTTGAACAAGGCATCAATGATGTAGAAATAATAATGGGTAAGTGGGATGGTATTGATTGTTTTTTTCAATATAGGCAGGAAGCTACAATTCCGTTTGATATATTTGCTGCCACTTTTTATTTAGTAAGTAGATATGAGGAGTACTTACCACATGTGAAAGATTGCTGTGAACGTTTTCCAGCGGAAGAAAGCTTAGCTTTTAAACATGATTTTTTAGAAAAACCTCTGATTGATATTTGGGCCTATAAATTCAAACTCATTATTAAGGATAAATATCCTGAGTTTGAGTTCAAAAAAAGAAAATTTGAATATATATCTACTATTGATATTGATGTACCTTATCATTTTAAACATAAAGGTTTAATTAGAACTTTAAGCGGTTATATAAAAGATTTATCTAAACTGAGAATATTTGACATTTGGTATAGAACAATGGTTGTCCTTGGGTTTAGAAAAGATCCTTTTGATACTTTTGATGAAGCTATAAATTATCAACGACAATATGGAATTAAAACAATTTTTTTCTTTTCAGTAGGCGATTATACCACTTATGATAAAAATACTTCTTCTAGAAATACAAATTATCAGTCGTTAATCAAATCGGTAGCAGATTATGCTGATGTTGGCTTGCATCCTTCTTATTTTTCCTATAAAAATGAAGAGATATTACAAAAAGAAAAATTAAGATTGGAATCTATCTTTAACAGACCCGTTGAAAAATCAAGACAACATTATTTGAGATTAGATTTGCCAGAGACCTACCAAAATTTGGTTAATTTAGAGGTGAAAGAAGACTATACAATGGGTTATGCCGCTCATTATGGATTTAGAGCAAGTACCTGTACACCATTTTATTTTTACGATTTAGAATTTGAAATTCAAACGCCTTTAAAAGTATTTCCATTTGCCGTAATGGATGGTACATTAAAAGATTATTTAGAATTATCTAACAAAAGGGCTTTTGAAGTAATCATTAAGTTGGCTTACGAAGTAAAAAATGTTGATGGTGTCTTTATTACTTTATTTCATAACGAGACCTTAAGTAATAGAGGTAGATGGAGACGCTGGAGAAAGATGTATATAGATATATTTAAAAAATTAACTACCGTTGTATAGTGTAATTTTTCAAATCGACAATCTACTATGATACAATACCTAAGCAGAAATCAAATAAATGAAGGCTTGTATAACACTTGTATCTCCAACGCAGTTAATAGTCGTATTTATGCATATAGTTGGTATTTAGATGTTGTTTGTGACGATTGGTGCCTACTTGTAAAGGACAGTTACAAAACAGTTATGCCCTTACCAATACGTAAAAAATATGGCATTCATTATATTTATTTAGCTCCTTGGACCCAACAATTAGGTATTTTTTCTAAGGAAAACATTGAATCCTTCATAGTAAAGGAATTTATAAATTCAATTCCTACAAAGTTCAAGCTAATAGAATTTTTTTTAAATGCCGATAATGTTATTAGTAACAAATACATAAAGGAGAGAGACAACTTTATTTTGCCTTTGAATAAGGCCTATAAAAATATTAGAAAGCAATATAGTAAAGGACGAAAAAGCAGTATCAAACAGGTAGAAAAATTTAATTTATCAATTGTAAATAATTATAATCACGAAAAGATCATTCAGTTATTTAAAGATAATAAAGGTGCTGAATTGCAGAAGAATAAGACTGACTATGATATCTTAAGTAATTTGATAAATACTGCCTTGCCATTAAAATTAGTGGAATGTGTTGGGGTTATTAACGATAGGAACATGCTAATAGGCGGTGCTTTTTTTTTAAAGGATTCCTTAAGAATTACATATCTTTTCTCCGCAATAAATACTGAAGGTAGAGAAAAACAAGCCATGTCATATTTGATAGATACAATGATAAATAGATATGCCGAGACCGAATATATTTTAGATTTTGAAGGTTCTATGATTTATAAATTGGCATCTTTTTTTAAAAGTTTTGGGGCTGAAAAGGAAGCTTATTATCATTTTAAGAAATATAGATTTTAAAACAAATAAAATAAAACCTATTCTTCAGAAGGTGTAGAATAATACTTATAAAAGATAATCATTGAAAGGAGCCCCGTAAACCACATGAGTACTGAAGTTGTAATGGCTGCTCCCTTTATTCCGTATCTAGGTATTAAATAATAGTTACTTACAAAATTTATCAATAATGCAATAGTAGCGATAAAATAATTCACATGTGCTTTTCCAATAGAAGATAATAAATTACCAAACAGACCTCTAAAAATTAAAATACCGCAAACACCAATCATTAAAATAAGAAAACTCTCATTGAACTGAACGAAAGAGGGGTCAAATAACCTCAAAATATGACGGGAAAACAGTAAAGAAAATAAAATTGCTAATATACTTACAAGGCTAAATAGATACATGTAACCTTTTATATAAGTATTAATATATTTTTTGTTATAAATATTTTCAGTAAATGCAACAAAATCTGTAGCCATAAAAACTCTTGGTAAAAATAAAATACTAAAAGGTATTAATGTGACATACTTGTAATTGGTGACCATATTAGTATCGTTTAATAAATATCCTATTAAAAAAATATCAATAACAAAAAGTAGCTGAGTTACAACATTAGAAAGACTTGCAAAAAAACCGTATCTCCAAAAATAGAAATCTGTAATATGTAACTTAGAATACGCCTTATAATTTATTTTTAATTTCTTGATAAAAAATAAAGATGTTAAAAGTGGGGTAATTAATAAGGCTACGGCATACCCTTTTTCTTCATAAAGCAGACTTAATAGGAATACACAAATTATAAGAATTGCATTGTAGGTTAATTCTGCATATGAAAAGGATTTATTATCATAATTCAGTCTAAATTGAATTTTAATAAGTTCAAATAAGAATGAGGGAATTATTACAAAAGATAAGAAAATAATATAAAAACGAATGCCATCAAAAGAAAAATTAATAAAAAAGCTAACTAAAATTATAAGAAATACTAAAGTTATAGAAGCAATAAGCCCTTTTTTTAATACATAAATAAAAAGACTGTTTTTTTCTTCAACTTCTTTTAATAATGCTCCATATCTAATTAAGCTTTGATGCAACCCAAATCCACCAATTGGAATTACAAAAGATATAATGTTGAAAGCAAAAATAACTACACCTAATTCTTCATTATCAATTAACTGAAGAGCTGTCCAAGATGCCATAAAAGACAAAACTCTTGAAATAACTGTAGTTAGAAGAACAGTTGTACCTGCTCTACTTATAAAATTATGTATGAAAATAATAATGTTTTTCATGTATTTTAATTACTCAGAAATTTTTGTATCCATAACTCTGTTGTTACTAATTGCCAGATTTTATTAGCATCTTTCGACTTTAGAATTGTATCTATTTGATTATTGTCAAATAAACTTCTATGCTTCAGCTTTTGAATCGAATCGAATGTTAATTCTCGAAGTTCATTATTTATCCAATGTTCTAAGGGAAGACCTAAACCTTTTTTATTCATTGTTAAACAACTCGGTGCAATATGTTTTTTTGCAACTTGTCTCAGGATATATTTCTGTGTATTTCCTTTTATTTTGTGCCTTGTAGGTATTTTAAAAGCAGTTTCAATAAAATTATGATCTAATAATGGAAACCTCCCTTCAATTGAAAAGCTCATCGTGCTTTGATCCACTGCACGCATTTGGTGATTAGAAATATATGATTTTAGGTTATAAAAACTTATTGCTTCAAAGTCATCCGTAAATGACATTTTATTTTCATAGAGTTCAGAAATAGTATGTTTGGTATTGTATTTTTTGGTCTTGAATAAATTACCTATTTCTTGATCATTGAAAGTAGTATAGTAATGTGAATAATATTCTCCAATATTGTTATAATTAGAGAGTTGAATACCTTTTTTTATTTTTTGATGTATTTTGGGAAGAATCTTAACAATAGTTCTATTTTTTTGCAAATATTTCCAAAGCGATAATTTTTTATAAACATCATAACCGCCAAAAAGCTCATCACCTCCAAGTCCGTTTAGTATAACTTTTAATTTGTTTTCTGAAGCAATTTTTGCCAGTATATAATTAGCCGATAAATTATGATAAGGCTCTTCATAAGCTAAAATTATCTGATTAATATTATCAATAATTTCTAACGGATTTACATTAGATATGTAATGATTTAGTTGATGTAAATTAGCTGTATCTTCTGCTTGACTTATTTCATCATAATTGTTATAACCTTTTAAACCTAAAGTCAATACTTTAATACTCGGATTTAGCTTTGAAGCAATTACTGCTATTGTCGTTGAATCTATACCGCCACTCATAAAAACTCCTACCTCAACATCAGCATTTAATCGATATTTAATGGCATTATATAAATTTTCTTCAATTAATTTAATAGATTTTTCTTCTGTCAGAGTTAAGTCTTGATTATTTACAGGTATTTCCCAATATCTTGTTTTTCTAACAGCGTTAGATTTTAGGTTGATTTTTAAAAAGTGAGCTGGTTCTAACGCGATGATATTTTCAATACAAGTATTTGGCCTTTGAGCTATTGAAAATCGAAAATTTTGCCATAAACCATTCCAATTAATTTTAGGTTCTATTAATTGAGAATCAATAATAGATTTTATAGTACTTGCAAATACAAAATGATTTTTGTCATAACTATAATAAATAGGTTTAATACCAATCCTATCTCGTGCAATAAATATCTCATTTTTAACATTATCGTATATAGCTAAGGCAAACATTCCATTAAACTTATCAAGAGCCTTTTCAGACCATTGCTTGTATGCGTTAAGCACAACTTCTGTATCTGAATTAGAAAAAAAAGAATAGCCTAAATTAATTAGTTCGGTTTTTATTTCCTTAAAATTATAAACCTCACCATTAAAAATTATCCAGTATCTTTTATCTACATCACACATAGGTTGATGACTATTATTAGATAAATCAATTATCTTTAGTTGTCTAAACCCTAGACCTATTTTAAAAGGTTGATTATATGTAGTGTTAATGTGAGCATGGTTTTTACAAATTGTATCATCACCAATGAAAGGTAATGGTTGTTCATCGAATAACATATAACCTTCATCATCCGGACCTCTATTAACCATACTTTTGGTCATTGAAATCAGTGAAGAAGATTTTGATAAAGATTCATTTAAGTTTATTATCCCTGCAATACCACACATGTTCTTATTCTTTTTCAATTAATACTTTTGTATACAATTTTGTGAAAGTATCACATATTTTTTCCTTACTAAAGTTATTAACTACATATTTGTGCATCTTTTCTGAAGATTCAATTTGTTTTTTCTGATTATAAAAACTGATTAACTCTAGTAGCAACCTTTCTTGATTTTTAGCAGGAATTAAGGTGCCAAAACCTTGCGGAAAACATTCAGATATGCCGCCGACATTTGTAGAAATTATGGGTGTTCCGGTTGAAAATGATTCAAGAATAACACAAGGTAAATTTTCATAATTACTAAAAAGGACAAAAACTGTTGCTTCTTGTAAATAATTTACTAACTCTTTTTGATTTATATGATCTATAAAAGTTATAATATCTTGATTAATACTTAATTCATTTATTTTTCTTTTATATTTAATTGAGTTGCTGCCAATAAAAGTGAACTTAAAATCTGAAATTTTATGCTGAAGTAAACTAATTACATCTATAATTCCTGATATATTCTTTTGATCATCATTCATGCTAGATATATGCAGTATTTTGAATTTAGATGGTTTACTACTCGATGGAATGAACAAATTTGTGTCTACTACATTTGGTACAGGATAATAATTTCCATCAAGCCCAAAATCTTGCATAGCATTTTGTAAATGCTTACTTACAGGACAAACAAAGGCTGCATTTTTAGTTATCAATTTTGAGATATATCGTTCTTTTAGCTTAATATTTTTTGAAAGAGGATATTGATAATCTGTCCAGTGTTCAGAAATAATAAATGGTTTTTTACGAAACCACTTTAGATGTAAAGCGAAAATACCTAAAGGGTACAATACATTTAAATGTACATGGTCAATATGACCAATTTCATTCAAAATATTTTTATAAGCTCGTAAAAATAAATATCCCTTTATTATAGGATTTTGGGTTTGTTTTATATAGCCAATAATAGTGTTAATACCATTTATTTCTTTTTTCTCTATTTTAAAAGATCGTTTACAATTTGGGTCGGTAATGATATGAATGGCAGTGACTTTATGTTTTAAAGCTACTGCCTCAGCGTGACGTTGGATAAAATCTCCATTTACAGGTAATACTTTTGACGGATACCAGCTATTAATAAATAAAATATGAAGTCTATTTTTCAAATATGACAATTTTTTCAAATGTAACAATTATTTTGCTAGACATATTAAATATTAAATAACTACTTTTATCTAATGAATATCCAACATATATTTTTTGATTTAGACCATACATTATGGGATTTTGAAACCAATTCGGCCAAAACTTTTGAAGCTATATTTAGCGATCAGAAAGTAGAAGTAAAGCTAAACGAATTTTTATTACATTATAGCCCAATAAATCAAAAATATTGGAAACTTTATAGGGAAGAAAGGGTGAGTAAACCTGTGTTAAGATATAAACGCTTAAAAGAAACCTTTGATATATTAGGCTATAAAATCTCAGATGACCATATCAACCATTTAGCAACTATTTATATTGATAATTTACCTAATTATAACACACTCTTTGATGACGCTATAGAAGTGTTGAATTATTTATTGCCTAAATATCAAATGCATATTATTACAAATGGTTTTGAAGAAATACAAACAAAGAAAATGAGAACATCGGGTATTTTGCATTTTTTTGATAAAATTATAACTTCTGAAAGTGTAGGTGTAAAAAAACCAAATCCGAAAATTTTTAACCATGCTTTGGCTCTTGCCGAAACGAGTGCTAAAAACAGTATTATGATTGGCGATAACTTGGAAGCTGATATTGTTGGAGCTCAGCAGATTGGAATGCAAACCATATTTTTCAATTCTCATAAAAACACTAACAATCACAATACAATAACTGTTAATAAACTCATAGAAATCAAGCAATATCTATAATCTGAAACCGTTGTTTTAGTAATGAAATTTACATGATTAAAATAATTATTTCTATTAAATTTAATCATAAATCCCGCCTTTGGATTGGGAATTTGAGACATCTGACCAATAATTCAATTTATTTATGACATTTTTAATAATTAAATTGGTATAATAATTATTTATAAATACAGATGAAATTTCCACTTTTTTTATTCTTGGTAGTCATTGTTAATACTTCTGTTAGTTCTCAAAATAAGCAATTTATTTACGGTTTTCAAGATATTCCTCAATCACTTTTAGAAAATCCCGGAGGTGAAGTATTCTTTGATAAACACATTGGTATTCCATTTTTGTCTGGAGTTTATTTAAATGTAGGTACCAATAATGGTTTGATTAGTGGTCTTTTTACAAATGATGGCGTGGCTATAAACAATAAATTTCAAAGTATAATTCATAGCTTAAGTACCAAAGATTTTTTTAGTGTAAATGAGCAATTGGATATTGTTAATATTGGGTATAGACTTCAAAATGAAAAAGATTATTTGAGTTTTGGGATTTATCAGGAATTTGATTTTATTAGTTATCATCCAAAAGATATTGCAATTTTATTTTATCAAGGTAATACGGATGGTAATGGTAATACTGATCTGAATAGCACTTATGCACTTAATGATGCCAATATAAAAGGTGAAATGATTGGTGTTTTTCATGCAGGTATTTCTAGACGAGTAAATAATAAATTTACTATCGGTGCAAGAGCTAAATTATATTCGGGAGTTTTCAATTTTCAATCCCACCATAATAGGGGCTTAATTTCTTCCAGATTAGATCAAGGGAATAATGTACAACACTTAATAAATAATGCAGATGTAACATTTAATAGTTCCGGGTTGACAAAATCTGCTAATAAAACTTTTGCGAGTAATACCTTTAGAAGTTTGTTTTTTGGTGGTAACCTAGGCTTAGGTTTAGATGTTGGATTTACCTATCGTTTAAAAGATAATATGACACTTTCAGCGAGTCTTTTAGATTTAGGCTTTATAAGCTATTCTAATGACGTGAACACTTATAAGGTTAAAGGAGATGTCGAAATAAATGGTATTGGTGTCATTGATCCGCCTACCGATAATACTTTAGATTATTGGGAAAATTTGAATATTGATTTCCATTCTCAGGTTCCGATAGATACCTTGCATTCTACCTATCTATCATTTAGATCTCCTAAAATTAATACTTCCTTTATGTATAAGTTTGGCAGATATTATAGCTCATTAGCTTGTAATGATTCGTCAAAACTGAATAACAAAACATATAAAAATGAGGTAGGGATACAATCTTTTTTTATTTTTAGACCTATAAAACCTCAAATGGCCGCTTCTTTATTTTATACTAGACGTTTATCTAATATTTTCAAGGCTAAAATTATGTATACGGCAGACGCTTATACTTTTTCTAATATTGGATTGGGGCTTTCTTCTCAATTAGGTAAATTTAATCTATTCGCTGCAGCGGATAATGTATTGGGCTATTCAAATATTTATAGTACTAAAAAAATATCATTTAGTTTTGGAATGAATTTAGTTTTTGAATGATAACTCATAAATATAATCCTTATATTTATAAACTAAAATGAATACTATGAAACTTAAATTGCTTGCTGTACTTTTTACAGTTTTTATTTCCAACACACTTATTGGACAATCATTAAATGAATATAAATATGTAATTATTCCTTCAAAATATGATTTTCTAAAAACAGAAAATCAATATCAATTAAATTCATTAACCAAATTTTTATTTGAAAAAGAAGGATTTATAACTACTTATAATAATGTAGAATTACCAGCAGAAATATCTGAAAACGGATGTTTGGCATTGACCGCAAATGTTATCAATAGTTCAAATATGTTCACAACAAAATTGGTCATAAAATTGATTAATTGTAAAAATCAAAAAGTGTTGACCAGTGAAGTTGGAAAAAGTAAAGAAAAAGATTATAAAAAAGGATTTCAAGAAGCTTTACGGAATGCTTTTCAATCTGTTTCTGAATTAAATTATACAGCTCCGAATGAACTAGCAGTGGTTAAAGAGAAAATTCAAAAGGTAGCACCTGAAGAAATTAAAATTATTGAAAGTTCTGAAGATCTGGTTACTGACGACATAGGTATTACCGAAATTGATGAAGGAAGTGAAATTGAATCTGTAGAAGTAGAGGTTCCTGAGACTCCTGTAGTTGAAATGGAGAGGATTGAAAAAGTTGTAGAAAAGGACATTGGAGTAGAAGAAATAGTGGATGTAAAAGAGGTAAATACCACTGTAAAAGGGAATCAGTACTTATTATATGCTCAGGCCAATCCGTTAGGCTATCAATTGGTTGACAGTTCGCCAAAAGTGGTTTACATATTATTAAACTCAAGTAAGAAGAATGTTTATCTACTTAGAGATAAAAATGGAATGGTCTATAAAGAAGCAGATACGTGGTTCGTTGAATATTATAAAAATGACGAATTGATAAAAAAACCTTTGAAAATTAAATTTTAACTGACGTCAGAACTGACCATTGGTTTGCAGATGTCACTTCGAGTTGTTTTTCATAACTTTAGTGTAGAAAAAAGTATCGAGAGCATTGTGTTATTTCCTAATTCTAATTTTATATTTCTTATTTTTTTCCCTTTGAGGAGCAGTGAAAGGCAGAGTTGCTTCTAATACCCGTATTTATCTTTCCAACGCTTTTGTAGGAACACTCTAAAGTTGTTTTCACGACTGTTATTCCCCGGATCGTATATTTTAGTGTCTTTTATTTCATCAGGTAGAAATTCCTGATCGATAAAATTATCATCATAATTATGTGCATATTGATAATTTTTACCATAATCCAAATCCTTCATTAATTTGGTCGGAGCATTCCTTAAATGTAGAGGTACAGACAAATCACCTGTTTGTTTTACCAACTGTTGTGCTTGACCAATGGCCAAATAGGAGGCATTACTTTTTGGAGAATTGGCTAAATATATGGCACATTGACTTAAAATTATACGAGATTCAGGAAAACCAATTATTGAAACGGATTGAAAAGTTGTATTGGCTAATATAAGTGCAGTAGGATTGGCATTGCCAATATCCTCCGATGCCAATATTAACATACGTCTAGCAATAAATTTCACATCTTCACCACCTTCTATCATCCTAGCCAACCAATAAACTGCTGCATTAGGATCACTTCCACGAATAGACTTGATAAATGCCGAAATAATATCATAGTGCTGTTCTCCGGTCTTATCATATCTAACAGTATTCTTTTGAACTTTTTCTAAGACCTTATCATTAGTAATAATAACTTCACCGTCTTCGGTATTTACAATTAACTCAAAAATATTCAACAATTTTCTGGCATCACCACCAGAAAGTTGTAATAAAACATCAGTTTCTTTAAGTTTTATTTTCTTTTTAGAAATGATTTCATCTGTTTTAATGGCCCTTTGTAGTAGGGCAATCAAATCATCTTTATCAAAAGAATTTAGAATATAAACTTGGCAACGTGAGAGTAGGGCAGGGATCACTTCAAAACTTGGATTTTCAGTGGTAGCCCCTATTAGAGTAACCCATCCTTTTTCAACCGCACCTAATAAAGAATCTTGTTGAGATTTACTGAACCTATGTATTTCATCAATAAATAAAATAGGATTTTTAGTCGTAAATAATCCTCCTCTTTGTTTGGCCTTATCAATAATCTCTCTTATGTCTTTAACTCCTGAATTTATAGCACTTAAAGTATAGAAAGGGCGTTTAGATTCATTGGCAATAATATTAGCCAATGTTGTCTTACCAATACCGGGAGGTCCCCAAAATATAAGTGAAGGAATAACACCACGTTCTATATGAGCCGTTAAAGCACCATTTGGGCCAACTAAATGTTGCTGACTAATATAGTCTTTCAATGTTTTTGGACGTATACGTTCTGCTAATGGGGTATTCATATCACAAAAATAGAGAAAACAATGTATTTAATTGTTGATTAGTTGAAATGTTTAATCGTTAATTTTCAATCATATTAATCAATTTAACCCTTTAATAATAGTCTGACAATTTGTACATTATTTCACAATTGGTTGTATTTTTGTTATAGTTATTTAAGCAATATTTAAATTTAATACTTATTTCTCCCCTTAGGGGAGGTTCGGAGGGGAATGAATTTACAAGAAGAGCATCGGCAGTTTAAATTTTCACCTATAGTTATTGGTATTCCATTATATTTTGTGTTGTTTTTATGGATTGTCTTTTGGATAGAAGGTAATTATGAGCTCTATTTCGCTAAATATGGATTATTTCCAAGAACTTTTAAAGGATTGAGAGGTATCCTATTGTCACCTTTTATTCATGGTGGTATTAAACATTTATCGAATAACTCAATCCCACTATTTGTTTTAATGACTTCCTTATTCTATTTTTATAGAAAAATAGCATTAAAAATATTAATATTAGGCACCTTATTTACGGGTCTTTTAACATGGATTATTGCTAGACCCTCATATCATATTGGTGCTAGTGGTATTGTCTATTTATTATTTAGTTTTGTGTTTTTTAGCGGTATTATAAGAAAGTATTATAGGCTGATAGCCGTGTCTTTAATAGTTATTTTTCTTTATGGAAGTATGATCTGGTATATATTGCCTGTAAAAGAAGAAATTTCCTGGGAGGGTCACTTGTCAGGTTTCTTAGTTGGATTCGTACTTGCCATTTTCTTTAGAAATTATGGACCAAAATCTTTTAAGTATGATTGGGAAGTCTCTTCCATTCCAGAAAACTCGGGACTCCTTGAAGAAGATGGAGTTGAAGATAAGTATTGGATCGTGGATGAAGAAGAATGATCCCCTTTGTCCTGCGGACATTTCTCCGAAGGGGAAAAGATAAAGATGAAACGTTGTTAGTCCTTCCCTTTGGGAAGGGTTGGGATGGGCTGACGTTGTCTAACCACTTCGTATAAAGCCACACCACAAGCCACAGAAACATTTAGAGAAGCAATATCTCCCAAAAGGGGTAATTTAGCCTTAACATCAGCTAATTTTAACATAGATCCCGATATACCTTTATGCTCAGAACCCATAATTAACGCTGTAGGCTTATTGAGCTCGGTTTGATAAATGGTTTCATTAGTTTTTTCAGTAATAGCAACAATTTGGATGCCTTCAGCTTGTAAATAATAAATGGCATCTAATAAGTGATTTACTTTACAAATTGGAATTTTAAATGCTGCACCAGCAGAAGTTTTTATAGCATCAGCATTCAAAGGTGCACTTCCTTGGTTTGGAATAATAATCGCATCAACACCAGTACATTCAGCAGTACGCAAAATGGCACCAAAGTTTCTAACATCTGTTATTTGATCTAATAATAAATATAAAGGGTTTTCTTTTTTATTTGTAGCTATAATTTCTTCTAAATCATAAAAATCTATAGCCGAAATTTTTGCTACCACACCTTGATGATTTTGATGCTTTGAAAGGTGATTTAGCTTTTCAATAGGGACATGACTTGAAGAAATGCTATTTTTTTTAATTAAAGTATTTAGTTCTGAAAACAAATGCCCACTCAATCCTTTTTGGATATATATTTTTTCTAAACTCTGACCAGCGTTAATAGCTTCAATTATGGCTCGTATTCCGAATACGGTTTCATTTTGTTGCATCGATTAAGGTAGGTATAGAATTTAAATAATAAAAGAAGAGACTGTCGGAAAGAAAAGACAGTCTCTTTAAAACTCTTTTTTATTAAGAGGTAAGGATTTCTAGAACTAAAATTAATAGAAATTTAGTGTTCATCTTCTAAAAAACCAGTTCTTTTAAATCCTTCCAGATGATATATAGTTCCAGGATCATCCGAGAATTCTATATCAAATGATATGCTATCAGCTATATTACCTGAATTAGTGGTAGTGCCCTTTTTTACAATTACCCCATTTGTAACAGTAACAGTTATTTGATAACCTTCAACATCACTCGCCAAATTATCTCCTGAAAAAGTTAAGGCATTTACACTAACTGGTGATTTGAAATTAAACCACCAAATATTTTTATGATCAAAAATATTAATTTCGGTTCCTTTATCTGCTGCTGTATTTGAAATTGTAATTCGTTGATAATCTAATGCTAGATTATCACCAACAAAAGTTTGAACGTACCAATCTCCAGACACATCTGCAACTGGAGATTTTTCTAATGTGAAGTCCTCAAACCCTTCTTCAGTTTCACATGATGATAAGGCAGTAATAAAAAGTACTACTAAAGTATATTTAAAGATTTTTTTCATTTTTTTAAAATTTATTGATTATTGATATTGAAAGGTATAACCAAATCCATAAGGATTAACAAACGTAGTAAACATTTTAGTTATCGGGTCATAAGTTAAATCTACCGAAGTAGCACCAAATGGATAAACTTGAGGTATTTCAGAAATAACATCACCATCCATTTGAAAATACATTGGGAAAGTACCTCCAAAGGCAAAGTCTGTAACATGAAATATACTTGTAGTTCCAGGGACAAGAGAAATAACTCCTGTTCTTGCTGGTCTATTAACATCTTCTATATCACCTGATACATTTGTACCTAATGTTGAAGGATTATGAACTACAACCACCTGTGCAGCTGTTCCATCAAATCCATCTGCATTTGTTGCGGAATAAGTTATGTTATATATGCCTATAGTGTTTACATCAACAGTTCCAGATACATTTACATCTAATGCAGATCCATCAGCAGTTGCTGTAGCATTAGGGGTAAATGATGTACCAACGGCTACTGTAACAATTTCATCATATTCAAAAGTTGGAAAAAATGTCAATTCAGATACAATAGGGCTTTCTTCATTACATGAAATAAAGAGAAGTATTGAAAAGACTAAAGAAACAACTTTTACAAATTTATTTTTATTTTTCATTATATTACATTTTAAGTTTATGAATACTCATTATTTCTGATCCCACCATACCTTTTCAGTAATTGAGGCTTTTTGAGTAATACTAGGGTTTTTTGAGGTTTCAGTATCTGGATAAAAAATAGTATTTGGGGTTTGATCTCCAGTTAAAACTGAACTAACAGAAACTAGCATATTTCCGATAGAATAATCTTCATTTCCCAAGGTTACTGTCTCCGGATATTGAGTTCTATTAGATTCAAAAAAGCCTTCAATATTATTAACATTAGCTAAAGATATCCATTTTTGAATCATTACTTGTCTTAATGCAGTTTCCACATCTGCAGATAGCACATATTCGTAAGTACCACCAGCACCAGTTAATATTTGTGCTTGAGCAGCAGTAAATCCGTAAGTAATAAAAGAATTAGCAACACCAGCATCATATTTAGCCTTAGCACCCGTACCATTAGAATATCTAATTAAAGCTTCTGCCTGTAAAAAATTACTTTCTGCTACTGTCATAAAATATACTGGTGTAGTTGCTATAATATTTGGCCTAGAAAAATCTGAAGCAACCTCAGATGCATAACTTCCACGATCACCTTGATCGATACCTCTAAATATATTGCTAGTATTTGTACGATAAATAGCTGTTTGTCTTGGATCAATATTGGTATCCAAAAATTGAAGTAGCGAATTACTAGCAATATTATTGACATCTCCTAAACGATCTATTTGAACATCATAAAATGGATTTGCTTTATTTTGTGCACTCTCATATAATGCGAATTTTGCATCAGAAGTAATGAAATTATCTTCAGTAAGAAGAGCGGTCACAGCGGAAGCATTTGCTTGAGTTGTATAAGCCATTCTAATATAAAGTTTTAATTTCAATGTATTTGCAAATTTAATCCAATCAGACATGTCTGCGTTATAAATAGCATCTTGAGCTCCTACAGTGGAATTGACGGGATTACCGTTGTATTTAGCAAGTGCTGCATCAATTTCAGCAATTAAACCTGCATATATATCACCACCAAAGTCAACACTTGGTGTAATGTTTTCAGAACCAAGTAAAGCTTCAGAGTAAGGTATATCGCCATACAAATCAGTTAGTACTTGAAATGTATATGCCCTTACTACAGATGCAATTAAAAAAGAACCGGTATCACCTTCTTCATCAGACTTAGCTAACACAAATTTTAAATCGTTTAGACAACCAGCCCAAAGCTCATTCCATAACCTATCTGAAAAGTCGATATTCATATTGTAAGTGTCAATATTTGTGTATTGACTTGCACTTGGTGGTTGCGTATGATATTGTGCTAAAAACCCTCCAAGATTGGCCAATTGCCCTCCCATTGCTGTTGCTAAGGAACCCTGAGCAGCTGTCAATACAAATTTTTTGTCAACATCCACTGGAGTGTTAGGGTTGTCATTTATATTCAAATTATCCTCACATGAAGTAATCAGTATAAAGAAAAAAAGAAATTTTAATATGTTTTTCATTTTTATGTTTTTTTAATTAATTAAAACCTAGCTTTTAATGTAAATCCAATACTTCTAGTACTTGGACTTGCACTAAATTCACCAAACTGACTCCTAAGATCCGTACCAAATGTCGACGTTTCAGGGTCAATATATTGATTAGATTCCGGTGTGAACAGTAATAAATTTCTACCTATTACTGCAAATGTAATATTTTCAAATGGTGTATTCTCTATTATTTTTTTTGAAAAATTATATGCTAAAGTAACTTCTCTCAATTTGACAAAAGATTTATCAATAACATCTCCTCTTTCAACCGATGACGCACGGTAATAATCATCCCAATGTTCTGAGTCTATAGCGGTGGTATTCTCAACATAAGATATATTACCCGACCCATCGTCTATTCTATTAACAGAACCTGGAATTATATATGGTTCTCTATCATTTATAGTAGTTGTGATTGAGTTTCCTGTAAACCTTGTTATACTGGCAGTACGACTAAACATTAAGCCTCCTTGTCTAACATCTATTGAAAAACCAAGAGAAAAACCTTTATAAGAAAACTCATTAGAAATACCTAAAGTATAGTCATATTGTGTATTTCCATAGACTTCTTTAACAGGAGATGCAATAGGCACACCATTATTGTCAACAACTATATTTCCGCTAGGATCAGTTAAAGGAACACTACCTTCAATAAGTGCTAAGGGTTCGCCTTCTCTAGCGACCAAACTTATGGTACTTAATCCACCAAGTCCGATTTGATCTACTCTGTCATCTAGTTTTTCTAAAATAGCATCATTGCTAGCGTAGTTTATAGACATGTCCCAATTAAATCCTTTATTACCGTTTCTGAATATTCCAAGCTTAAGAAGTGCTTCATAACCAGAGTTAGAAATTGTACCAATATTAGCCGTTTGTGTAGTAAAACCAGAAGTTGCTGCTAAAGGTAAACTTAAAATTTGATCTTCTACAGTAGCATCGTAATAGGTGAAATCAATACTAATACGATTTTTTAAAAAAGATAATTCACCACCAATCTCAAACTCTTTTCTTCTTTCAGGTTTTAAATCAGGGTTCCCAGCTCTATTACCTACTTCAAAAGCATTTAAACCACCTACTGGGAAATTAAGGAATCTAAAACCTTGATTGTCTGTTGATCCAGCAACATTTACAGGATTAATTTGATAAGGATTTGTATCAACCCCAGTTTCTCCATACCCCAATCTTATTTTACCATAACTAATCACATTTTTGATATCAGGGAAGCTATTAGTAAAAACCCAAGAACCATTGACACCTCCATAAAGAACTGATCTGTTCTCTTCTGGTAACGTAGAATACCAATCGTTTCTTAAATTAGCTGTAAGAAATAACATATCCTTGTAAGAAAGTGAAGTAGAATTTAATATACCAAATAATCTTCTCTTAGAAACTGAAGAAGCAGCGGTCACTGGACTAGCAGAGTTAGAAAGTGAGTAGAAATCTGGAATATCTTGAGAAGTAACTGTAGCGGATGCTGCCTTGTTTGTCCTGTCATTATAATTAAAGCCAAAAGTAGAAGTCAGATTTATACTTTCATTTAGGTCAAAATCAAGATTATATAAAATATCATGATTTACCTGCTTTACAAAATTCTGGAATTCACCATAAAATCCAGGTTGCTCTGTACTAGATCCATCATTAGGGCTACCAGGAGCCGCATCAATTATTGCATTCCAAACTTTGGTGTACTCACTATATTGATCCAAACCTAATTTGTAAGATATGTTAGACCAATCATTAATTTTTGCTGTCATGTTAAACGAACCATAAACTCTTTCCTTGGTATATTTTGCACCATCTTCATTAAGCGTAAAATATGGATTGGTAATTCCAAAAGCAGTATAATAATTATCAACTGTGTTAAAAGGATCATTTTTATAATCTTTAAATTCAGTTAGATCAAAGTCATTAGGAATTTGCATTAAGTTATTATAGACTGTAGCTCCCTGACCAGATTGAATACCAGAACCATTGATGTTAACGTAATTTAAATTACCACCAAAAGTCAAGAAATCCATTTTTGAATTAAATGATAGAGAAATAGTGTTTCTTTCATTAGAATCATTACTAGTTGGAAATATACCATCAGAATTTACGTGATTGTAAGACAACCGACCTGAAGTATTTCCTGAACCACCAGAAATAGCTACATTAGTAGTATATGAAGATCCTATGTCGAAAAAATTTCTAAGTTGATCTTTCTGAAATGAATAAGGTTTAATTTTTTGAGAGTTGTTTACAACATTACCCCAAACCCGAACTTCATCATCAAAACGAGGACCCCATGAACCATTTTCTCCTAAAAAATGTTGTCCATCCCAACCTTGTCCAAATTGATTCTGATATTTAGGTGCTCTTAAAATATCGCTAAAATTAGCAGTTGTAGAAAAGTCAATAGTTAATTTACCTGATGAGCCTTTCTTAGTTGTAATGATGATAACACCATTAGCCGCTCTTGAACCATATAGTGCCGTACTTGAAGCTCCTTTAAGGATAGAAATGGATTCAATATCTTCAGGGTTTATATCCCCAGAGCCACGGCCAAAATCGTAAGCTCCATTCAGACTATTACTGAAGGACGAGGCATTGTTAACAGGGATACCATCAACAATATATAAGGGTTGATTGCTTCCTCCAATTGTACTAATCCCTCTTATAATAACTCCAGAAGAAGAGCCGGGATCTGTACTTGCACTTGAAATAACAACACCAGCGACTTTTCCCTTAATAGCATCTGAGATGTTAGATTGAGATCCTTCATTTAATTCACTAGATCCAATACTAGTTACAGCCGAACCAATAGAACCCTTTTCTCTTTTGATTCCATAGCCAGTAACAACAACCTCTTCTAGAACATTGTCGGCTTCCATTACCACATTAATTGTATTTGAAGAACCAACCTTAATTTCTTTAGGACTCATACCAATAAAACTAAAAGATAGGATTTCACCCACCTTAGCCTGAATGGTATAATTACCATCAAAATCTGTTTCAGTACCTGTTGAAGTACCTTTGATTATTATGCTAACTCCTGGTAATGTTCCTGTTTCATCAGAAACCGTACCCGAGATAGTTTTTTCTTGTGCAAATGTAAATTGCACTACAAACGCTAGTAATAGCGTTAGAAATCCACTAAGCTTTGTATTCATGTTTATATTTATTTGAATTAATTATGGCAAAAGTGCTAAAATTATGTTAATAAAACAATTTTTTTAACTAAAAATTAATAAGGCAAGTTAATGTTGGGCTGAGTAATGTTTAATGAAATACAATTATTAATATTAAATATGTATACGATATTAATAATTAGTAACAATATTTAAACAAAATACCGAATTATTGAAATTTAAAGCAATAATAGGGAACCTACCTAAAGTAGCACTAAATTTTAACACTTATTTTTGATTTTATTATATAACCAAGTCTTAAGGCGTAAAGATTTGAAGTAAAATTAGTTTGGAATAATAAGATGAGGAATAAAGTTGGTTCAACACCGAAGAATGTCTCGGTACTAAGTTAATAAATTTTATTAAAAAAACCTATGAGATACTAGTAGAAATCATAGGTTTTTTATAAAATTAACACTTAGTTTGTATCAAAACATATCCCAGAATAGTTTTGTCTCTGCTAAATCTCCACCAATAGCAGTTGCTGCCGCTTGATAGTTGGTGCCATTTAATGTTTGATCAATTACAGGATATGTATATCTATTTGGGAAACCTGAAACAGCTTCTGTAGGTGTAGCTAAAATTGGAAAATCTAATAAACGAATTGAAGTCCAAGCCTCAAAACCTCTGTTGAATAGGGCTATCCACTTTTGATTACCAATCACTTCTTTCCAAGGCATTGTCGCTCCACTTGCAGCTATAGAAGCATCATAATCAACACCTGCTTGTGCTAAATATGTTGTAGCATCTGCTGCTGAACCCCCCCATTTCTCAATAGAAGACATAATAGCAGCATCATAATGACTTTTTGTTGTTCCACCAACAGCAAAATTTCTAGCAGATGCTTCAGCCAATAAAAATTCAACTTCGGTATAATCAAAAATTACGCCAGGTGCTGTAGCCGCTTCAACTTGAGCAGAAACATGTGAATGAGATGAATAGTTTGAGGTAGAGCCTATTTCCCCGCCAACATATTGTCCATCTACTTTTTCGAAAAACAGGGGTCTTCTTGGGTCATTCAAGGCATTCATTATATCAATAATAGTTTTTCCGGCGACATAATCTTGTCTTCCGCTTAGAACAAGATTTGCATGAATAGGATTTGTATTAGGGTCAGAAGATAAGTATGCATAATTAGCATTATCTGCATTACTTGAAATTAGTCCATCCGCAACAGCAGCTTCAACGGTTTGTTTTGCTAAAGCATTATCTACATCTGATAACAAGATACCCATTCTTAATTTTAATGAATTAGCGAATAATTTCCATTTTGAGACATCTCCATTATAAATTCTATCGGCAGCTCCAAAACTACCATTAGAAGTATCTAAGTCATCTATTGCTACTGATAATCTAGAAATTAAATCTTTATAAATTGTTAATCCATCATCGTATATTGGTAGTAAGTTATCAATATCTAAAGCTTCGGTATAAGGAATGTTACCAAAAGCATCAACTAAAACACTATATGCATATACATTCAAAATTTCAATTACCACTAATTTATTAGCTTTGGTTAGTTGATCTTCCGGCAAAGCATATTCAGTTGCTGAAATAACCTTAGAAGCTTCATCTAGATCTTTTAGCACATCTTTATATAAAACACTCCAATGTGTACCTGGTATATTTCTACCTACTTGATCATAATTACTTTCGTCAGTATATGTTGTTTCTTGTAAAAACTGACTCCATAATTTTGTATTATTATTGTTTACATTTAGATCAACCATTTGATCAACTAAACTCTTTTGCGCACCGGTAAACAAACTTTCACCAGGTACAGCGGAAGGATCTTTAATATTTTGATTCAAATCTTCCAGATTACTAGAACAAGAAGCAAAAATTACTACTGTTATTAATATTAGTATTTTTTTCATTTTTTCTTTTTTTTAAAATTGTAGTTTAAGGTTAAAACTGTAATCTTTTGTAGTTGGCAATGATCCTGTTGAATAGCCTTGTAAATTACCTGAAGATAATCCAGACTCAGGATCAGCATGAGGTAAATCTTTACTTATGATCCACAGATTTGAACCAACAACACTAAATGTAACATTTGATAAAAAAGTCTTACTTATAAGTTTTGAAGGAAGGCTATATGACAAGGCTACCTCACGTAGTTTAACATAACTAGCATCATAAACGAATGCTTTATTCGGTAAACCCCTTCTATATCCAAAAGCTCCAAATCTATCTGCTCTAATACGTGTGGTGTTTTGCGTCCCATCAGCATTAACACCAGGGTTTATAAAACCACCACCGTCAGCTATAAAATTTCTTACTGGATTTCCTAAATCATTAATAAAGGCTGTTTCAGCATATAAACCAGTAGCTTGTCCGTACCATTGGTCCAGTGAAAAAATAGCACCACCTTCTTGAATATCAATTAAAAAACTAAAAGATAAGTTTTTGTATGAAAAACTATTTGAAATACCCATTAACCAATCAGGATTAGTATCACCTATAACCTTATCTGAAGTTGAAGTAGGAACATATTGACCACTAGCAGCATCAACAACTTTTTCTCCATTGAGGTATGTGAAATCTGTACCCTGGATAACTCCATAAGGTTCACCTACACGAGCATTAATTGTTACACCACCTTGAAAAGAACCTAATTGTAGATTTTCAATACCATCTTCTAAAGAAATAACTGTATTCTCATTTTTAGACCAGTTTACATTAATATTCCAACTCAAGTCAGCAGTTTTTATTGGAGAGCCATATAAACTAACCTCAAATCCTTTATTTTCAATTTCCCCTGCATTTAGAATTTTAGAAGTATAGCCTGTAGATCGAGTTACAGGTACTCCAAAAATTTGATCTACGGAATTGTTTTTATAATAAGCAACATCAAATCCAAGTCTATTTTTTAGGAATTTCATTTCCAAACCAAACTCTAAACTTTTGGTCGTTTCTGGTTTTAAATTAGGATTTTTCTTCACATTACCTACAGATGTGCTAGCACTTCCAATAGGAGTGTTTACATTAAAACTATCATATAGAAAATCAAACGGAGCACTATTACCAACTTCTGCATAATTTGCCCTAATTTTCCCAAAAGAAATCGTCTCACCGTCTATAAGTTTAGAAAAGACAAAACTTGTTGCAACTGATGGGTAATAAAAACTACTATTATCGCTTGGTAAGGTTGATGAATGATCCCTTCTAATGGTAGCATCTACGTATAGCAAATCATTATAACCAATGGAAAGACTGGCATATATGCCATCAACACCTATTTTTTCAGCCCTCTCTTTAGGTAGCGGTAATGGACCAACACTATTCTGTAAAGAATATAAAAACGGTACACTTAGTCCTCCACTCGTCGATGCGTAAATAGAATTATATTCATTTCTTCTAATATTTGTTCCTAAAATACCTTTAAGGTTAAACTTATCACTTAAGTCTTTATTAAAATTCAACATTAAATCATAGTTCGTTTCTGCATTTTGAATATTTCTTCTACCATATCCAGAATCAACATTTCCTCTATTCCCTTGACTGTCTGGTACTCCAAAACTACTAGCAACACTACCATTGGCTCTCCTTTCTTCTTGTAATTCAGAATAAGTATCTGTTGCAACTCTGGCTGTGACATCTAACCAGTCATTTAATTCATACTTTAAAGATATATTTCCAATAAAGCGATTACGACTATCATTTTGAAAATTTTGATATCTAGTCCAATATGGGTTGTCCCAGAAAATAGGTACAGAACCAGCATCAGACGAAGCAGGGTTCCATGTTATATTTCTTCCTGTTGAAAAATAAGCATCTTGTTGTTGCTGTATGTCAACATTGGTTTGCCACCATTGTTTAAAATTACCGATAATATTATCATTATAACCTGTTGAGTTACGACCCAAACCATTCGTTTTGATGTAATTTGCATACCCAGTAACGGTTAAATTTTTCTTCAGC
The DNA here is from genome assembly GCA_002352665.1 of Flavobacteriaceae bacterium UBA2765. GTDB lineage: Bacteria > Bacteroidota > Bacteroidia > Flavobacteriales > Flavobacteriaceae > Aureibaculum. The sequence goes on from DEIV01000026.1 coordinate 27,141, forward strand.
TTAGCACTACCACTCATTGAAAAATTGTGTTTCTTAATAGAACTATTGGGCATTAAGCCTGATTGATCAAATTGACTATAGTTTAATCTTAAGGATCCTTGATCAAAAGCTTTATCTAATGAAATAGAATTTGTTAAAGTAACAGGAGTTTCAAAAAATGTTATCGGTCCGTTTTCAGCATTAACCCAAGGTGTAGCTGTTCTATAATTAGCTAACTCTGGATCAAAAGAATCCCATTGATATACCATTAAGCTAGAATCAAAGGCAGCTCCATAAGATCCATCTTCAGTATATAGAACTACTTGATCATCATTGCCATCTCCAGTAACATCTTCAATATACCAATGGTCATCAGGACCATCATAATAATGACCATAACCAGCACCATATTGAGTTTGGTATTTTGCAAAAGTACTTTTATCTATAGAACCGATAGTCATTCCTGAATTAATAGTAATTCCATAACCTTTAGCATCTTTCCCTTTTTTGGTAGTAATCATAATTACACCATTTGCAGCTCTTGAACCATATAAAGCAGTTGCTGCAGCACCTTTCAATATATTCATAGATTCTATATCCTCAGGATTGATATCTGAAGCACTATTTCCATAATCATAATAACCACCAACAGCTTGCCCTTGGAATTGTGAATTTGAATTTGCATTATTAATTGGAACACCATCAATAACAAATAAGGCTTGGTTACTACCTGTCAAAGAAGCATTACCTCTTATTACAACATTAGTAGAGCCCCCTAAATTGTTATTTTTTCTAATTTGTACACCAGAAGCTTTACCTGAAAGTGCATTAACAAAATTCCCGCTTTTAACTCTATTAAGTTCTTCACCTTCTACCTCTTGTGTTGCATAACCTAAAGATTTCTTTTCTCTTGAAATACCCAAAGCCGTTACCACAACTTCATCAAGTACATTGTCGGCCCGCATCACCACGTTCATAGTATTTGAAGCACCAACAGTGACGTCTTGAGTTGACATACCAATAAAACTGTATTGAATAACGTCACCTTCTTTGGCAGCCAATGAATACTTACCATCAAAATCTGTTTCAGTACCCTTTGTAGTACCTTTAATAATTACACTAACTCCAGGTAAAGGACCTGTTTCATCAGAAACAGTACCTGAGATAGTTTTTTCTTGTGCAAATGTAAATTGCACTGCAAACGCTAGTAATAGCATTAAAAATCCACTAAACTTTGTTTTCATGTTTATATTTATTTGAATTAATTTTTACAAAAGTCTTAATTAATTGTTAAATAACCAAATTTTTGAAAGGAATAAATACTTATCCGACTAAGTTAAAATTTACTTTTTAGAAATTTGTAATAATCTTGAAATGAAATAGCGAATTGTTGAAATTTAAAGCAACGTCAGGAAATCCACCCAAAGCATAACTTAAATTTAACATACCTATTTTTGACTTAAAGGCGTAACCAAGTCCTAAGGTGTATAGTTTTGAAGAGAGATTAGTGTTTAGATTTTCAATATATCCTATATCTGTAATGGAGTATAAATATGATAAATTGTCAGTATTGAACCTATACTCAATATTAAATAAACTGTAGGTTGAAGCGGTTAGACTTTCTTCATTAAATCCTCTAATGCTATTGTTGCCACCTAGCCTAAATAGTTCATTACTGAATAAGTTCTTAGATGTAATTGTACCACTTTGATTTTGAATAAAAACATGATGCTTTAGATCTAAACTCCATAAAAAATTGGTTTGTAAGAGCAACTTATTCTGATTTACATTGTTAATGTTATTTTTTCTTTTTCCGGTAAGAGCTTCAACATAGATATTGAACTTTTCTGAAAATATAGGGTGTTTATTTGGTATGTGGTAACTGTAATTTAGTCCATAGAATATATTACTATAGTCTTCAATATTACTATTGTTAATTGACAAAAGATTAGACGAGCTTTCAGAATGAAGAGATAATCCTATTGAGTTTCTTGAATTTAATTTATAAGGAAGAGAAATATTTATTTTGGTATTTACAAAAGAAGAATCTTGTTTATATATATTTAAAGCGACATTTGGCGAAAAATTTGACTTAAATATATATGGTAATGTTACGCCTAAGTCAAAAACCTGTCGGTCATTACCATTGTTTTTCCAAATTAATGAAAATTTTTCACCTAAGTTCAATATATTGTTCAATGATAAGTCAAGGTAGCCGCTAAATTGTAAACCCTTGCCATCTTCTTTTGAAGTGAAACCAATTAAACCATCAAATTTATTTGAAAGTTTCTTCTTTAAATATAGATAAACAATAGTAGAATCTTTGGTGAATAAAACTTCAGGAGCTTTTAGTTCGGACACAAAGGGCAAATTGTTAATCGTATTGGATGCCTCATCTAGCTTGGTCTTTGAAAATGTAGTATTGATTTTTAGTCTCAAGTCATTTTTTACATAGGTTATAGGGAAATCAGTATATCCTTTAATAATTATTTTATCTATGGTTCTCGGTTTATATTTCTTGATTTTAAGCCGAGAGACTATAGTATCATGCTTCACTAAAATATTATGCAATGATACTTCTGTAAAAGAAATTCCTTTGGATTCATAAATTATGGCTATTTCTTTCAGAGCTTCGGGTAAATTTTCAGGACTCACTTCAAAATATTTATCATATATAGATATTTTAGAATTAAAATAATCTTCTTTAGAGATGTCATTACTTTTAAAAAGTACTTTAATTACTTTGACCCGGTTCCTAACATCAAAATATACATGATAAAGTGTGTCGTTTTTTGAAACACTGTCTAATTTGTAATTTATAAACCCAATTTGTGCAATCTTCTGCTTTATAGAATCTAATGACTTTAGCAAGCTATTTTCTGTGAAATGATTTTTTTGATAGGTTATAGACTTCAAAAATAATGTTGAAGTGCTGTCGGTGGCAGAAATTTTTAATGCAATTTTTTGACTAAAAGAATAGTTAAAAGCACATATAAAAATACTTATATATATATATGGTGTAATTTTCTGTTTCAAATCAGGTCAAAAATAGTTTAAAAACTTTTTAAACAATATATAAATAAAAATGTTTTTAAAATGATGATAAATTTTACCTCACACCTGTTTGAAACCACAAAAATTATTTATACATTTGCACACTCTTAAAAAAGAGGTTTACAAAAACTAGAAATAATTAATAATTTATATGCCAACTATACAGCAATTAGTACGCAAGGGAAGAACCCAAATAACTAAGAAGAACAAATCGGCTGCATTGAATTCTTGTCCACAAAGAAGAGGCGTATGTACACGTGTTTATACTACAACACCAAAAAAACCAAATTCTGCTATGCGTAAAGTAGCAAGGGTAAGGTTAACTAACGGTAATGAGGTAAACGCTTACATACCTGGAGAGGGACATAATTTACAAGAGCACTCGATAGTATTAGTTAGAGGTGGAAGAGTAAAAGATTTGCCTGGAGTTAAATATCACGTAGTTCGTGGTGCTTTAGATACTGCAGGAGTTGAAGGACGAACTCAACGCCGTTCAAAATATGGAACAAAACGTCCTAAAAAATAATTTTAACACTTTAATGAAATAAGTAATGAGAAAAAGAAGTGCGAAAAAAAGATTTCTTTTACCAGATCCTAAATTTAACGATCAGTTAGTTACAAGGTTTGTAAATAATTTAATGAAAGATGGTAAAAAGTCTGTAGCTTTTAAAGTATTTTATGACGCTATGGATATTGTTGAAGAAAGAAAGCAAGATGAAGAAAAATCATCTTTAGAAATTTGGAAAGAAGCTTTATCTAATGTAATGCCACATGTTGAGGTAAGAAGTAGAAGAGTAGGTGGTGCCACCTTTCAAATCCCTATGCAAATCAGACCGGATAGAAAAGTTTCAATGGCTATTAAATGGATGATCTTATTTGCAAGAAAACGTAATGAGAAGTCTATGGCTCAACGTTTGGCAGGTGAAGTTCTGGCAGCGGCTAAAGAAGAAGGTGCAGCGGTTAAAAAGAGAACTGATATTCACAAGATGGCTGAAGCAAATAAAGCATTTTCACATTTTAGATTTTAATTAGAAATGGCTAGAGATTTAAAATTTACAAGAAATATAGGTATTGCCGCACATATTGATGCCGGCAAAACTACTACTACAGAACGTATTCTTTATTACACGGGTGTTAGTCATAAAATTGGAGAAGTTCATGATGGTGCTGCTACTATGGACTGGATGGAGCAAGAGCAAGAAAGAGGTATCACAATTACTTCTGCGGCTACAACATGTACTTGGCAATTCCCAACAGAAAATGGTAAACCAACAGCTGATGCCCACGGATATCATTTTAATATTATTGATACTCCCGGTCACGTTGATTTTACAGTTGAAGTAAATAGATCATTAAGAGTTCTTGATGGTTTGGTTTTTCTTTTCTCTGCAGTTGATGGTGTTGAGCCTCAATCAGAAACCAACTGGAGATTAGCAGATAACTATAAGGTGCCAAGAATTGGTTTTGTAAATAAAATGGATCGTCAAGGATCTGATTTTATGATGGTATGTCGCCAAGTTAAGGAAATGTTAGGTTCAAATGCTGTGCCTATCGTTTTGCCTATTGGTGATGAAGCTGATTTTAGAGGAATTGTAGATTTAGTTAAGAATAGAGCTATTATTTGGCATGAAGAAAGTATGGGTGCAACATTTGATATTGTTGACATTCCTGAAGACTTAAAAGAAGAGGCTGCTAAATATAGGGCATTGTTGATTGAAGAAGTTGCAAGTTATGATGAAAATTTGTTGGAGAAATTCATGGAAGATGAAGATTCTATTACAGAAGAAGAAGTGCATAATGCATTGAGAGCTGCTGTGATGGATATGGCTATCATTCCAATGATTTGTGGTTCTGCTTTTAAAAATAAAGGCGTGCAGTTTTTATTAGATGGTGTTTGTAGATATTTACCTTCACCAATAGATAAAGATGCCATTGTAGGTACTGATCCAAATACTGGTGGTGAGATTGCTCGTAAGCCAGATGTAAAAGAACCTTTTGCTGCCTTAGCTTTTAAAATTGCAACAGATCCTTTTGTTGGTCGTTTGGCATTTTTTAGAGTGTATTCTGGTAGATTAGATGCAGGTTCATATGTCTTGAATAATCGTTCAGAGAAAAAAGAACGTATTTCACGTATCTATCAAATGCATTCTAATAAGCAAAATGCCATTGATTATATAGAAGCTGGTGATATTGGAGCTGCAGTTGGTTTTAAAAGTATTAAAACCGGTGATACCTTATCAGATGAAAAACATCCAATTGTCTTAGAAAGTATGGATTTTCCAGATCCTGTAATTGGTATTGCAGTTGAGCCTAAAACTAAGGCCGATGTTGATAAATTAGGTATGGCCTTGGCTAAGTTAGCTGAAGAAGATCCAACTTTTCAAGTGAAAACAGATGAAGCTTCAGGTCAAACAATTATCTCAGGAATGGGAGAGCTTCACTTAGATATTATTGTGGATAGATTGAAACGTGAATTTAAAGTAGAAGTTAACGAAGGAGAACCACAAGTTGAATATAAAGAAACATTAACAAAAACTACAGAACAAAGAGAAACTTATAAAAAGCAATCTGGTGGACGTGGTAAGTTTGGTGATATTGTATTCGAAATGGGGCCTGTAGATGCAGATTTTGAAGGAACAGGATTACAATTTATTGATAAAATTAAGGGAGGACGTATTCCTAAAGAATTTATTCCGTCTGTTGAGAAAGGATTCAAGGCGGCAATGAAGAATGGTCCTTTAGCAGGATATGAAATGGATACAATGAAGGTTACATTAACGGATGGTTCTTTCCACCCTGTAGATTCTGATGCACTTTCATTTGAATTAGCTGCGAAACTAGGTTACAAATCTGCTGCGAAAGGAGCAGGAGCTGTGATCATGGAGCCTATTATGAAATTGGAAGCTTTAACTCCTGAAGAGAATATGGGTGATATAGTTGGTGATTTAAATCGTAGAAGAGGCCAGGTTAGTGATATGTCGGATAGAGCAGGGTCTAAGGTGGTGAAAGCTACAGTACCATTATCTGAAATGTTTGGTTATGTTACTTCATTAAGAACATTATCGTCTGGTAGAGCAACATCAACTATGGAATTTTCACACTATGCTGCAACACCTTCAAATATTTCTGAAGAAGTAATTAAAAAAGCACAAGGTTAATTTACTAAATAGATAAAGATGAGTCAAAAAATTAGAATTAAATTAAAGTCTTACGATCACAATTTAGTAGATAAATCTGCTGAGAAAATCGTAAAAACAGTAAAAAGTACTGGTGCTGTTATTAACGGACCAATTCCGTTACCTACACACAAAAAAATATTTACAGTATTACGTTCACCTCACGTTAATAAAAAATCTAGAGAACAATTTCAATTGAGTTCTTATAAAAGATTACTAGATATTTATAGTTCTTCGTCAAAAACAATTGATGCTTTGATGAAATTAGAATTACCTAGTGGTGTTGAGGTTGAGATAAAGGTTTAGTGAAACTTGGTTTTAAGGAGCTAAAGCGAACTGAAAAACCTTAGTTGAATTAAGTTCCCGCAAAGGTGGGAATCTCATAAATGATTGATGAAGAGTTGAAAAATTTCTGCTTAGGCAGAAGTAAACATGTCCCGAGCGGTTGACAAGGGAAAAACGGTAAAAAATACATTCAGGGTTGAAGTGTTTTTGACCCTGTTTTTTTTGAATAATAAGTAATAATAATTAATAAATAATTAAAATGTCTGGGTTAATAGGAAAGAAAATAGGAATGACCAGTATTTTTGATGACAATGGAAAAAATATTCCATGTACAGTTATCAAAGCCGGTCCTTGTGTAGTTACCCAAGTCAGAACCAAAGAGATTGATGGCTATGATGCCTTACAACTAGGTTTCGATGACAAAGCAGAAAAGCAGACAACTAAAGCGTTAAAAGGGCACTTTAAAAAAGCTGGTACTACTGCTAAGAATCGTGTTGTAGAATTTCAAGGTTATGATAAGGAGTACAAATTAGGTGATCTGATTACTGTAGATCACTTTGAAGAAGGTGAATTTGTTGATGTTGCCGGAACCTCAAAAGGTAAAGGTTTTCAAGGTGTTGTAAAACGTCACGGTTTTGCAGGTGTTGGTCAAGCAACTCACGGTCAACACAATCGTTTAAGAGCTCCCGGTTCAGTGGGTGCAGCTTCTTATCCTGCAAGAGTATTTAAAGGTATGAGAATGGCAGGTAGAATGGGCGGTGAAAAAGTAAAAGTTCAAAACTTAAGAGTTTTAAAAGTAATACCGGAAAAGAATCTTTTAGTTGTAAAAGGTGCCGTTCCCGGTCATAAGAACTCTTATATAACTATTCAGAAATAATGAAAGTAGCAGTTGTAGACATAAACGGAAAAAAGACTGGAAGAAATGTTGAACTTTCAGATGCTATCTTTGCTATAGAGCCAAATAAACATGCAGTTTATTTGGATGTTAAGCAATATTTAGCAAACCAGAGACAAGGTACACATAAAGCTAAAGAAAGGGCTGAAATTATAGGTAGTACTAGAAAGATCAAAAAACAAAAAGGTACCGGTACAGCTCGTGCGGGTAGTATTAAATCTCCTGTGTTTAGAGGAGGGGGTAGAGTTTTTGGACCTAGACCTAGAAATTATGGTTTTAAATTGAATAAAAATTTAAAGCGTTTGGCTCGTCAATCGGCTTTGTCAATGAAAGCCAAAGGAGACAATATTGTGGTGTTGGAAAAATTTGATTTTGACGCTCCAAAAACTAAAAATTTTAAGGATATTTTGATAGCACTAGAACTTAATAATAAAAAATCTTTATTTGTGTTGGAGGCTTCAAATAAAAATGTATATTTGTCGTCACGCAATTTAAAAAGCACAGAAGTTATAAATGCCTCAAAATTAAACACTTACAATACGTTAAACGCAAATAAAATTGTAATGTCAGAGGCTTGTATAGAAGAAGTTGAATCTAATTTAAGTAAGTAATATTATGAGTATTTTAATTAAACCTATTATTACGGAAAAAGCAAATGACCTGAGCGAGTTGCAGAATAGATTCACTTTTCAGGTTGATAAAGGTGCAAATAAGATTGAAATTAAAGAAGCTGTTGAAAAAACATATGGTGTTTCTGTTTTAAAAGTTAATACCATGGTTTATCCTGTTAAGCGTAATACTAAACACACCAAAAGAGGTGTTGTAGTTGGTAAAATAGGAGCTTACAAAAAGGCTGTTATTGAGTTAGCTGAGGGTGAGAATATAGATTTTTATAGCAATATTTAAGACGAAAAAAGATGGCATTAAGAAAATTAAAACCAATAACACCGGGTCAGCGTTTTAGAGTTGTAAACGACTTTGATGCTGTGACTACTGATAGACCAGAGAAAAGTTTATTAGCTCCGCAGAAAAGATCAGGTGGTAGAAATAATAGAGGTAAAATGACCATGCGATATTTAGGAGGTGGTCATAAAAAAAGATATCGTATTGTTGATTTTAAAAGAGACAAAGATGGTATTCCTGCAACTGTAAAATCTATTGAGTATGACCCTAATCGTTCTGCACTTATTGCATTATTAAATTATGCGGATGGTGAAAAGCGTTATATTATCGCTCAAGGTGGATTGAAAGTAGGTCAAACGGTAATTTCTGGTGAAAAAGCTAGTCCTGAAATAGGAAACGCTATGTTGTTAAATTCTATTCCTTTGGGTACTGTAATTTCTTGTATAGAATTGCATCCCGGTCAAGGAGCTGTTATTGCTCGGAGTGCTGGTTCTTTTGCTCAATTAGTAGCGAAAGAAGGTAAGTACGCCACGATAAAATTACCATCAAGTGAAATTAGACTGATATTAGTTACTTGTAAGGCTACGATAGGTGTTGTATCAAATTCTGATCATCAATTATTAGTATCTGGTAAAGCAGGTAGAAGTAGATGGTTAGGTAAAAGACCAAGAACTAGAGCGGTGGTTATGAATCCGGTAGATCATCCAATGGGTGGTGGTGAAGGTAAATCTTCAGGAGGACATCCAAGATCTAGAAACGGAATTCCGGCTAAAGGATTTAAAACACGTTCTAAGACCAAAGCGAGTAATAAATATATTATAGAACGTAGAAAAAAATAAGTAGATAAATTATGGCACGTTCATTAAAAAAAGGACCTTATGTTTTCCATAAATTGGAAAAGAAAGTACAAAAAAATATAGAATCTGGTAAAAAATCAGTTATCAAAACTTGGTCTAGAGCCTCTATGATAACCCCTGATTTTGTGGGACAAACTATTGGAGTTCACAATGGTCGTCAATTTGTACCAGTATATATTACTGAAAACATGGTAGGTCATAAATTAGGAGAATTTTCACCAACACGTTCTTTTAGAGGGCATGCAGGTGCTAAAAATAAAGGTAAAAAATAAGTAGGAAATCATGGGAGTTCGAAAAAAATTAAGAGCACAGCAGCTTAAGGAAGAACGCAAAAATAAATTTTTTGCCAAACTGAATGGCTGCCCTACATCGCCAAGAAAAATGCGTTTAGTAGCAGATTTAATTAGAGGTGTTGAAGTTGAAAAAGCTTTGGCAATTTTAAAATTTAGTTCTAAAGAAGCTGCACGTAATTTAGAGAAATTAACATTATCTGCAATTGCCAATTGGCAAGCTAAAAATGAAAGTGCAAATATTGAAGATGCGGGTCTATTTGTAAAAGAAATTTATGTAGATAGTGCTATGATGTTAAAAAGATTGAGACCGGCACCACAAGGTCGTGCTCACAGAATTAGAAAACGTTCAAATCATGTTACAATGATATTAGGAGAAAAAAATAATACAAGCAATTCGTAAATAGTATGGGACAAAAAACTAATCCAATAGGAAATCGTTTAGGAATTATCAGAGGATGGGAATCTAACTGGTATGGTGGAAATGACTATGGTGATAAAATTGCTGAAGATGATAAGATAAGAAAGTATATTCACACTAGATTAGCGAAAGCTAGCGTATCTAGAGTAATCATTGAGCGTACACTAAAATTGATAACTATTACGATTACTACTGCCCGACCTGGAATAATTATCGGTAAAGGTGGTCAAGAAGTTGATAAGTTAAAGGAAGAGCTTAAAAAAATTACAGGTAAAGAAGTTCAAATTAATATTTTTGAAATTAAGCGTCCAGAATTAGATGCATTTTTGGTAGCATCAAGTATAGCACGTCAAATAGAAAATAGAATTTCTTATAGAAGAGCCATAAAAATGGCTATAGCTGCAACTATTCGTATGAATGCTGAAGGTATTAAAGTTCAAATATCTGGTCGATTGAATGGTGCGGAAATGGCACGTTCAGAATCTTATAAAGAAGGTAGAATTCCTTTATCTACTTTTAGAGCAGATATTGATTATGCTTTAGTAGAAGCACATACTACTTATGGAAGAATAGGTGTTAAAGTGTGGATTATGAAAGGTGAGGTTTATGGTAAAAGAGAATTATCTCCTTTAGTTGGATTGTCTAAAAAGCAAGGTAAAGGTGGTGATTCAAAAAAAGGTGGAGGAAGAAGACCTCAAAGAAGAAAATAAATTTTTTAAAGTTTAGAAAATGTTACAACCAAAGAGAACGAAATATCGTAAAGTACAGAAGGCTAAAGGAAATATGAAAGGTAATTCCAATAGAGGTCATTTACTTTCTAACGGAATGTTCGGTATAAAATCTTTAGATCAAAATCTTTTGACTTCGCGTCAAATTGAGGCGGCTCGTATTGCGGCAACACGTTATATGAAGAGACAAGGAAGTATTTGGATTAAAATTTTTCCCGATAAGCCTATTACTAAAAAACCATTAGAAGTACGTATGGGTAAAGGTAAGGGTGCACCTGAATATTTTGTGGCTGTGGTAAAACCAGGTAGGATTTTATTCGAAATTGGAGGAGTTCCTATTGAAGTTGCTAAAGAAGCTTTGCGTTTAGCAGCTCAGAAGTTACCAGTAAGAACGAAATTTATAATTGCAAGAGATTACGATTCTAACGACGCGTAAATTAAATAGAAGATGAAACGAGTATGTCACAAATTTTCTAACAAATAGAAATGGTAGAAAGCGAACAGCATGTGACAGATGACAAAGCAATAAGAATAAACACATGAAACAATCAGAAATTAAAGAATTATCTGTAGCAGATTTACAAGAGCAATTGGTATCACTAAAGAAAAATTATACAGATTTAAAAATGGCACATGCTATTTCTCCTTTAGAAAATCCAATTCAATTGAGAGATTTAAAAAGAACTGTTGCCAGACTTGCTACAGAATTAACTAAAAGAGAAGTACAATAATTGTATTCGTATTTACAAGATGGAAAAAAGAAATCTTAGAAAAGAAAGAATAGGGGTTGTTTCAAGTAACAAAATGGAGAAATCTATTGTTGTTAATGAAGTTACAAAAGCAAAACATCCTATGTACGGTAAGTTCGTGATGAAAACGAAAAAATATGTTGCACATGACGAGAAAAACGATTGCAATATTGGTGATACGGTTAAGATAATGGAAACACGTCCATTAAGTAAAACCAAACGTTGGAGGTTAGTAGAAATCTTAGAAAGAGCTAAATAATTATGTTACAACAAGAATCAAGATTAAAAGTAGCCGATAATACAGGTGCAAAAGAAGTATTAGTTATTAGAGTGCTTGGTGGTACTAAAAGACGATATGCTTCTGTAGGTGATAAAATTGTGGTTACTGTAAAGCAAGCTACACCTAACGGAACTGTAAAGAAAGGTCAAGTTTCAAGAGCCGTAGTTGTTCGTACTAAAAAAGAAGTTCGCCGTAAGGATGGTTCTTATATTAGATTTGATGATAACGCTTGTGTATTATTAAGTCCAACTGAAGAAATGCGAGGTACACGTGTTTTTGGTCCGGTTGCCAGAGAACTTCGTGAAAAACAATTCATGAAAATTGTATCACTAGCACCTGAAGTGCTTTAAATTAATATATGATGACAAAGTTCAAAGTAAAAACTGGAGATACCGTTAGAGTAATGGTTGGAGCAGATAAAGGTAGAGAAGGTAAAATTGTAAAAATTCTAAGAGATAAGAATAAAGCAATTGTTGAAGGTGCTAATATGGTGTCTAAACATACCAAACCTAGTGCTCAAAATCCTCAAGGTGGCGTTTCTAAATTTGAAGCACCTATACATATATCTAATCTTATGTTGGTTGAAAATGGAGCAACTACAAAAGTAGGATATAGAATGGAAGGAGATAAAAAAGTAAGATTCTCAAAAAAATCTAAAGAAATTATTTAGTTATGGCATATGTACCAAGACTTAAAGAAGAATATAAAGGCAGAATTGTAGCTGCTTTGACCGAAGAGTTCGGTTATAAAAATATTATGCAAGTACCTAAGTTACAAAAAATTGTAATTAGTAAGGGTGTAGGAGCAGCTGTAGCTGACAAGAAATTGATTGATTATGCACTTGATGAAGTAGCTAGTATTTCTGGTCAAAAGGCAATAGCTACTATTTCTAAAAAGGATGTGGCGTCATTCAAATTACGTAAAGGAATGCCAATAGGTGTTAAAGTTACTTTACGAGATCAAAAGATGTATGAATTCTTAGATAGATTAGTTACCGCTTCTTTACCTCGTGTGAGGGATTTTAGAGGAATCAAAGCCAATGGTTTTGATGGTAGGGGTAATTATAATTTAGGTATTACAGAACAAATCATTTTTCCTGAAATTGATATTGATAAAGTAAATAAAATTAGTGGTATGGATATTACATTTGTAACGTCTGCACAAACTGATAAAGAAGCTAAATCATTATTAAGTGAATTAGGATTACCATTTAAAAAGAATTAAGAGATGGCTAAAGAATCAATGAAAGCCCGCGAGGTTAAAAGATTAAAAACAGTAGCTAAATATGCTGAAAGACGTAAAGCTTTGAAAGAAGCAGGAGATTTTGAAGGCTTACAAAAATTGCCTAAAAATGCCTCTCCGGTACGTTTACACAATCGTTGTAAATTAACAGGTAGACCTAAAGGATATATGAGACTATTTGGACTTTCTCGTGTTACTTTTAGAGAAATGGCTAATCAAGGTCTAATACCTGGTGTAAGAAAGGCAAGTTGGTAAAATTTAAATTGGTTTAAGGTTTAACCCTAAATACTCGGGGTTAAAAACCAAGACCGTAAATTAATATATATGTATACAGATCCTATAGCAGATTATCTAACAAGAATTAGAAATGCAGCAAGTGCAGGTCTTAGAGTTGTTGAGATACCGGCTTCTAACTTAAAGAAAGAAATGACTAAGATTTTATTTGATCAAGGTTATATTTTAAGTTATAAGTTTGAAGAGAACAAAGTTCAAGATTCAATTAAGATTGCTTTAAAATATGATAAAATATCAAAGCAACCTGTAATTAAAAAGATTGAAAGAATTAGTAAACCTGGTTTACGTAAATATGTAAGTACTTCTGAATTACCTAGAGTTTTAAACGGACTTGGTATTGCAATAGTTTCTACTTCTAAAGGAGTAATGACTAATAAACAAGCCAAAAAAGAAAATGTTGGTGGAGAAGTTTTATGTTACGTTTATTAATAAAGAATTAAGAGATGTCAAGAATAGGAAAAGCTCCAATAGAAATTCCAGAAGGTGTTACTGTAGATATTAAAGATAGCTTAGTTACAGTTAAAGGAAAGTTAGGAGAATTATCTGAAGAGATAAAAGATATTACTGTAAAAATGGATGAAGGCAATTTAGTATTGGAAAGACCTTCAGAAAATAAAGAATATAAATCAAAACATGGTTTATATAGAGCTTTAATTAATAATATGGTTGAAGGTGTAACTAAAGGCTTTACTAAAGAATTAGAGTTAGTTGGTGTAGGTTATAGAGCAAGTCATCAAGGACAGAAATTAGATTTAGCATTGGGTTTTTCTCATAATATTGTAATGTACTTAGCTCCAGAAGTGAAAGTTGAAACAATTTCAGAAAAAGGTAAAAATCCTCTTATAAAACTTTCTTCAATTGATAAACAGTTGGTAGGTCAAGTGGCAGCTAAAATTCGCTCTTATCGTAAACCTGAACCATATAAAGGAAAAGGGATTAAGTTTGTAGGTGAAGAAATAAGAAGAAAAGCAGGTAAATCTGCATAATTGATAACATCGAATAAATCGTAAATCAAATGGCATTATCAAAGCTAGAACGAAGACAAAGAATAAAGCATAGAATCAGAAAAATTATTTCTGGTAGTGCTACGAAGCCAAGGCTTTCAGTATTTAGAAGTAATAAAGAAATAAATGCTCAATTAATAGATGATATTACAGGTAATACTTTAGTTGCAGCATCATCAAGAGATAAGAAAATTGCTGCTAAAGGAACTAAAATAGAAATTGCTGCAGAGGTAGGTAAATCATTAGCGGAAAAAGCTGTAAAAGCAGGTATTGAAAAAGTAGCCTTTGACAGGAATGGATATTTATATCATGGTAGAGTTAAGGCTCTGGCGGATAGTGCAAGAGAAGCAGGACTAAAATTTTAATAAGATTATGTATCAAAAATACGGAAACGTTGAACGCGTAAAACCAAGCGGTTTAGAATTAAAAGATCATTTGGTAGGAGTACAAAGGGTTACTAAGGTAACAAAAGGTGGTAGAACTTTTGGTTTTTCTGCAATTGTTGTTGTTGGTGACGAAAATGGAGTAGTAGGTCATGGTCTAGGTAAATCTAAAGATGTTGCTTCTGCAATTGCAAAAGCTATTGAAGATGCAAAGAAAAATTTAATAAGAATACCTATTATTAAAAAGACCTTGCCACATGAGCAAAAAGGTAAATATGCAGGTGCAAAAGTGTTTTTAAAACCGGCATCTCATGGTACCGGAGTTATTGCAGGTGGTGCGGTACGTGCGGTTTTAGAGTCTGTAGGAGTTCATGATGTATTGTCAAAATCTCAAGGATCTTCTAATCCTCACAATGTTGTAAAAGCTACTTTTGATGCATTATTACAATTGCGTGATGCGAATACTGTAGCCAAAGAAAGAGGTATTTCTTTAGATAAGGTTTTTAACGGATAAACTCAAGGGTATATGAATATGTAGTTAATGTTTTTCCTCAACTGATAATAGGATAAATCATTACTGAAGTTTAGTTAACCGTTAAAGAACAATAAATTTGTACAAATGAAAAAAATTAGAGTAAAACAAGTACGTAGTAAAATTAGGCGTCCACAAGATCAAAAGAGAACTTTAGAGGCATTGGGTTTACGTAAAATGGATCAGGTTGTTGAGCATGAAGCATCAGCTACTATCCTTGGAATGGTGAATAAAGTTAAACACTTAGTTTCTGTTGAAGAAGTTAAATAAGATAACAATATGGAATTAAATAACTTAAGACCTGCAAAAGGTTCAGTTAAAAATAAAGCGAAAAGAATAGGTAGAGGACAAGGATCTGGTAAAGGTGGTACCGCTACCAGAGGTCATAAAGGAGCAAAATCTCGTTCAGGTTATTCTAAAAAGATAGGTTTTGAAGGTGGTCAGATGCCAATACAGCGTCGTGTACCTAAATTCGGATTTACTAATATAAACCGTAAAGAATATGCGGTTATCAATTTAGATACTATTCAAGGGTTAGTTGATAATGGTAGCATTAAAGATGTTATCACGGTAGATATTCTTGTAGAAAATGGATTGGTTGGTAAAAATGACCTAGTTAAAATTTTAGGTAGAGGAGATCTGAAAGCTAAATTAGAAATTACGGTACATAAATTTACTGCATCTTCAAAAGAAGCTATTGAAAAAGCAGGTGGAAAAGCAGTTACATTATAAAGATTATTATAAGTATAAATGAAAAAATTTATAAGTAGCATACAAGATATTTGGAAAATTGAAGAGTTAAGAAATAAAATTATCTTAACACTTGGTTTAATGGTTGTATATCGTTTGGCGGCACAAGTAACTTTGCCGGGTATAGACGGTACACAATTGGCCAGTCTTCAAAATACTACAAATGATAATAATCTTTTAGGATTATTAAATGCCTTTACTGGTGGTGCATTTGCCCAAGCCTCTGTAATGGCATTGGGTATTATGCCTTATATCTCTGCTTCTATTGTTGTTCAATTAATGGGGATAGCAGTGCCTTATTTACAAAAATTGCAAAAAGAAGGTGAAAGTGGTCGTAAAAAGATAAACCAAATAACACGTTGGTTAACCATTGGTATTTTACTATTACAAGCACCGGCTTATATATTGGGTTTACCAGCTTTGGGAATACCTCAAAGTGCCTTTTTATTAGGTAATGGTCCAATGTTTTTCTTTTCATCTTTGGTCTTGTTAACAACAGGTACCGTTTTTGCCATGTGGTTAGGTGAAAGAATTACAGATAAAGGTATTGGTAATGGTATTTCTTTATTAATTATGATAGGGATTATTGCCAGATTACCCTCTACCTTTTTACAGGAATTTACATCTAGAGTAACTCAATCTAATGGAGGTTTACTTATGATTCTAATTGAAGTGATTTTATGGTTAGTAGCTATATTGGCATGTATATTCTTAGTAACTGCTGTTAGACGTATTTCAGTACAATATGCAAGACGTACAGTTGCAGGAAATATTCAAGATGCGGCAGGTGCTAGACAATATATTCCTTTAAAGTTAAATTCTTCTGGAGTAATGCCTATAATATTTGCACAAGCATTAATGTTTGTTCCACAACTTTTATCTAGTTCTGAGAATAATACATTAAAATCTATTGGTATTGCTTTTCAAGATATGTTTGGTCTTTGGTATAATGTCCTTTTTGCTGTTTTGATCATTATTTTTAGTTATTTCTATACGGCAATAACTATACCAACCAATAAAATGGCTGATGATTTAAAAAGGAGTGGTGGTTTTTTACCAGGCATTAGACCAGGTAAAGAAACAGCTGATTATTTAGATACTATATTATCTCGTATTACTTTACCGGGATCAATATTCTTAGCAATATTAGCAATATTACCTGCATTTATTGTTAAGGCAGGTGTACAACCCGGATGGGCAATATTCTATGGAGGTACTTCATTGTTGATTATGGTTGGTGTTGCGATAGATACTATTCAACAAATCAATTCACATTTAT
The DNA here is from genome assembly GCA_002352665.1 of Flavobacteriaceae bacterium UBA2765. Taxonomy (GTDB): domain Bacteria; phylum Bacteroidota; class Bacteroidia; order Flavobacteriales; family Flavobacteriaceae; genus Aureibaculum. The sequence continues at coordinate 44,242 of DEIV01000026.1, forward strand.
TAAATCGCCATTATGATGGTTTAATGAAAACAGGAACTAAAAGAAAATCAGTAACATAAAAATTATGGCAAAACAGAAAGCAATAGAACAAGACGGAACAATTAACGAAGCATTATCTAATGCTATGTTTCGTGTTGAACTAGAAAATGGTCATATTGTTACTGCACATATTTCTGGTAAAATGCGTATGCATTATATCAAATTATTACCGGGAGATAAAGTAAAATTAGAAATGAGTCCTTATGATTTGACTAAGGCTCGTATAACTTACAGATACTAAAAATATAACGATGAAGGTTAGAGCATCAGTAAAAAAGAGAAGTGCCGACTGCAAAATAGTACGCAGAAAAGGTAGATTATATGTAATCAATAAAAAGAATCCTAGATTTAAACAAAGACAAGGATAATTATGGCAAGAATAGCAGGAATTGACATACCAAAAAACAAAAGAGGGGTTATTTCATTAACTTATATCTACGGAATTGGTAGAAACAGGGCTAAAGAGGTTTTAGCAAAAGCAAAGGTAGATGAAAGCACTAAAGTTCAAGATTGGACTGATGATGAAATTGGTAGAATAAGAGAACAAGTTGGTAATTTTACTATTGAAGGTGAATTGCGTTCTGAAACTCAATTGAACATTAAGCGTTTAATGGATATTGGTTGTTATAGAGGTATTCGTCATAGATCGGGTTTACCTTTAAGAGGTCAAAGAACTAAGAATAATTCTAGAACTAGAAAAGGTAAAAGAAAAACTGTTGCTAATAAAAAGAAAGCAACTAAATAATAAATAGACATTTGTCTTTAGTTATTGAGTGTTAGAATTTAAAACGATTAATAACTAAAGTCAATTGACTAAACATTAAAAATATGGCAAAAGCGAATACAAAAAAACGTAAAGTTGTAGTTGATGCAATTGGAGAAGCTCATATCAAAGCGTCTTTTAATAACATTATTATTTCTTTAACTAATAAAAAAGGGGACGTTATTTCTTGGTCTTCAGCTGGTAAACAAGGGTTTAGAGGTTCTAAAAAGAACACACCTTATGCAGCTCAAACTGCTGCCGAAGATTGTGCTAAAGTAGCACATGAAGCTGGACTTAGAAAAGTTAAAGTTTATGTAAAAGGACCTGGTAACGGTAGAGAATCTGCTATCAGAACTATACATAATGCTGGTATAGAGGTAACTGAAATTATTGATGTTACTCCATTACCTCATAACGGTTGTAGACCTCCTAAAAGACGTAGAGTTTAAGTTGAAATTATTTTATTGATAAAATTGATAAAATATATAAATACTGAAATTCCTGAAATGTAAGAACAGTATTATAATTAATTCATGAAAGGATATTAGATTATCGAAGGATAAGCCTTAATTCATAATCCCTTTCTAAAAAAACAAAAAATGGCAAGATATACAGGACCAAAAACAAAAATTGCTCGTAAATTTGGCGAGGCAATATTCGGAGATGACAAATCTTTCGAAAAAAGAAACTACCCTCCGGGACAACACGGTAATAACAGACGTCGTGGCAAAAAATCTGAATATGCTATCCAATTAATGGAAAAGCAAAAAGCAAAATATTCTTATGGAATTTTAGAGCGTCAGTTTAGAAACTTATTTGAAAGAGCTTCTAGAAGCAAAGGAATTACAGGTGAAATTTTATTACAATTATGTGAATCTAGATTAGACAATGTAGTCTATAGATTGGGAGTTTCCCCTTCTCGTAGAGGTGCACGTCAGTTGGTTTCTCATCGTCATATCACAGTAAATGGAAATATTGTAAATATTCCTTCTTACTCCTTAAAACCAGGTGATGTTATTGCGGTTAGAGAAAAATCTAAATCACTTACAGCTATAGACAGTTCTTTAGCTAATAATAGTGCAGTATATGAGTGGTTAAACTGGAACAGTGATACTATGCAAGGTACCTTTGTAACCGTACCGGAGAGAATCCAAATACCAGAAAATATTAACGAACAGTTTATTGTAGAATTATACTCTAAATAATTAAAGATATTAGTTAAACTTATGGCAATACTAAATTTTCAAAAACCCGATAAAGTAATAATGATAGAATCTACTGATTTTGAAGGTAGATTTGAATTCAGACCATTAGAACCAGGTTATGGTTTAACAATAGGTAATGCATTAAGAAGAGTTTTATTATCTTCTTTAGAAGGATATGCTATTACATCTTTAAAAATTGAAGGTGTAGAACATGAATTCTCTACAATAAAGGGAATTGTGGAGGACGTTACCGAAATTGTTTTGAACTTAAAACAAGTTTGTTTTAAACAACAAATTGAAGAAACAGATAGTGAATCTGTTAATGTTACTGTAACCGGAAAGGAGCAATTAACAGCTGGAGATTTTCAAAATTTCATTTCAGGTTTTCAGGTTTTAAACCCTGATTTGGTAATCTGTAATATGGAAAAATCAGTAAAACTAGACTTAGAATTTACTATTGAAAAAGGTAGAGGCTTTGTTTTGTCTGAAGAGAATAAAAAATCTAATGCAGCGTTAGGTACAATTTTTACGGATGCTATTTTTACACCTATCAAAAATGTAAAATATGCAGTTGAAAATTTTCGTGTTGAACAAAAGACCGATTATGAAAAATTAATTTTTGATATCGTTACTGATGGTTCAATAAATCCTAAAGATGCATTAACAGAAGCTGCAAAAATATTAATCCATCACTTTATGTTATTCTCTGATGAAAGAATTACGTTAGAGGCTGATGAAATTGCACAAACTGAAACTTATGATGAAGAATCACTTCATATGAGACAGTTACTAAAAACAAGATTGATTGATATGGATCTTTCAGTAAGAGCATTAAATTGTTTAAAAGCTGCTGAAGTTGATACTTTAGGTGATCTAGTATCTTTCAATAAAAATGACTTAATGAAATTTAGAAACTTTGGTAAGAAATCTTTAACAGAATTAGATGAGTTGGTGAATGTTAAAGGTTTAACTTTCGGAATGGATTTAAGCAAATATAAGTTAGATAAAGAATAAATCAGATATTGGACTTGAGATTTTAGACATAAGATAAATGTCTATTTTCCAACAATATTTTAATTAATAAGTAAAAAATATAGATTTAGAAATAGGGGTTTTGACTTTATGTCTCATATCTCTCGTCTAACATCTAACATCTGAAAAAATGAGACACGGAAAGAAATTTAATCATTTAAGTAGAAAAACTGCTCATAGAAAAGCAATGTTGGCTAATATGGCATGTTCTTTAATTGAACATAAGCGTATCAATACAACTGTTGCTAAGGCTAAGGCCGTTAGACAATTTGTTGAGCCATTAATTACAAAATCTAAAGCTGATACTACACATAACAGAAGAGTTGTTTTTAGTTACCTAAGACAAAAGGAAGCAGTAACAGAATTGTTTAGAGA
>DEIV01000097.1:0-34727 GCA_002352665.1 Flavobacteriaceae bacterium UBA2765
GAGATATCCTTTTTGGACTAATGTTTTATGAATACTTAATTTATTGGCCCGCTCAACAAAACATTTTTGAATTTGTTGTCTCTTACGATAATAACGCTCATGATCTACAAGTGTATTGATATATCTGGTTTCATTAAAACTGAAAGTATTTACTTCATGTTCGTAAACTTTTTTACCGTTTACAGTCATGGATAAGTTAAAAATACCATTATTATTTAAGGCCCCATCAAGTTTATCAACAGCATTAACACCAATACCAATAGTACCAAAAGCTTCAATAGGATTGGCCATTAAAGTACCATCTTTTCTTCTTTTAATTACAAGTTCTTTTAGATGATTAGATTGATCAACATGAGAAGAATCCCCAAAAATATAAACAACACCGGCTCTAATTAATGGGTCCTTTGTATCTGGTAATTCAATGCCAAAAAACATTGGGTTTATTGGATTTGCTTTATGGTCTCTTATTTCATAATGTAAGTGCGGTCCACCTGAACTACCTGAGTTACCGCTATAAGCTACCAATTCACCTTTTTCTACTTTTAGTTCATTGGCACTAGGAAACAATTCTAGTGTAAAACTTTCTTTTAGATATTGTCTTTTTTTAATATAAGCCTCAATTTCAGGAGCAAATTTTTTCAGATGACCATATACGGTTGTATAACCATTTGGGTGTGTAATATATAAGGCTTTACCATAGCCCCAATGAGAGATTTTTATACGTGAGACATAACCTTGTGCAGAAGAAACTACATTTAATCCAACCCGTTGCTGTGTTTTGATATCTAATCCACCATGGAAATGATTGCTACGTAATTCGCCAAAAGTTCCGGACAAAATGAGAGGAACTTCTAAAGGTTTTACAAAATAATCTTTTGGATATTTTGTTTGTGAATGGACACTAAAAAAACTTAAAAAAAAAGATAAAATCAAAAATGTTCTCCCCATAATGATGGCAAAAATAATGATAAGAAGTTGAACTAAAAAATTTAAAAATAAGAACTTAACTGTCAAATGATTAACAAAATTATGTAATAATAATATAAAAAACTTTGGTTAGTTCTAATTAGAATACTAAATTTGTTGGTAACGTTTAGAATCTCTGTATTTGATGAGTAATGTTTTAGAAATAGTTGATTCACTGCAAAGTAAACTGGAAAGCTTACTTACCAAATATGAATTATTGAAAATTGAAAACCAACAGCTTTTAGAAAAAAGTGAAAAGTTAGTTCAAAATGTTCAAGTTCGGCAAGAATCGTTAACTGCTATTGAAAACAAATACGAATCATTAAAAATTGCAAATGCAATGGTAGGCAGCAAAGAAGATAAACATGCAACAAAGCTTAAAATAAATACGTTAATTCGTGAAATTGATAAATGCATTTTGCAGTTAAGTGAATAAACTTAATGGAAGACAAACTAAAAATAAAAGTTACCATAGGAGATAGGGTTTATCCACTAACAATTAAAACTGAGGGTGAAGAAGAAGGTGTAAGAAAAGCTGTAAAAAAAATAAATGATCTTATCAAAAGGTTTGAAGATAATTATGAGGTTAGAGATAAGCAAGATGTTTTAGCCATGTGTGCCTTACAATTTGCATCTTTACAAGAAGTTAAAAGTATTTATAATGAGCAAGATGGTGAAATTATAGAAAATAAATTGAAAGAGATGAGTGCTGTTTTAGATGCTCATTTATAATACGTTCTTTAAAATAAAACAATTACTGCCTACATTAGTTAATTTGTTTAATAAACTCAACACTATTTATTTAAAAAGGGTGAGTCTAAGTTAGTAAAGCGTGCCGTACCATTGCTATGGAATTAGCGGATACTTGATCAACTTGTTAACCCTAAACTTGTCTTACAAGGAGTTTATAAAACCATGGCTTAATGTAGGCTTTTTTTTTACACTTAAATTTAAAATAATGGATGGAATGATTTTACCAATATTAATTGGTACTGTGGTAGGTTTGATTATAGGTTTTGCAATTGCCAAACTCTTTGAAAAAAATAAGGCATCAGCCATATTAAAAGATGCTAAAAAACAGGCCTCATCAATAATAAAGACGGCAACAGTAGATGCAGAAGCACTAAAAAAGGATAAAGTATTACAGGCGAAAGAAAAATTTATCGAGTTAAAATCTGAGCATGAAAAAGTAATTCTTGGTCGAGATAGAAAAGTTTCTGAAGCTGAGAAAAGAATACGTGAGAAGGAATCAAAAGCTGCTCAAGAATTAGACAAAAATACTAAGATCAATAAAGACTTAGAAGAGAAAAAAGCGGATTATGATTATAGGATTGATTTCTTAGAAAAGAAGCAAAAAGAAATTAAAAAACTGCATAAAAAACAAATAGAAAACTTAGAAGTAATTTCCGGATTATCAGGGGAAGATGCGAAAAAAGAATTGGTAGAGTCTTTAAAAGAAGAGGCAAAAACAGATGCCATGGGTTATATTCAATCTACGCTAGAAGAAGCCAAATTAACCGCACAACAGGAAGCTAAGAAAATAGTGTTAAGTACTATACAGCGTATAGGTGTAGAACAAACGGTAGAAAATTGTGTGTCAGTTTTTAATCTCGAATCAGATGATGTAAAAGGTAGAATTATTGGTAGAGAAGGACGTAATATTAGAGCTATTGAATCTGCAACGGGAGTAGAAATTATTGTTGATGATACACCAGAGGCTATTATACTTTCTTGTTTTGATCCTATTCGTAGAGAAATTGCCAGATTGTCATTACATAAATTAGTAACTGATGGTAGAATCCATCCGGCAAGAATAGAAGAAATAGTTGCTAAAACAGGAAAAGAAATTAACCAAGAAATAATTGAAGTTGGTAAACGTACTGTTATTGATTTAGGTATTCATGGTTTACATCCTGAATTGATCAAAGTAGTAGGAAGGATGAAATATAGATCTTCTTATGGTCAGAATTTACTACAACATTCTCGTGAGGTGGCTAACTTATGTGCTTTGATGGCTGCAGAGTTGGGCTTAAACCCGAAAGTTGCAAAAAGGGCAGGCTTACTACATGATATTGGTAAAGTACCTGAAACTGAAAGTGAATTGCCACATGCTATATTGGGTATGGAATGGGCACAAAAATATGGAGAAAAACCTGATGTTTGTAATGCTATAGGTGCTCACCATGATGAAATTGAAATGAAATCTTTATTCGCACCAATTGTTCAGGTTTGCGATGCTATTTCAGGAGCCAGACCAGGAGCCAGACGTCAGGTATTAGATTCTTATATACAACGTTTAAAAGACCTTGAAGACGTGGCATTTGGTTTTACAGGCGTTCAAAAGGCTTACGCTATACAGGCAGGTAGAGAATTACGTGTTATTGTAGAAAGTGAAAAAGTTGACGATGTAAAAGCATCTGAATTATCATTTAATATTTCTCAAAAAATTCAAAATGATATGACCTATCCGGGTCAGGTTAGGGTAACAGTAATTAGAGAAACCAGAGCCGTTAATATTGCCAAATAGTCTATGAACTGAATGCCATATTTTGGTCAGTGTTTTTTAGCTTTTAAATTTTCTTGAAGAGTTGCTAATGATTAAAGTTTTAAGAACCAATTCTAAAAATCAAAATTTTATCGATTTGGTGGCACTTCTTGATACTGAATTAGCGATACGAGATCGAGAGAATCATGCTTTTTACAATCAATTTAATAAAATTGACCAACTTAAACATGTAGTGATTTTATTTGATAATGAGCTTCCTATTGCATGTGGTGCGATCAAGGTATTTGAATCTGAAGTGATGGAGGTCAAAAGAATGTATACTAAACCTGAAGGTAGAGGCAAAGGTATAGCTTCGCAAGTTTTAACCGAATTAGAAAAATGGGCATCTCAATTATCTTATAAAAAATGTATTCTGGAAACGGGTTTTAAACAACCCGAAGCAATAGCTCTTTATAAAAAGAATGGTTATAGAAAAATACCGAACTACGGACAGTATACAGGAATTGAAAATAGCCTATGTTTTGAAAAGAAGTTGGATATGTTTGATATTGAATAATAATGCATTAAGCTATTGTAACAATTAATCCATATTTAATAAAGAAAACATGAAACGCAATTTTTCAAATAAACTGACATTATTTCATATCATGGCAATAAGTATCGGATTGGTTTATTTCTGGTACGGAGCCTTGAAATTTTTCCCAGGCTTAAGTCCCGCAGAAGGTTTAGCGATAGACACTATAAATATGCTGACATTTGGCTTAATACCATCAAGTGTTTCAATTATATTACTTGCAATATGGGAAACTGCTGTAGGAATTATGCTTATGTTCAATATATTTAAAAGATTTGCCATTTACCTTGCTCTGGTACATATAACTTTTACATTTTCTCCTTTCTTTCTATTCTCAGATTTAACATTTACTCAATTGCCATTTGCTTTCACCTTATTAGGACAGTACATCTTTAAGAACCTTGTTTTTGTCGCCGCATTATTTATTTTGTTTTTTGAAAATAGAAGAACTGTAAAGGTTTAATGTATTTTGATTTATGACTTTTAAATTTACTTCCTAGGATGGTATTTTTCCATAACTTGTTTTAAAAAGCTTTTGTCTAAATGCATATAAATTTCCGTAGTAGTAATACTTTCATGACCTAACATTTGTTGAATAGACCGTAAGTCGGCACCATTTTCTAATAAATGCGTAGCAAAAGAATGTCTAAAGGTATGTGGACTTACTGTTTTTCCAAGTTCCGCTTTTAAAGCCAATCCTTTAATAATCATAAAAATCATATTCCTTGTCAATTGCTTTCCTCTTCTGTTTAAGAATAAAGTATCTTCAAAGCCTTTTTTGATATTGATATGCGTTCTAATTTGTTTCCTATATATATCGATGTATTTCTGTGTTTCAATGTTTATGGGTACAAAGCGTTGTTTATCTCCTTTACCGGTTACTTTAATAAAACTTTCAGAAAAAAATAAATCGGAGATTTTTAAAGTGATCAATTCTGTAACGCGTAGCCCACAGCTATATAGGGTTTCTAGCATGGCTCTGTTGCGTTCGCCTTCTGCTTTGCTTAAATCTATTTGATGAATTAACAGATCAATCTCTTCAATGGCTAAAGTGTCTGGTAATTTTCTTCCAATCTTTGGCGTTTCTAATAAAGAAGTGGGATTGTCTTTTCTATAATTTTCAAAAATTAAATAATCAAAAAAACTTCGCAAGCCAGATATGATACGAGATTGACTTCTAGCATTGACTTCTTTAGAAATTTGATAAATAAACTGTTGAATGGTTTCATTACCAATGGCAATTGGAGAGATAAAAATTTCATTTGCCTCTAAAAATCCTATCAATTTAAATACATCTCTATTATAATTTTCAACCGAATTGGCAGATAAGCCACGTTCAATTTTTAAATATAATTGATAATCATGTAAAGCATTTTGCCATTTCATTAGCGTAAAATTAAGTTAAAAATATCATTTTTTATTCATCAGCTGTTAAACTAATGAATATCATTGACTTAGGGGTGTTTTATGATGTAAATTTAATGTATGAGGTTATATATTTAAATAGGCTACAAACAATAAGCTTTAAATATTAACTAATTAAAATTAAATGCTATGAAAAAATTATTAATGATTATCGCAATTGTTTTATTTGGATTCACCGATGTGAATGGTCAGGATAAAATGGAATTTGGAATTAAAGGAGGTGTAAACCTATCCGATATTACAGGAGATGGTGTGGAAAGTTTCGATGGAAGAAAGTGTTTTCATTTTGGTGTAGTCATGGAAATTCCTATTTCAAAAAAACTCTCATTCCAGTCAGAACTGTTATATTCTTGTCAGGGATCAGATTATGGTGGAATTGTTGATAGTTCTATTGATGAACCCACTACAGTAATTAGAAAAGCAAGTACATATGATGGTACTATTAAAGTAGATTATTTAAATGTACCTTTATTGGCTAAATATTATATAGTTGAAGGTTTACATGCAGAAGTTGGTCCTCAAGTAGGATTTTTATTATCAGCTAAAAATGAATATGAATCTGATTTTGATTCTGGAGAAGATGATATTAAAGATTATGTAAAAGGTATTGATTTTGGCATAGATTTCGGTTTAGGTTATAAATTAGACAATGGTATAAATTTTGGGGCACGTTATAATTTGGGTTTAACCGATTCAAATGATGATCCTGATTTGGTAAATGTTACCTATAAAAATAGCGTAATACAATTTTCTCTAGGGTATTTCTTTTAAAGAATCCTGAAGTAAATTATTCATAAAAAAAAAGCGGCACTTTGTCGCTTTTTTATGAAATAAAATTTGATAAATTTGCTATATGAAAATCATCATCATCAACGGTCCTAATTTAAACTTATTAGGCACAAGAGAACCTGAAGTTTATGGAAGTTTATCCTTTATTGAATTTTTAGAGGAGCTAAAGAAAAAATATAAGGATATTGAAATAGATTATTTTCAATCGAATATTGAAGGTGAAATTATAGACAAACTACACGAAGTAGGTTTTAATTATAATGGTATTATATTAAATGCGGCTGCATATACACACACTTCTGTAGGTATTGGTGATGCCGTAAAAGCTATTGAAACTCCCGTTGTTGAAGTGCATATTTCTAATGTATATGCAAGAGAAGAATTTAGACACCATTCTTATATTTCTCCAAATGCCAGTGGTATTATTGTTGGTATGGGTTTAAAAGGTTATGAATTGGCCATACAAAGTTTTTATGATTAGTAATTGATGATGAAGACTTGCTAGAACGATATTAAATATAACAGAATAATATCTGTTACAATTTCAACACCATTTTTATATTACTTCTTTGATATGGTGTATTAAGGCTAAGAGAAACTTCTTCAAAACCGTATTTTTTATAAATATAAATGGCATTTTTAAGTACAGTATTAGAATAAAGTAGTAGCTCACTCCAGCCTTTATCTTTCGCAAAATCTATGCAGTGCTGCATTAATAACTGACCAATTTTAAATCCTTGATACTTTGGAGAAACTGCCATTTTACTTAATTCAAATCCTTCATTTTCATTTATCAAAGCTACAGTGCCAACTACTTCTCCATTGAGCATCGCAAAAAATATATAACCTCCTTTATCAATAATATACGATTTGGCATTCTCTAAAACGTCTCTATCATGGTCTTCTACATAAAAATACTTTTCTAACCATTCAATATTTAGATCTCTAAATATATTGACATATTTTATGTCAAAAGGAATAATATCAATGTGCATAAACTACATTTTACTATCTATATGATTCATAATCTCATTTTCAATGGAAATGGTATTTTGATATATTTTTTTTGCTTTCATTTGAATATCATCTGCAAACTTTCGATCCTTTAAATCTTTGGCATTGATACGAACATTAAAATAAGCACCAATCACAGCCGTTCTGGCACATAAAGCACCAACACCGGCATCAGATAGTGAACTTGGTAATCCTTTTTTAATCATTGCCTGCATTATTTCCATCGAATTATAAGCGGTTTCCATAACTAGGAATGGGATTTCAGTTGCGTATTTGGTAGCCTCTTCTACAGCAATTTTTCTTATTTCTTTTTCTTCATTGGTGTTCTTTGGCATTCTAAATCCCTCAATAATTTTATTAAAAGCATTGGTGTCTTCATCAACTAAAAAGAGTAATTTGTTTTTATAAGCCTGTCCTTTTTCTGCCCAATTTGAATAGCTTTCCCATTGATCATCCCAACCTGCTTTATGAGCCGATAAATTAGCAACCATAGTACCTAAAGAAACACCTAACGCACCAACATAAGCGGCTATTGATCCACCACCTGGAGCTACAGACTCACTTGCAGTTACATCAGCAAAAGTATCTAATGGTAAATCTATTAATTTTTTATTTGCATTTTTTTCTAATACATATTCTATAATTTTTTCTTGAGGATTAAAGGGTTTTAAATCATCTAAACCCAAAGATTTTACAGCAATATTAATTTTCTCCTTTTCTGAAACACCTAATGAACGTTGTTGTTTTTTTAGGAAATAATCAGCGGCATCTAACATCGCTTTTAATGGCACCAAACCTACCAATTCAGATCCTGTTACTCGTAAACCTCTTTCTTGAGCAGCAATACAGCTTTCATCAAAAGCGATATGCATAGCTGTAATTGAAATATTTGTCAAATTATAGGATATCTGAGCAATACCATATTCTTCAATATACCATCCTATACCTTTTACGGCCTTTAATTTTCCGGGAATCCTTACGGGTTCTCCTTTAGTATCTAATAATTTTTTTCCGGTAATAGGATTACCTTCCCTTAGTATCCTTCCGGCTTCGCGTATATCAAATGCTATGGCATTGGCCCTACGTGTAGATGTTGTATTTAGATTGATATTATAGGCTATTAAAAAATCTCTTGCAGAAATGGCAATAGCTCCTGTTTTAGCAACCGTATCATTAAAGGCTGACGGACCAAAATCAGGTTTCCAATTGGGATTGGCTAATTTTTTAGGCAAACCTTCATATTCTCCTGAACGGCAATTTGCTAAATTTTTTCTACTAGGTACTTTGGCAGCATTTTCATAAAAATAACCAGGTATACCTAGTGCTTCACCCACACGTTCACCTAATTGATGAGCAAAGGCTGCAGTTTCTTCTAGGCTAATTCCTGAAATTGGGACTAGCGGACAAACATCAGTTGCACCAAAACGAGGATGTTCTCCGGAATGTTTACTCATATCAATTAACTCTGAAGCTTTTTTTATCAATCTAAAAGCAGCTTCAATAACTTGTTTAGGCGGTCCAACAAAAGTAATAACCGTTCTATTGGTTGCTTTACCGGGATCAATATCTAACAGTTTTACACCTGCTACAGTTTCTACCGTTTGGGCAATAGTATTTATAATATCCGTATTACTGCCTTCACTAATATTTGGTACACATTCTATAAGTTGTTTTTGCATTGTAAATTATGTTATTATATTATCTAAAATTTTCAAAAATATGGAATTTATAGTCAATTATTTTATAATTAAAACATTAGATATAAAGATTTAAATTTACTACTTTTGGGGCAAATAAAAAATCAATATAAAAAATGAATATAATTAAAATTTTTACTGTAGTAATAACACTTACGGCATTAGTTTCTTGTAATAGCCAAGGTGTATCAAAAAAAGCATTAACAAATGAAATTGATAGTGTGAGCTATGCCTTGGGTTTAGATATGGCTGTAAAATTAAAAGCTAACTTTGATGAAGTAGATAAAGATCTTTTTACACAAGGTTTTACGAATGGTATAGATTCTACCAATTTGTTGATTGACAGCAATAAGCTAGATAGTATATTGAGAACGTACTTTCAGAAAAGACAATTAGCAACAAGAGAAAAACAACAAAAGGAAGCTCTTGAAAAAGCGGAAAAAGAATTTGCTGCTGACAAAGAAGCAGGCGTTAAATTCTTAGAAGAAAACAAATCTAAAGAGGGTATCAAAACTACAGCAAGTGGTTTACAATATTTAGTATTAAAAGAAGGGACAGGTGAAAAACCAACTGCGGCTTCAAAAGTAAAAGTTCATTACCACGGCACCTTAATTGATGGTACTGTATTTGACAGCTCAGTAGATAGAGGTGAACCTACAGAATTTTTTGCTAATCAAGTTATAAAAGGATGGACAGAAGGACTTCAGTTAATGAATACCGGTGCAAAATATAGATTTTTTGTACCTCAAGAATTGGCTTATGGTGCTTTTCCACGTCAAGGAGGTCCAATTAAGCCTTTTTCCAGTTTAATTTTTGATGTTGAATTATTAGAAATTACAAAGTAAAAGATTACAACTGATATCTATTGACTATAAGAATGTGTTTTCTTACTGCATGTTTTTGTCAAAAAATTGCATATAATTTATAAAAGAGAGATGTTACCATCTCTCTTTTTTTGTGTAATTTTACTGTATATATCTTGATTTTTTTTATCATAATGAGTTAAGATGTTGTATAACATAAAAAGCATAATAAAATGAAAAAAACGCATGTATTACTATTCGTTAGTATTTTTCTATTCCTTTCATGTAATGATGATAAAAATAAAAAATCAGAAGAAACAATGACTGAAAATCCCTTATTGTCTGAATGGAATACTTCATTTGGAGTTCCGCCATTCGATAAAATTAAAAGTGAAGATTATCTTCCTGCTTTTAGAGAAGCAGTTAAAATTCATAAAGAGGAAATTGATGTTATACGCAATAACAAAGAGGAGCCTACTTTTATAAATACCGTTGAAGCCTTAGAATTAAGTGGTGAAAAGTTGAATAGATTTACAAATGTATTTTTTGCAGTAAGTTCAGCAAATACAGATGATGTATTAAAAGAAGCCAGAAAAACCATTGCCCCTGAATTAACCGCTCATAATGATGAAATTGATTTAAATACAGAGCTTTTTAATCGTGTAAAAGTTGTTTTTAAACAAAAAGAAACTTTAAACCTGAGTCCGGAAGAAATGCGTCTTTTAACTGAAACATATAAGAATTATGTAAGAGCCGGCGTGAATTTAGAAGGGCAAAATAAAGAAAGACTCAAAGAAATTAATAAACGTATATCTGAACTATCAACAACATTTGGAGATAACCTTTTAGAGGAAACCAATGCTTTTGAATTACATGTCACTGATAAAAAAGATCTAGGCAATTTATCTGCCAGTTTAATTGCCGGAGCGGCAGAAGAGGCAAAAAAGAGAGGACATGATACAGGTTGGTCTTTTACCTTACAACGCCCTAGTATCAATCCGTTTTTACAATCATCTCCAAATAGAGATTTTAGAGAAAAATTATTCCAAGGATATGCTTTAAGAGGAGATAATAATAATGAAAATGATAACAAAGCTGTATTATTAGAAATAGCAAATTTACGCGTAGAAAGGGCAAAGTTAATTGGTTTTGATACCCATGCAGATTATGTGCTTGCTGATGCCATGGCAGAAAATCCTAAAGCGGTTTATGAATTTATGGATAAGTTATGGGCGGCAGCTTTAAAAATGGCAAAAAATGAGCAAAAAGCATTGTCAGACATGATGAAAAAAGAAGGTGTTACAGGTGAATTTAGAGGAAGTGATTGGCGTTATTATGTTGAAAAAGTTAGGGAGGAACGTTATCAGTTTAACGAAGATGAAACAAGACCTTATTTTGAATTTACAGCGGTAAGAGAAGGTGTTTTTATGTTGGCCAATAAATTATTTGGTTTGACATTTAAAGAGCTAAAAGATCTTCCTAAATGGCATAAAGATCAACAAGTTTTTGAAGTTTTAGAAGCAGATGGAAAACATTTAGGGGTTATTTATATGGATTTCTTTGCTCGTGAAAGTAAAAGGGGAGGAGCATGGATGAATGCTTTACGCCAGCAATCTAATGTTGATGGATTTGAAACCCCAATAGTGACCAATAATTTTAATTTTCCTCCACCAACTAAGGATACACCCTCGTTGTTATCCTTTACTGAGGCTCAAACTTTATTTCACGAATTTGGTCATGCTTTACACGGTTTATTCTCACATGTGAAGTACCGCTCTTTATCGGGAACAAGTGTGCCACGAGACTTTGTAGAGTTTCCGTCTCAAGTTATGGAAAATTGGATGAGCGAACCTGAGGTGTTGGCTTTATATGCCAAACATTATCAAACAGGAGAAGTAATACCTGATGCTATGATTCAAAAAATGAATAAAGCCAATAGTTTTAATGAAGGTTTTAGAACAGTAGAATATATGGCAGCTGCATATTTAGATATGAACTGGCATACTTTAAAAGAGCCGAATTCAAAAATTGATGTGCGTAAATTTGAAAAGGATTTCTTGAAAAAAATGGGATTGATAGATGAAATTTTGCCACGTTATAGAAGTAATTATTTTGCTCATATTTTTTCAGGTGGTTATTCTTCAGGTTACTATAGTTATTTATGGAGTGAAGTTTTAGATGCTGATACTTTTAATGAATTTAAAAAAACAGGAAATATTTTTGACCCGGTATTGGCGAAAAAGTACCGTCATATGTTAAGTAGTGGAGGGTCAAAATCAGGTATGGATTTATATAAAGAATTTTTGGGTAGAGTACCTGAAATAGATCCATTATTGAAGAAAAAAGGTTTTGAATAATATATGCTTTTAGCATCATAAAAGTCTGACAATTTTAATGTTTCAAAATCGTCAGGCTTTTTTTATGGTTTTTATTGGCTGTTGTGTAATTTTAGAATTAACATTAGTTCTGATAATAACCAAAATCCAATTATTTTATAAAAATTTTTTAAGGTTAAGCATATAAATTAATCAATTAGAAAAATGCTTAACTAATTTGATTTTTTTAAAGAAACAACCCTTGCATTCCTGGTTTTTTAAGAACAATTGATTAAAATTTTCTAAATGGCTTTCTAATTCTTTTTTTGAAATGACTTTATTATGATAAGAAAAATAGAATTTATAAGTTGGATCAGACAAATCAATATGAGGTTGAAGTAATCTGGAGAAATTGTTTTTTAAACGACGTTGTTTTAGTTCATTACTAGATATTACTATACCATCATTTCTATGACGGTTTGTATCTATATCAATAATGCTTCCTCCATTATATTCTTTTATCTTTTGTAATACGCTATCTGAAAGGTTGTAATCTGATAGTATTTTGAAATTCAGAGAATCATTTAAATTATTTAGATTATGAGTGTTTAACCAATTATTATTACTGTTTATAAAAACCTTATACCCTAAGCTATCTTCCTTTGCTAAGAAGAACTCTAAATCATCAGCAATACCACCAAAGTAGACATAGTCAATGACAGATGAATTTAAATGGACATCTTTATTAATCATTAACTTCGCCTTGTTTTGTGATTTATCATTTGTGTAGACATATATATAGCCAATATCTTGGATGACACTATCCAATTTTTTGTTTACTTTTTCAACATATATATTGTATTTTTCTGATGCTTCTATTCTTGCCAATCGTATTGGATCGTTTAATTTCTTTTCATAATCAATTAAAGGAAACATGAATAGAGGGCTAGCTGCTAAAAATAGGGAGTAAAATGTAATAACATTTCTAATTATATTACTTTTTTTATGCTCAATGTCGAGCTTATAATAGTCAATATAATCTTCTTCTTCAGGAGCATAAATAGCACCTTGTTTATCTGAAAAACTATACACAACTTTTTCTGATTTAAGCTTAAAGCCAACAACGGTATTTTTTATTTTCTTTCCAGATTCATCAACCAGCAATATTTTTTTCCAATATCTGTGAATATTTTTATCGAATAATGCTTCCCCATTTAATGCAACGCCAATGTTTCGCTGCTTATCTTTTTTTATTTGAAAATAGGCAATCACCATAACGACGGGAATTATAAAAAAAAGTATAATAATAAAAAGTATCATCTATGACTAATATTTGTATCTGGATTTAATAAGTTGCATTATAGTGGTGTCGTTTTAAATTTCAATAATCACCTTCTCTTCCAAGGTGTCTGTCGGCAAAGTAAGTTGCAAGTCCCTATGGCTCTTGGGATAAATATAGACAAACTTTTGCTGAACAACTCAAAATTACTATGATGAGTTGCATAATTTTATGGGTAAGTTTAAGGTACAGATTGGCCATTTTCATTCGATCCATTGTTGAAGCATATTTTTCATTTCTATCCTTTTTATTGAAAGTGTATTAGAATGATGATCTAGGTGCTTAATCAATAGTATATTTTTTAAAGCCAATTCTTTTTGATCAAAACCATATATTTTATCGGTTTTATGTGTTTTTTTTAGAATTTCATAAATTAATTCAGTGATTTTTTCAATATGCAATACATTTAAAGTATTTATTTTTAAAAGTAATTTTGTGTTTTCAAGTTCAATTATTTCACTAATTGATAAGTCTATTTTTGCTTTTAATTCCTCACTTATATTATTAATTTCTACTTCTAAACCAGGAAGTTTCATACTACTAGCTTGACTAATTAATTGAATAAAAAACAAAGTCATTTTTTGAATTTCCCTTAGTATAAAATCGTTTTCCTGTTGCATTATAAAGTTTATAGATTTTAGATCCTATGATTTCCTGGGGTTCAATTAAATTTTCTTAACCAATATATTATTGAAGTCAAAGGGTAATATAATGATGTCCATTTTGTTGTTTTACTCTTTGTAAAAAAGTTTTATTTTTCGAAAACTTTTTTTAATTCTTGCAAGTTTGGATCTTCCGGAAAATACTTTATAAGTCGATCGGTTAATGTATTCCCAATTTCGCAATCTTTATTTTTAAATTGACAATTATAGCTATAGGCTAAGGCTAACCTGTAATTTGCTTCATAGTCATTAGGAAATAATTTAACCGCTTGGTTATAACGATAAACCGCATTATTCTAGTTCTTTTTTTCAATCCATTGATCTCCTTCTTCAATAAAATAGCTGTATTCATTAATGTTTTCAATTAAATATTTTTCTTTAACTATTTCATCGCTTTGAATTTTTATTTCTTCAGCCTTATTAAAATTGTAAATTCCTATTGCGGTAATCACAGTAACAACTATAAATATAATACTCCATGCCCTAATGTTTTCTGCCCTACGATGTTTTAAAATTTTTTGACGTATAAGAATTAATTCTTCTTTGGTTGCCGTTTTTAAATCAATTTTTCCCTGTGCAGCCTTGTAATATTCTTTTTTTGTACTTAAAAATGAACGTTCTCTTTTGAACATGTTTTTTTTACGAAGTAAACTCCTATTGCTTCGCAAAACATTTATCATATGTTGCATACTACCTTCGCCGCCCATAACTATTTTTTAATAGTATTATTTGTACTATGAAAACCGTATTGTGATTATATCTTCTACCATTTAGGGTATAAATTGGTATTCATTGCAATTTATTGATTTTTTAACAAAAATGCTAATCACTTTGGTTTGAAGAACTATGCTAGTACTTTTCATAGGAGCTTTTGTTATACACTGACTTATTTCTCACTAACTTTATAATAAATCATCACGTAAGAGGGGGATAAGGCTAAAAGTTCATTAGTTTCTTTTTCATTGTACGTTAGATGAGCAACTCCGCAAAACCTGTCAAATCCATATTTTTCGTCTTTCCATGAAGACGCAAAGACCATAAGTGGAATTTTTTTATTTAATTCCCAATTTGTTTCGGAATAACTTCTCCAATTAAAAAATGAATTTTCACTTGTCCGGTTCAATTCAACTCCTGCCTTTCTACTAAAACTATAGGTTTTAATAAATAATTCGCTTTTAGTGTCATTATCTTTAGTAATGATTTTTATTTTGTCAATAAAGTCATAATATGGCTTACCCGATTCATAGTAGTGATACGTACTTCCGAACTGAGCTAAAGTATCGGTTTTGACCAGTTTACCCTTATCATATTTGTCCGATAATAAGACCATGTTATATTTTTTATCAAATTTTCCAAGTTCAAATTTGTTAATTTTTATTCCTAGGGTTTCCATTACCTCCAGTAAATCCAACATTGAAGTTTCTTCATTATTATAAATTTTCATTGGGTTTTCCTTCTCCAATTGAGTACGAAGATCAACCTTAAAATCTTGTGCAAATGAAAGTTGAATGGTTAATAGACAAATGGCAATAAATATATCAGTTTTTTTCATGGCTCGTTTTTTAGTTTGTGTATAACATTAATATAACCCTATTGTGATTATATCTTGTATAGCTATAATCAATTTAAAAGCTAAACAAATAGTATGATTAAAGTTTCTTTGGTAAAAGGGAGAAACATAAGTATTCGTTTAGCGAATCAACTATCCAAATATAGTTTTTTATTTATTTAGAAGCAAATTAAATAGTGACAGTAAGTTTTTTAACATCAAGGGCTTAGGCTTTGTTGTTTGATATTTCAATCATTAAAAAAAACCAATAAAACACAAGTATTACACTTGCTCTCCGGCAATAAGCACGGTATCAATTAAATGACTGCCAAAAGCATAAGGTAAAAATCCATAAGAGGGAATTTCTTTGGTTATTATTAAATTGGCTTTTTTGCCTTTGGTAATACTGCCATGAGTATCTGCCAAACCCATGGCATAGGCACCGTTAAGAGTAGCGGCATTAATAGCTTCTTCCGGAGTCATTTTCATTTTGATACATGCAGTACTTAGCACAAAATTCATATTGCCGCTAGGTGTAGAACCCGGGTTATAATCTGATGCTAAAGCTAATGGTAGTCCGCTATCTATTAATTTCCGTGCAGGTGTATAGGGTATGCCTAAAAAGTAAGAACAAGAGGGTAGTGCCACAGGCATGGTGTCGCTTCCTTGAAGAGCAATAAGGTCATTGGTATCTAGCACTTCCAAATGATCTACAGATAGGGCATGATGTTTTATTCCAACTTGAACACCACCAATACTGGTAAATTGGTTGACATGTATTTTTGGAACAAGTCCGTAGGATTGTGCAGCCATTAGTATTCTTTCGGTTTGAGCGACTGAAAAATAACCAGTTTCACAAAACACATCTATAAAATCTGCTAAATGTTCTTTCGCTATCTGCGGAAGCATTTTGAAAATGATCAAATCTATATAGGCTTCTTTATTATTTTTATATTCGGCAGGAAAAGCATGTGCTCCTAAAAAAGTAGATTTTACAGTAATAGGATAATGTTTCGCTAACTTTTTTATGACCCTAAGCATTTTTAATTCGGCATTAACGTTTAATCCATAACCCGATTTTATTTCAATGGCTCCGGTGCCCAAAGCCATTACTTCTTCCAGTCTTTTTGAGGCTTGTTGATAGAGCTCTTCTTCAGAACTTGCCTGTAGTTTTTTAGCAGAATTTAATATACCGCCACCTTTTTCAGCAATCTCTTCATAGGAAAGTCCGTTAATACGATCTATAAATTCTCCTTCGCGATTACCGGCATAAACTATATGTGTATGACTATCGCACCAAGCAGGTAATACTATCTTTCCTTTAGCATCAATTATAGTGTCGGCAGATTTTTCTCTGAGATGCTCCATTGCTCCAAAATCCTGAATGAGCCCATCTTCAATCCTTAAATAGGCATTTTTCAAAGATGGCAAGGTTTTCATATCCTTACCGGATACCTTTTTTACAACGGAATTCCTAATTTGAACCAACTCCTTAATGTTGACAATTAATGTACTCATTTATGACTATATTTGAATTCAAATATAATCGAAATATGTTAGAATTACCTAAAAACGAATATGCTCCTTTTTATGCACCATATATCTTAGAAGCTTCAAAATCTGATAAGGGAATTGTAGAGAATTTACAAAGTAGCCTCATTGATTTTTTTGAATTATTATCAGATATACCAGAAGAAAAACAATTATTTGCTTATGCAGAAAATAAATGGACAATTAAAGAGCTTGTTCAGCATATGATTGATACCGAAAGGGTGATGGCTTATCGAGCATTGCGTATTTCAAGAGGTGATACAACGGCTTTAGCCGGATTTGATGAGAATGATTTTATTGCAAATGCAAATGCCAATCAAATTCCTTATATAGAATTATTAAAAGAATTTTCTTTGGTTAGAAAATCTTCTATAGCCATGTTTAAAGGTTTTTCAGATGAAATGCTCCTCCGTAAGGGCAGAGCGAGTGAAACAGAAATCTCTGTTAGGGCCTTGGGGTTTATCCTTACAGGCCATGTGTTACACCATTTAAATATAATTAAAGAAAGATATTTTTAGCCTTATTTCGACCAAAAAATATTTGCAGCTTTTCATCCGATAGCTATTGGGATTGTAGCACTAATAAGTTAGTTACCACTTCTTTATTATTTTTCAAACCTCACTATTTCTAAGGTTTCTGCAAATTTATTTCTTAGATCAAGCTTAGGTTTATAATAAAGTAACTTTTGTTTACGTTATTCTTACCTAAACAAAGATGAAACATGAAGCATAATTTTGACGCTGAGGATGAATCTCAAGATCCTAGAAAGAAAAAAAAGAAAAAACATAAACCTTATAAAAAAGACAAATACGCTTTATCTAAAATTATTGAATACGAAAATTACCTAAGCAATATTGAATTATTCAGTAAAGGAGGAAATAATTTAGATTTCAAATAATTTTTTTTGATTGTTCATTAAGAATCAAAAATTTAAATCGAACGTCATTCTGAACTTGTTTCAGAACCTCATTACGCTTTAAATCAATGCGATAAAAGGAGACCCTGAATGAATTCAGGGTGACGTGATAAAATATGACCAAAAACGGATATACGTTTAAAAATTCGCTATATTTGGTATAACTTAAAACTTAAGTTATGCGTAATATACTTTTTATCAGCTGTTTTTTATTGACTTTTACTGTTTTTGCACAACAAAAAGGTCAAGAACAGGATAGTACACAAATACCTTCAAGTATTTTTACGTTAAATACACTTCATTTCAATCAAGATACAGATTGGGTTTACAAGCCGTTACAGCTAACAGGTTATAAATTTATGATTGTTGATAATTTTAATAATAACGGTTTTTACAATAATGTTCATTTTGATCTAAGAAATTTTGGTAGAGAAGTTTCTGTTGAAGATCTCTTTGATAATTATATTAAATCTGAATTAAATAATTTTGATGTAAGTAAAAATAGTAGACATTTTATTTGGACAATGTGGGATACCAGTTTGCAAAAACAATATCAACAAGGTCAAAATAAAAATTAGTAAGCTGTTTTATCCTCTTTTTCAGTCCAAAGTTTAAAAGCTTCTATAGCTTCATTTCTGGCCAATTGTTCAAATTTTATACTCCGTTCGTCTGTAGGTAATGCAATTTCCTTATAAATAAATTCGTCGTCAAAACCTATGTCAGCGGCGTCTTGTTGATTGCATCCATAATAGACTTTATCGGGTCTGGCCCAATAAATAGCTCCCAAACACATAGGGCAGGGTTCACAAGAAGTATAAATAGTACAGCCTTCTAATTGAAAGGAATTCAGATTTTTACAAGCTTCTCTTATGGCAGTTATTTCAGCATGTGCCGTAGGATCATTTGTAGATGTAACTTTATTATTACCTCGCCCAATAATTTTACCATCTTTTATAATAACACAACCAAAAGGACCACCTTCATTGGCATTCATGCCTTTAATGGCAGCTTTAACAGCCTCATGCATAAACGCTCTATCAGCAAGATCATCATCTTGGTCTAAATGCGATTGAGCCTTGGCAGCTTCGTCGATAAATTTTTTATTGAATTGGTTGCACATATGATATTAGATTTTAGATATGATTTTTACGTTATTTTTAAGGTGTAAATGGATATTAGACTTGAGAAAACTATGCTAATATTTGTTTTTCAAATTTTTCACTGTCTTTAAACGCTAGAAGATTCCCATCCGGATCAAAAAATTTGGCAATAGTACCCCAGTCATGCTCTTGATAGTCCACTTTAATATTTTTTGAAATTAAGGTGTCAGCCAATAACCTCACTTCAGGCACATTCATTCGTAAACAAGTTTTAATACGATCTGTATTTGTTTCTGTATTTTGATAGGTCTTATCTAATTCTACCATTAAATACGATGCACCAAATTCAAAGCAGGTTAGCATATCTGTAGTAAACATTTTTTTTAACTCAAGTGTGTTTTCATAGAAGTCAACACATGCTGTGTATTTGACTACATATAATATAATACCCGTTCTGTCAAATTTCATTTATAACTTTAATTTTTAGCATTATTTCCCTTTCTTTTGTATAGGGGCTTTTTATTTCAAACCACTAGTCATTTCCTCAGGCTTCACCCATTGCTCATATTCCTCCGCCGTTACATGACCTAAACGAATGGCTTCTTCTTTTAAGGTAGTCCCATTTTTATGGGCAGTATTGGCAATAGCTGCAGCTTTATAATAACCAATTTTGGTATTCAATGCCGTTACTAACATTAATGAATTGTTTAATAATTCCTTAATTTTTGTATGATTGGGTTCAATACCTTCCGCACAATGATCATTAAACGAAACACAGGCGTCTCCTAAGAGTCTGGCAGACTGTAATACATTGTTGGCCATAATAGGTTTGAATACATTAAGTTCATAATGACCTTGTGTGCCAGCTACAGAAACAGCTACATCGTTACCTATAACTTGAGCACAAACCATAGTTAATGCTTCCGCTTGTGTTGGATTCACTTTTCCGGGCATAATTGAGCTGCCGGGTTCATTAGCAGGAATGATCAATTCACCAATACCCGACCGTGGTCCGGAAGCCATCATTCTTATATCATTAGCAATTTTATTTAAAGAAACGGCCAGTTGTTTTAAAGCACCATGAGATTCTACTAAGGCATCATGTGCTGCCAGAGCTTCAAATTTATTTTCTGCGGTTATAAAGGGTAATCCTGTAAATTCTGCTATTTTTTTAGCTACCAGTACATCATAACCTTTAGGTGTATTTAAACCGGTACCTACTGCTGTGCCTCCTAAAGCCAGTTCAGAAAGGTGTGCTAAGGTATTTTTTAATGCTTTTAATCCGTGATTTAATTGAGAGGTATAGCCTGAAAATTCTTGACCTACCGTTAGTGGTGTAGCATCCATTAAATGTGTACGGCCAATTTTTACTACATCAGCAAAGGCTTCTGATTTTTGTTGTAAGGTATCTCTTAATTTTTCAATTCCGGGAATGGTAGTTTCTACAATCATTTTATAACAGGCAATATGCATACCTGTTGGAAACGTATCATTTGACGATTGTGATTTATTCACATCATCATTAGGTTGAATGGTTTTATCGCCTTCACCAATAGTTTTACCGGCTATTTCATGAGCACGGTTGGCAATAACTTCATTAACATTCATATTACTTTGAGTACCGGAACCCGTTTGCCAAATTACCAAAGGAAATTGATCGTCAAGTTTTCCATCTAAAATTTCATCACATACAGTAGAAATAAGGTCGCGTTTATCTTTGGCAAGTACACCTAAATCAAAATTGGCATGAGCGGCAGCTTTTTTTAAGTAAGCAAAGCCATAAACTATCTCTAGAGGCATTGACGCAGCATGTCCTATTTTAAAATTATTTCTTGAGCGTTCTGTTTGAGCTCCCCAGTATTTATCGGCAGGTACATTCACCTCACCCATGGTGTCTTTTTCTATTCTGTATTTCATTTTTTCTAAAATTAAAATGTCATACAAAGTTACAAAATAAGAATTTTAAAAGCATAAAAAAAGGTCAGCATTTGCTAACCTTTTTTAATATAATAATCTTAAAATTATTCGACTATCGCAGCTTTTTCTACAATAACATTTTCAGATAAATCTAGATCTTCATCATATTCAGCACCCGACCTAATTACACCTTTAATTTTTACGGAATCGCCAACTTTTATTTTATCAACTTGAGTATTACTGTCTAATGTAAAAGTACAAGAAACACCCATTTTTTCAGAGTCGTCTTTAAGTAAAACCACTTGTTGACCCAATTGATCTTTAGAAATAGATGCTACTTTACCACTAATAATTAATACCTTAGACTCTCCTTCACTATCTAAATACAAGTCGTTGGCTTTTGCTTTATCCTCTAAAAATTCATTAACCAATGCAGTACTTTCCATAGTGGCAAAAGCTTTTGTTGACTGAATATTTCTATGAGGCATAAACCACATATAAGCAGCGTATGCAATTCCTATTACCGCTATTACTACTATAAGCTTAAAAATTTTAGATTTCATAGTATTTATTTACTAAAGTTTAAGTGAGCCGTAATTATTACTGTTTTAGAAATATTTGTGGAAGGTTTACCACTTGTAAAAACAACACCATAATCTGCCAATACAACATCAAATGTTGTCATTCCGGTTACGGCTCCATCTTTAACGGTAACATTTAGTTTTTCAGTAACTTCTTTAGCAACACCATGAATAGTTAATGTACCAGTTACATTAGCCTCATAACTACCATCAGTTGCAAAATCTATATCGCTTACATTGGTAATAGTACCTTTAAATTTACTTTTAGGAAACTGTTTGGTGTCTAAAAATTTCTTAGAATTATAATGTTTTTGCATCAAAGCTTTTTCAAATTCAAAACTTTGCATAGGTACAGAAAATACTAAAGTACCTTCAGTAGGTTTAAGAATACTCGTTACTTTGTAATTGTTGGCTTCAATATCTTCAGCAGGTGTACTAGAAAAGAATTTGATATGACCACTTGTAGTAGATAATTTGTCCTGACTAAATGCTGTTAAGGAAACAATTGATAATAGTAATAGAAATAAATTTTTCATAAAATATGTTTTTAAATTTTTGTTATGCCCATTTTGTCGTTCAAAATTTATAGACTTACAAATACTATATAATTTTTTTTAAAAAAAAAGTGGAGTACAATATTTATAATATGAAAAATATATGTTATTTTTGAGCAGAATTTAAATGATGATAATATGGAATTTACACAGTTTGTAGGATTTTTAATCTTTTTAACCGTATTTACGATGGGGTTTTGGTTATTAATTTTTGCTTTGACTTTTATAGTTCCTTATTGGTTATTTGGTAATTTAATGGAAAATTTCAAATTGAGACGTGAGGCAAAAAAGAATAAAAAATAGGTTTATCAATAATATCGCATATAAGGGTTGGCAATGGCTAACCCTTTTTTTTTGTGCTAAATCTTGTCATGCTGTATCTCGAACATATTGTGGTTATATCTCTAGAAACACCACGTTTTAAGGTGTTTAACTAGATTGTCATCATCACTCACAGTAGTTAATTACTAAAGGTGCCGTTAGAATACTACAATTTTTGATCTTGCTTATCTTCTAAAACATCTTTATTTACTTCATTACTTCTATCTTTTATACTTTTTCTTTCTTGTTTGAACTGATATGTAAATGCCAAAGAAAATTGTCTGTCAAATCTAACACGTCTGTAGGTATTGGTATTGGCTTCTAATGAACGCGATGAAAACCATTTGGTATTAAAAACATCTAAAGCTTTAAAAGTTAGCATGGCTTTCTTTTTAAAAATAGACTTGCTAATGGTAATATTGGTAAAATTAATAGGTTTGTATTTTGCCAATCCTTCTATGATTGGAGATTGATACACATGCTGAGCTTTAAATCGCAATCCATTATTCAGGCTTACTAATGCAGAAGCTTCTGCATACAAAACGGTATTGGAACTATTGTAGGTATGATCTAGGGCATTTGAGGTTTCTTCTCTATAAGGACTCACATAAGTATTTAGTCTTAATCCTTTAAAAGGGGTATAGGTCATATCTATATCAACACCTATAGTCGTTCTATTACCACTATTTATAGGTGTTCTTTTAAAAGTGGCTAAACCATCGGCATTTTGACCTGCTGGTTGGATAACTGTTAAGAATTGATTTTCTGCATAATTGGTATAAACGGATGAGGTTACCAGCAACTTTTCAAAGTCCATATCATATAATAATTCAAAGTAATGCGTGTAAAAAGGGTTTAATTCCGGATTTCCTACGGATTGGAATCGTTCATCATTAAAAGAAATAAACGGATTGATTTGTGATATTTTTGGCCTGTCAATTGATCTTGAATAATCTAATGACAAGTAGCTGCCATTGTCAAATTCATAAGCTAAGGTTGCGGATGGAAAGAAATCAGTATAATTTTTTGCAATAGGATTATTGGAACGTGTTCCTACGGAAACATCTGAAATTTCAGAACGTAAGCCCAAAACATATGAAAAACTTCCATGAGTGGCGGTATACTGAGCATAAAAAGCATGAATTTTTTCGTCATATTGTACCACATCTGTAAATCCACCTACTACGATAAAATCCCTAAGAACATCATCAAATTGTGTTACTTTAAAAGCGTTTTTATAATAGCGTAAGGTACTTTTATACCCTAACTCTAGCATTTTGTCTTCCTTAAAGGGTAAGGCATAATCTAATTGCAACAAAAAATTATCTAGATTTTGATTTTTAGCTACTTTCTGATGAATAGATGCGTTGTTTGGAAGTATTGTATTTTCTATTATATCAGCATTGTTTTCAGAAATAGTGGTATTGTATTTAAAATCAAATGACAATTGCTGTCCGTTTTCATCAAATGTATTGGTATAATTTAAAAAGGTTTCAATTTTAGAAATATCATCAAAATCACTAACTTCTCTGTTAGAAGATTGTAATATTGAATTTGCCGATGTCAATTCTGGAGCAAAATCATTTAGATCTAAGTTTGAAATAAAATTCTTATTGCTGGTATTGATTAAAAAGGATGCCGTAATGGTATTTTTATTATCAATATAAAAATCGCTGCCAATGTTGAATAAAAAACTATTGCGTTGATTTTTATCTTTTCGGTTTTGTTCAAATATGCCAATACTGTATTCAGCATCATCAAAATATGTTTGATCTATGGTTGTTCTTTTAATTTTTTTCTCATTATTAAAACTAATGGTTGAAAAGAGATTAATATAATCAGTATTTTCATTTAAAAAGACCGATGCTCCATTATTGTCCGGTGTGCCGGCATGTATATCTAAAGAGCCGCTTAGGCCTAGACCTTTTCGTTTTTTTGTTATGATATTTAAAATTCCACCACCTTCTGCACTATATTTAGCAGAACGGGTAATTATTTCTACTTTTTCTATAGCATTTGACGGCATAGCACTTAACATATCCATACCATTATCCAAGCCAAAAACGGGCTTACCATCAATTAAAATCGTAGCAGAATTACCCCTCATACTCACATTACCTTCAGCATCAATTTTTACGGAAGGAGCGTTGTTTAATACATCTATAGCATTACCACCATAATTAGCAATGTCTTTTGAAGATCTATAAATCTTTTTATTAACCTTAAATTCTGTAAGTTGATTTTGTGATTTAAGTTTTACTTCTTCTAATAATTCAGCACTATAAAACAGTTCAATAAGGCCCAAATCAATATCGATATCAAGTTTTTTTTGAGGGGAAATATGAGGTTTATAAGACAAAAATTCAAATTTTATAGTATAAATATTTGGCTGGATTTGTATTGAGAAGTCGCCTTTTTTATTAGTGGTTGTTCCAACTAATTCAGTACCATTGTTAAAAGAAATAGTGGCAAATTCAATAGGCATTTTTGTGTTAGCATCTATAACTTTCCCACTAATGGAAATATTTTCATTATTATCTTGACTATACATCATTAAAGACAATAACAAAGTGATCATAAATAAAATGGGTCTTTTCAACTTTTTACACTTTAAGGAACAAAGCTAAAGTTTTAAGATGTAATATAAAATAGTGGTTTTTGGGTAGTTTTAAATTGTAAAACCTACTATTTGTTGTTTTAACTTTAATCAAAATTATACACTGTAGCTTCTAAAAAAAAACTACTAGCCCCATTAATTTTCACGAAATGAAACATGCAATTCGGGATCATTTTAATTTCCACCGATCACACTTTCAGTCTCAGTGATTTAGTTGTAAAATATTAGCTGATTAATTCGATAATATTTTCGGGTGGTCTCCCTAGAACAGCTTTATTGCCTTTAATGACTATTGGACGTTCAATTAGTTTTGGATGTGCTATCATAGCCTTGATAATGGCATCATCTGATAAGTTTTTATTTTTATATTGTTCTTTCCAAATAGCTTCATTTTTTCTAACCAATTGAATAGGAGTGAAGTCTAACATTTTTAAAATGTCTTTTAGTTCTTTTACTGATGGTGGATTGTTTAAATAATCAACAACTTCAAAATCTTGCCCTGAACCTTCTAATATTTGAAAACCTTGTCTGCTTTTACTACAACGGGTATTGTGATATATTTTCATTAGTGTAATTTAATTAAATTTTATCTATAGTTTTATCTTATTTTTTTGATGTTTCAAAGTTTTTTTAATTTTCAAATAGTGTTAACGGGTTAATTTTAAATTGTAATGAAGTTGGATCAGGTGTACCACCTTTTCTTTGAACAGTTAGTTTACATAGATTTAGTCCACCACGTTGTGAAACCTCTACTTTACCTTTTGAAAATAAATTTGTCACATAATTAATGTCTTTTAATATCCAATCTATATCTCCAGAATTATTATCTTTTCTAGTAACTAAAAACCATTCAGCAGCTAAGGCTCCTTTACCCTTTAAAATATCATTGAAAATAATAACTTTATTTTCATCAAAGAAATTTAGAAGATCCTCTACGTCAGAAGCATTTAATTCATTCAAGTACCATCGTCTTTTATCTTTTAGACCAACTTGTTCCTTTAGAGAAGGTGTTATTTCACCTGTAAATTTTTTGAGCGTTGTTGCTATCTTGTCATTGAATCCCCACATCAGTTGATATGTATCCACAGGGCGTTTGTCAATTTGATTAAAGTTAGCACCTTTATTTGCCTTTTTCAAAGATAAGTTCTCACGAAAAATGATGTCATCAATCTTAATATTCAATTGTAATTGAATGTCAGCTTTTTTAAATTTAATTGTATCATCAATTTTGTTGCTTGTGGCTCCAAACTCAATGGCTTTGTTTTTACTTATTCTCACTGGTATAGTAACTGCTTTAAGCGTATAGATCTTAGTATAATTGTATCCCATGATCCTTAACCATTCCTGTGCTTCATTATCATTTTTATAATTATTGAATTTTAAAGCAATATTGTCTTCATTTTCAAAACCTCCTTTCGCGGTTCTTGAACCAATAAGTTGTCTTTTATCCATTGATCAATATTTTACTCTCAGCTTTATCTGTAACAATTTTAGTGTTGACAATCTGTTTTAGAATTGCTTTAAGCACATCTATAGCCACACTATTACCAAACTGTTTATAGGCTTGAGATTGACTAGAGACAATATTAAAATCATCCGGAAAACCCTGTATTCTAGCACATTCCCTTGTCGATAGTTTTCTGATTGTATTTCCAATCTTATATAATCCCGTTTTTGAACCAACACCACCTCCATGAGCTGATAAGGTAATTGCATGACCAATTGGGTCATAGATACGTTCTCCCTGACCACCTTTATTAACGATACCAATTTGAATAGGCCTATTGGGTAATTCAATTTCACCAAAAATATTTGTCACTGGTGAATGTACCTTGTAGATTTTTATATCTGGTCGGTCTATTATTTTGGCATTACTAGGATGTTCTTCAAGAAAATCAGATAATGCTACTTTTATATTCAGTGATTTTGGAAAAGTAAATTCATCCATTACAATATCTTTTCTAAAACACACAAAAAATATCCTCTCCCTGTTTTGAGGTAGGCCAAAATTACTGGCTTTTAAAACCTTATGCTTAACATCATATCCTAATTGATCTAAAGTGTTCTTAACAATTTTTAAAGTATTTCCGTTATCATGACGTTCGAAGTTTTTTACATTTTCTAAAAATACGAGTTTAGGTTTATGATACTTAACAATTCTCGCTATATCAAAGAAAAGGGTACCACGAGAATCTTCAAAACCATTTTGTTTTCCAGATACTGAAAAAGCTTGACAAGGAAAACCACCACATAAAATATCATGATATGGAATCACTTTTTCATCTATTTTTGTTATATCTCCAGATGGTTTTATACCATAATTGGCCTCATAAGTTTTAGATGCATGCTCATCCCATTCTGAAGCAAATACACACTCAGCATCGAAAGCATTTAAGGCTTGATGAAAACCTCCAATACCAGCAAATAGATCTATATATTTTAAATTATCTAACTTCATAAGTGTTACAAACGTTTACAAAGATAACCCATTATAATCTTTATAAAAAAGGTGATGTCTTTTGGTTAATTTTGCATATAAATAAAATTAATTTTATTTCTAAATATAGCTGTTTAAACGCAACTACCATACAATAAATAATTTACGTAAAAGTATATATTGCTAAACTATAAAAATCCAATAACATTATAATTATATTTGCACAATTAAAAAATATAATGACAATTACAGACACACATACGCATTTATATTCAGAGCAATTTGGTGAAGATAGAAATGCTATGATGCATCGTGCATTAGAAGCCGGTGTATCTCGATTTTTTATTCCTGCAATAGATTCGAGCTATACTGAAGCAATGCTTAATTTGGAAAAAGAATATCCTGAAAATGTTTTTTTGATGATGGGTTTACACCCTACTAGTGTTAAAGAGAATTATTTAGAAGAATTGGCCTTGATCAAACAATGGTTAGACCAACGTAAATTCTATGCTGTAGGAGAAATTGGTATTGATTTGTATTGGGACAAGACCTTTTTACAGCAACAACAAGATGCGTTTAAAATGCAGATTGAATGGGCTAAGGAAAAAGAATTGCCAATTGTGATACATTGCCGTGAAGCTTTTAATGAAATTTTTGAAATACTCGATGAGGTAAAAGATGATAAATTATACGGCATCTTTCATTGTTTTACAGGAACATTAGATCAGGCGAAACGAGCCATTGATTTTAATATGAAACTGGGTATTGGTGGCGTGGTAACATTTAAAAATGGTAAAATTGATCAATTTTTAAATGAAATTCCGCTACAACATATCGTTTTAGAGACAGATGCACCATATTTGGCTCCTGTACCTTATCGCGGTAAGCGAAATGAAAGTAGTTATATTATAAATGTTTTGGATAAATTAGTAACTATTTATAACTTAACACCGCAAAAAATAGCCCAAATAACCACACAAAATTCTAGAGATGTCTTTTCAATTTGATAGTGTCACTTATTTTAAAACGCCCATTGGTATGGCAAGGATCGTGGGTGATGATGATGGTATTTCTTCCATTACGGTAATTGATGGAAATGAAGAAAATTCATCTGATATTCCTAAATGTTTGCAAGATTGTGTTACACAATTAGATGAGTATTTTCAGAAAAAGCGGACAACTTTTAACTTAAAGCTAAATCCACAAGGCACAAAATTTCAAAAGGAAGTTTGGCAAAATATATTACAAATTCCATATGGGACTACTAAATCTTATTTAAAGCAAAGTGAAGAAATGGGAGATATAAAAGCTGTTAGAGCGGTTGCCGCTGCTAATAGTAAAAACCCGTTATGGATTGTAATACCCTGCCATAGGGTAATTGGTTCTGACGGTTCGCTAACCGGCTATGCAGGTGGTATCTGGCGTAAACGTTGGTTGTTAGAACATGAAAACCCACCGGAACAACAATCGTTATTTTAGATTTTATAAACACTTTAACTTACCATCAATTAAAAGAGAAAATTGAAGGAAAAAATTTGGTAAATAATATTCCTACTATAAAGGCCATTATACCCAAAATAAAATAAGCAACTCCTAATAATAACCAAAATAGTATAGTTTTAAGAATAATTTTCCAAAACGATAACTCAAATAATCGTTTATAGAAATACATAAAATATATGATGGTAAAAATTAAGGTGATTGTAGTTACATGTTGATAAGGTATTGATGTAAACAATGCTAAAAAGCCAATTAAAGCAGTAATAATATAATATTGTGCATGTGCATATACCAAAGCAATATTATGTTCTATAAAGTTTCTTTTTCTAAAAAGTATTAAATTTATGACAGCGAATACAGGAATGCTTATAAAAGTAATTAGATTCATATAATTTATTGAAAAATTATTTACTTTTTTCAAAAATTCCTTTGTAGCTGCATCAGCCTTAGCATTTCCGGTATTTGTAACTGTTTTTTCATTCATATAGGTTAAGAATTCCATCATATCCTCTTTTGCAAAATAAATATAAAGTCCATATAGCGTTAATGAAATAATCAAATAGGCAAAAGGTTTGTGTAACGTTTACGAACACCATCTAAATAGCCATTTGCTACTTCTTGAGGTTTTGTAAATAAATGAATAAAAGTTTTGTAAAATTTATTATCCCAATTGATATAAGTAGAAAAAAATTCTTCTGAAACTGAAGAAAAATTTAATCTATACGATATTACTTTTGAACCACAATTTGAACAGAATTTTTTTTCACCTTGTAAAGGGGTATTACAATTTTTACAATTCATATCTCAAATATAAAAAAATAAATGAGTCTAGTCGGTTTTAAAACCATTTGTTAAACTTGTATTATAATATAGGATTGATACCTAAGGTCATTCCTAAATAAATATTGTAAGATGTTCTGCAATGGCTTAAATAATAATTTTTACAGAAAATATTGAAATGCCTGTAGCAATCTCACTATTTTTACCCACAAAACAGTTTAATGAATAGATTTTTATATATATGTATCATATTGATTGGTTTCTTTGGGCATGCCCAGAAAAACCAATCAAAATACAAAACAAAGACTATTCAGGTGGTTTCTGACACCATTCAAATTGACTCTATAAGTATCAGTCCCAATAATTTTAAGGTTTTTAACAGTTTAAATCAAGCAATAGACAGTACCGACTATACTGTAAATTTTGCGAAGGCCACTTTAATTTTAGATCATAGAAATTTCACTCAGATCACAATAAACTATAATGCTTTACCTGAATATTTAACCAAAACCTATTCCGTTTTTGATAAAAGTTTGATAGTGCCTCAAACCACAGATTTATCAAGACTTTATAGTGTAGAAAATAAAAAAAAGAAGGGGCTCTTTATCCCATTTGATGGATTAAATACAAGTGGTAGTCTTTCAAGAGGGCTAACCATTGGGAATAATCAAGATGCCGTAGTAAATTCTAATCTAGACTTACAAATTTCGGGACATTTATCTAAAAGTGTTCAATTAAGGGCTTCCATTACAGATACCAATGTGCCTTTACAAGAAAATGGATACAGTCAACGTTTAGAAGAGTTTGACCGTGTTTTTATAGAATTATTTAGTAAAAATTGGAGTGTAAAGGCAGGAGATATAAATTTTGAAAATACTGAAGATCATTTTTTAAGATTTAATAAAAAAGTAGCAGGATTAATGCTCAATGCTCATATAGAAAAAGAAGATAGTGATACTCGATTTTTTGCATCTGGTGCTTTGGTAAGAGGTCAGTTTGCTAGCAATGAATTTGTAGGTCAAGAAGGAAATCAAGGGCCTTATAGGATTTCAGGATCAAATCTTGAAACTTCTAGAGAAAAGTTTATTTTATTGATCTCGGGTTCAGAAAGAGTTTATGTAAATGGAATATTACTTAAACGTGGTGAGAATAACGACTATATCATTGATTATAACACTGCTGAAATTATTTTTACTGCTACTTATCCAATTACAGCAAATATGAGAATTAAAGTAGAATATCAGTTTTCAGATCAGAATTATACACGATTTGTGACATATAACGGGGTTGAATATACTACAGATAAACTAGAATTGGGATTTAGTTTTTATAATGAAAATGATGCTAAAAATCAATCCCTGCAGCAAGATTTGAGTAATAGTCAAAAAGAAATACTTGCTTTGGCGGGAGATGATATTAACCAAATGAATGTTTCTTCAGCTTTTGCAGATACTTTTGAGGAGCATAAAATTTTGTATAAAAAAGAAATTGTAAATGGAGAAGAAGTATTTGTGTTTTCTAATGATGAATCTGGTAATTTGTTCAATGTTAGATTTACCTATGTAGGTTCAAATAATGGTTCTTATACCATCCAAACCACTATTGCGGCGGGTAGAATATATGAGTATGTTACTCCGATTAATGGTGTGTTACAAGGCAATTATGAACCGGTAATACAATTAGTCGCCCCTGAAAAATTACAAATAGCAATTGTAAATGCAAAGTACACACCCCATAAGAAAACAACGTTACATTCTGAGTTTGCTTATAGTGTAAACGATAAAAATCTATTTTCTAATATAAATGATAATAACAATCAAGGTTATGCAGGTAAATTGGGTTGGCAACAAATTTTATCAGATAAAAAATGGCAACTAAGTACTGATATTAATTATGAAATTATCCATAGAGATTTTAAAACTATAGAACGGTTTAGAAATATTGAATTTATCAGAGACTGGGATTTGATAAACCCATTAGGCGATCAACAATTTTTAACCACGGGAATAAGCTATAGTAATCCTGAAAAAGGAAAAGCCTTATATCAATTTGATTGGTTGAATTTTAGTGAGAATTTCAACGGTACTAAACATAATTTACTTACTGACCTCACTTTGAATAAAACTAAAGTTCAGGCCAATGGAAGTTATTTAAGTAATAATTCTAATTTAACAAAGACTCAATTTTTAAGATGGAATTCCACTATTAAACATCATTTTAAAAAAAGTTGGGTAGGTGCTAAGTTCATCAGTGAAAATAATGAACGTACAGATAAAACAACTCAAATTACAGCAGATTTAAGCCATAAATTTATTGCTTATGAAGCTTTTGCGGGAATTGGAGATACTGCTAAAGTTTATGCGGAGTTTGGGTATAACTATAGAACTACTGATAGTGTACGGTTAAGTAAAATGGAACGTGTAAATAAGGCCAATACGTATTTTGTACGCTCAAAATTAATACAAAATAAACACAGTAATTTATCACTATTTTTAAATTATAGAACTGTAGATCACCAAAATTCAAGTAC
This sequence comes from Flavobacteriaceae bacterium UBA2765, assembly GCA_002352665.1. Lineage (GTDB taxonomy): Bacteria > Bacteroidota > Bacteroidia > Flavobacteriales > Flavobacteriaceae > Aureibaculum. Next base: position 32,444 of record DEIV01000097.1, read on the forward strand.
TGAAACGTCTAGAGAAGAATCTCTAAATTCTCGTTTAACATATAGTCAGCGGTTATTTAAAAATGCCATAACATTACAGACTGTTTATGAAACCAATTCTGGTAATTTACCACAACAAGAATTTAGCTATATTGAAGTTGATACCGGTTTAGGTTTTTATACATGGATTGATTATAATAATAACCAAATACAAGAACTAGATGAGTTTGAGGTAGCTCAATTTCAAGATGAGGCCAATTACGTACGTGTTTTATTACCAAATATAAATTTTATAAAAACGCATCAAAATAAGTTTAGCCAAGCTTTAACTATCCATCCTTCCAGTTGGAGTAATCAAAAAGGTTTTAAAAAATTATTGTCGCATTTTACCAACCAATCATTTGTGTTAATTGATAGTAAAAAAAAGAGGGTAGGAGCCAGTTTTGATTTAAATCCGTTTCGACTGAATGATGATGTTTTGGCACTTACTTTGAACATAAAGAATAGCCTATTTTATAATAGAGGTAAACAAAAATATTCTACAACTTATAATTATATTGCTACTAAAAATAAAAATTCGTTTGCTGTGGGCGATCAAGAACAACAGTTAAAATCACATCAGTTACTTTTTAATCACAAAATAGGTAAATTTTGGTTGGTAGGTTTTAAAACCGCTATTACCGAGAATAAAAGTGAATCTCTGCGATTTTCAAGTAGAAATTATTTGTTAGATAATTTTGAGCTTAGGCCTAAATTATCCTATCTGTTTAGTAAAAATTCTCGATTTGAAATTTTATATCATCTAAAGAATAAAGAGAATCGATTTGGTGATTTTGAAACATTGTTTTCCCATACCATGGGAGCTAATTTTAGCTTTGCAAAAAACAGAAAATACGCCTTAAATGCAACTTTCAATTTGGTGCTTAACACATTTGATGGCAATTTGAATTCGCCCGTTGCTTATCAAATGCTAGAAGGATTACAGCCGGGAACAAATTATACATGGAATTTGAGCTTGCAAAAGAAAATCACTTCTTATTTAGATTTAAATTTCAATTATCTGGGTAGGAAATCAGAAACTTCAAAAGCTATTCATACCGGAACCATTCAATTAAGAGCAAGTTTTTAGAATTCATGAGCTAATAAAATACCTTAATTTTTAAAAATCCTGTTTAAACTTTAAGTTTTATAGAATTTTGTCTTTTTCGGAGCTGTGTCTCAATAGTTACATAAAATCAATTAAATGTAGTATCTTTGCACGATAGATGAGTAAGTTATTTGCCATATTATTTTCAACTTTGATATGTATACAAAGTTTCAATATAAGTTTAGAAGATCTTTCTAAACTAGCTGTGCTATTAGAACATGCTCAATTTCACAAGGATAAATACGACGATTCTTTTTTAGATTTTCTTGGGGCACATTATGGTAATGATTATTCTAATGAAAGCAGTAATCATCAAGAACATGATGATCTACCTTTTAAAGATAGTCACCAAAGTTGTTCACATTTAACAGAGCCATTTACTTTCAATGCTTTTAAATTAAATTTAGGTTTTCAGCCTCAGGTTGAAATTCCCTTTGATTTTTTTTACAAAGAGTTAAATTCATTATTTGAAAAATCTAATATTTTCCAACCACCACAATTAACATAATTCAATACAATATATTATTACTTAAATCCGTATATTTATATTATCTATATGGTTTTTATTTAACAATTATCAATATGAATTATGTTAGAAAAAATTATAAAATTCAGCTTAAAGAATAAGCTTATTATTCTATTATTTATAGCTTTTATTGTTGGTTTCGGATTTTTTTCTTTATCCCAAATTCCAATAGGAGCTGTTCCTGATATTACCAATAACCAAGTACAGGTAATCACTACATCCAGAAATTTATCTACGCAAGATGTAGAGCAGTTTATTACCTATCCTGTGGAACTTGAAATGGCAAATTTACCCGGGGTTGTTGAAATTCGCTCTGTGTCTAAATTTGGACTTTCAGTGGTTACCATTGTGTTTGAGGATAAATTGGGTACTTATCTGCCCAGACAACTCATTGCAGAAAAAATTAAATCGGCTACCGAGAAAATTCCTTCAGGTTTTGGTTCGCCCGAAATGGGGCCGATAACCACGGGTTTAGGAGAGATTTATCAATACATATTAGATGTTAAATCCGGTTATGAAAATAGATATTCAACTACAGAATTACGTACTATTCAAGATTGGATAGTGAAACGTCAACTTTCCGGAATTGCCGGAGTTGTTGAAATTAATACTTGGGGTGGTTATTTAAAACA
>DEIV01000097.1:34757-48652 GCA_002352665.1 Flavobacteriaceae bacterium UBA2765
ACTGCCTTAGAAAAGAACAATAGTGTTGCTGGTGGTGGCTATATAGAAAAAACCAATGAAGCTTTTTTTATTCGTGGTGAAGGCTTAGTAACTTCTTTACAAGATATTGAAAATATAGTAGTAAAGAATAATGATGGATTACCAATTTATATAAAAGATATAGCGAAAGTTGCTTATGGTAGTGCCACACGTTTTGGTGCTATAACAGGAAATGGTCAAGGTGAAAAAGTACTAGGGCAGGTGATGATGCTTAAAGATGGAAATTCTAAACAGGTTATTGAGGCGGTTAAAGAGCGGGTAGCCTTAATACAAAAATCCCTACCCAAAGGTGTTTATATTAATGGATTTTTAGAACGTAGTGAATTAATTGGTAAAACTACATTTACAGTTGCAGAAAATTTAATTTTAGGATCGCTCATCGTAATTTTTGTGGTCGTATTATTATTAGGAAACATTCGTTCCGGCTTGGTGGTTGCTTCTGTAATACCACTTAGTTTATTGTTTGCTATATCATTCATGTATATTTTTGGTATTGATGCTAATTTAATGAGTTTAGGAGCTATAGATTTTGGTATTATTATAGATGGAGCAGTAATTATAGTCGAATTTATTGCATTTCAAATTTCCTCTAAAAGTGATGAAATTAATGCATTGTCTAAAAAAGACAAACAATCAACTATTGACAATTTGACCATGTCTAGTGCTTCTAAAATGATGAATTCCGCCATTTTTGGACAATTCATTATTTTAATTGTTTTTATACCCATATTATCATTGAGTAGTGTGGAAGGGAAAATGTTTAGACCCATGGCACTTACCTTTAGTTTTGCATTAATTGGAGCAATGATTTTCTGTCTTACTTATGTACCGGTAATCTCTTCAATGTTTTTGAAACCTTCTAAATTATCAAGTAAAAACTTATCGGTTAGATTAATGAATGCGATAAGTAAATTTTATTTTCCGGTTATAAAATGGGCATTATCCTTTAAAAGGACGGTAATGGTCTTAGCTTTTGCATTGTTAATGATAACTGTATTTATATTTAGCAAAATGGGAGGGGAATTTGTACCTACTTTGGATGAAGGTGATTTTGTAATTCAACCAGTACTAAAAACAGGTACATCTCTAAGTAAAACAATAGATATTACCACTAAGATTGAACAAATCTTATTAGATAAATTTCCCGAGGTAGATCAGGTAGTAAGTAGGATCGGTGCAGCAGAAGTGCCAACAGATCCAATGTCAATGGAAGAAAGCGATGTTATTATAAAATTGAAACCTAAAGGGGAATGGATCTCAGCTTCAAGCAAAGATGAGTTGGCCGATAAATTTAAAGAAGCCTTAGCCGTAATACCGGGTATGGAGGTAGAATTTACCCAACCCATAGAAATGCGTTTTAACGAGCTAATTACAGGGGTTAGAGCAGATATAGCCATCAAAATTTTTGGTGATGACCTAAATATATTAAGTAATAAGGCCGACGAAATTAAAGAGCTTATAGAAAATGTTGAAGGGGCTTCAGATATTATAGTTGAAAAAGTAGAAGGCTTACCTCAAATGAGCGTTACTTTCGATCGTGCTAAAATTGCGAGATATGGATTGAATATAGCCGATTTAAATCAGGTAATTTCAATGGGTTTTGCAGGTGATGTGGTAGGTAGTGTTTTTGAAGGTGAAAAACGTTTTGATTTGGTAATGCGATTAGATGCAGCACATCGTGAAGATCTGTCAAGTCTTGAAAATTTATTTGTTGATACGCCAAATGGAAATAAAATTCCACTTAGTGAATTGGCAGAGATTAAATATAATACCGGTCCGGCAAAAATATCTAGAGATGATACCAAACGTAGAATTGTGGTAGGAATAAATGTTAGAAATAGAGATTTGCAATCGGTTGTAGATGATATTCAGTCAATTATTGAAAGTAAAGTTAAGCTTCCCACAGGTTATATTATAACTTATGGAGGGCAATTTGAGAATTTACAAAGTGCAAAATCACGTTTAAAAATTGCCGTTCCGGTAGCCTTATTGCTAATTTTTATATTGCTGCATTTTGCTTTTGGATCTATAAAAGAGGCATTAATGGTGTATTCTGCTATTCCCTTATCCGCTGTAGGTGGTGTTTTACTATTATGGATGAGAGGCCTGCCTTTTAGTATTTCTGCAGGTGTAGGTTTTATTGCTCTATTTGGTATTGCGGTGTTGAATGGTATCGTATTAATAGAACATTTAAAAGAATTGAAAGCACAAGGAATTATGAATATTAAAGAACGTATTATTAAAGGAACAACGGAGCGATTAAGACCTGTTTTGCTTACAGCAGCAGCAGCAGCTCTTGGGTTTTTGCCTATGGCAGTTTCAACCAATGCGGGTGCAGAAGTACAACGCCCATTAGCCACTGTGGTTATAGGAGGTTTGGTATCTGCAACTTTCTTGACACTAATTGTTCTTCCTGTTTTATATGCTTGGTTTGAAGAAAAAAAAGAGATTAAAATCAATAAAAAAGGTTTGGTAACTGCCATATTATTGTTAATTTCTGTTGGTATCAATGCTCAGCAAAAAGACTTGACAGTTGATGAAGTAGTAAAATTAGCTGTTGAGAATAATGCGAATTTAAAAGCATCATCGTTAGAAGTGGATAAGGCCTATGCGTTGATAGGAAGCGGTTTTAATTTTGATAAAACCTCTTTGTATTATAACTATGATGAAAACAATTTAGCCTTAAATGATGAGCCTTTAAAAGTATTTGGAATACAACAAGATTTTAAATTTCCAACAGTATATTTTGCCAATAAAAAAGTAAATAAAGCCCAATATAATATTGAGCAATCTAATTATAATATTAAGCTATTGGCTATAAAACGAGAAGTGTATTTAGCCTATTACGATTTAACTTATTCAGAAAATAAAGCCGATACATATCAATTTTTAGATAGTTTGTTTGGTGATTTTGCTCATTCGGCTAAGCGTAGATTTGAATTGGGAGAGACAAATTATTTGGAGATGATTACTGCTCAATCTAAGCAAAAACAGCTACAGATTTTATTTAAACAAGCAGAACAACAAGTAGTCTTAATGAAAGAACAGCTAAAAGAAATTGTTCAAGTAGATAGCATCACTATTGTTAAAGAACCATTAATAAAGTTGCCATTACAGACTATTTCACTTGAAAATAATATTGGAATACCTTACTTTGAGAATTCTAAAAAATACTATAAAGCTTTGCATCAACTGGAAAAGCAAAGTCTGTTACCTGATTTAAGTGCTGAGTATTTTCAAGGCTCTAACAGTAATCTTAATCATAATTTAAATGGGTATCAATTCGGAATTAAAATTCCCTTGTTATTTGGTTCTAACGCATCTAAGATGAAGGCATCTAAAATTGCACGTCAGATTATTGATGAGCAACAAATTGATTATAAGGCAAAACTAAATGCCAAATACCTTAAGTTGATGGCAGCACTTCATCAATATAATGAGGCTGTTGATTATTATGAGACACAAGGAAAATTATTATCAATTGAAATTATTAAAACTGCTGAACGTAGTTTTAAACATGGAGAAATTGATTTTTTTCAATACATTCAAAGTATTGAAATGGCTAAAGATATAGAGCTGACTTATCTCCTAAACCTTAATAAATACAATCAAACGGTTATTGCAATCAATTATTTAATACTATAAATAAAAATCATGAAATATATATATATAATATTACTTTCTCTTTTAGCTATTTCTTGTGGAAAAACTGAAAAAAATAGTAAAAATGATGTCGAAAATAATGTTGAAGAAAAGGACATTACAGTTACGCAATCCCAATTTGATAGTGAGAAAATGGAATTGGGGATGCTTAGTGAACAAGCCTTTAATGAGAGTATTATAACTAATGGTATGATAGATGTACCACCTCAGAATAAAGCAAGTGTAAGATCTTTTTTAGGAGGTTATATAAAGCAATCTCCTTTACTTATAGGTGATAAAGTTAAAAAAGGGCAACGTTTGGCAACACTTGAAAATACGGAGTTTGTGGAAATACAACAGGAATATTTAGAGATTTCTGAACAACTCAATTATTTAAAATCTGAATTTGAGAGACAAAAGACCTTATTTGATGAGAAAATAACGTCTCAAAAGAATTATTTGAAAGCTCAAAGTACCTATAAAAGTGCATTGGCTACTTATAATGGTTTGCGTAAAAAATTAACAATGATGCATATCAATCCTGTTGCTGTTGAAAAAGGAAATATTAGTGCTTCCATACATATTTATGCTCCCATTGAAGGTTTTGTAACAAAAGTGAATGTGAGCAATGGTACTTATGTTTCTCCTTCCGATGAAATATTAGAAATTATTGATACGGATCATATACATTTAGAATTGTCAGTTTTTGAAAAAGATATATTAAAAATCAAAAAAGGTCAACCTATCTATTTTAAAATTCCCGAATCATCAACCGAAATTTATGATGCCGAAGTACATTTGGTAGGAACTTCAATAGATGCGAATAGAACAGTTAAAATTCATGGTCATATAAAAAATGAAAAACAAACTAATTTTGTTACCGGTATGTTTGTAGAGGCAGAAATTGTAAGTAGTTCTAAATTAGGTATGGCCTTACCTAAAGATGCAGTTACTACCATTGAAGGTAGTTCTATTGCTTTAGTTTTAAATGATAAAAATGAACAAGATTATACCTTTAAAAAAGTTATAATTGAATTGGGGAATCAAAATGAAAAATATATAGAAGTATTGAATAAGGACGATTTTAAAGATAAGAAAATATTAACCAAAGGTGGCTTTATGCTTTTAATAGAATAGAATAAATTTTAACAGCAACCATTAATTATTTTTTCATCTTAAAAGTGGTATAACTTTTGCAGTTTTACTATTTTTAACAAAAAAAATCATCCTATGAAAAATTTATTTTTAAGTGCTTTTTTATTAATTTCTTTCTTTTCATTTTCTCAAGAAGAACAACCAGCTGTCAAACATCACGAATTAAAAGGGAATGCTTTTAATTTAATAGTTTTTAAAGCAGTAGATTTTTCTTATGAATACCTGATAGATGCTGAATCTTCTGTTGGAGCCTCCATATTGATTAATTTACAAGATAGTAACGAGGGTTATTATGAAGATGGGCCATTTTATTATGAGGAATTTGCATTTACGCCTTATTATAGACGTTTTTTTTCAAGTAAATATGCATGGGGATTTTTCTTAGAGGCTTTTGGTATGTACAATAAACAGAAAGATTATGATGATGGATATTATGACTATATAAATGACATTTATGTCAACAACAATGCTAATGAAAGCTCAAATAATATGGCCTTCGGCATATCGATAGGAGGAAAATTTGTGAGTAGAAAAGGTTTTGCTTTTGAATTTTTTGGTGGTGCAGGTAGAAATATTTATTCTTCTAATGAAGATTATGCTACGGAAATTGTACCTAGGTTGGGTGTTTCTTTAGGCTATAGATTTTAGTTATTGATATGGCTTAGAAGTTATCTGGATGATAAATAATAATACTTTGCCAATTTGAAAAAACTTATAATAATAGCATAACATTATGAAGAAATTGCTGATAATTTTCATTATAGTTTTACCATTCTTTTCATTTTCTCAAGAAGAACAACCAGCTGTCAAACATCACGAATTAAAAGGGAATGCTTTTAATTTAATAGTTTTTAAAGCAGTAGATTTTTCTTATGAATACCTGATAGATGCTGAATCTTCTATTGGCACGTCTTTTTTCTATAATTTAAAAGACAATAAACAATCTGTTTTTGAAGAAGTTTTTGACTTTTATTATCATGAAGAATTAGCCGTTACGACATATTATAGACATTATTTTTTAGATAAAAACACATCAGGATTTTTCTTAGAAGCTTTTGGGATGTATAATGTTCAGGAAGATTTTGATGATTATTATGATGATGGTTATGACGGAATTTTATATTTAGATGAAAGCTCTAATAATTTTGCTGTAGGTATTTCGGTTGGAGGAAAATTTGTAAGTAAAAATGGTTTTGTGGTAGACATTTATGGAGGTATAGGTAGAAACATATATTCTTCTAATGAAGAAATTGCTACGGAAGTAGTTCGTAGAGTGGGAGCTTCTTTAGGCTATAGATTTTAAGAATTTATAAAAATCAAACCCGTTCAATTATTTTGTTGAACAGGTTGTCATCTGCATATTACATTTTCATCAACCAGGTTTTTACATCAACTTCTTGTTTGATGATTTCTCTTAAATCTTCAATTTTTACGCGATTTTGGTCCATAGTATCTCTATAGCGAATGGTCACTGTATTGTCCTCTAAAGTGTTGTGATCTACAGTAATACAAAAAGGTGTACCATTTGCATCTTGCCTTCTATAACGTCTGCCAACAGCATCTTTTTCATCGTAAGCTACATTAAAATCCCATTTCAAATCATCTACAATCATTTTGGCAATTTCTGGTAGTCCATCTTTTTTAACCAATGGTAAAATGGCAGCTTTGTTAGGAGCTAATACAGCCGGTAATTTTAATACAGTTCTGGTGGTATTATTCTCTAGAGTTTCCTCAACTAATGCATTGGAGAATACTGCCAAGAACATTCTATCCAAACCAATAGAGGTTTCCACTACATAAGGTATATAATTTTTATTCTCTTCATAGTCAAAATATTGTAATTTTTTGCCTGAAAATTGTTCGTGTTGATTTAGATCGAAATCAGTTCGAGAGTGTATACCCTCTAATTCTTTAAATCCGAATGGAAATTTGAATTCAATATCGGTGGCAGCATCAGCGTAATGGGCTAATTTTTCATGATCGTGAAAACGATAATTTTCAGCACCCATGCCTAAAGATAAATGCCATTTTAATCGTGTTTCCTTCCATTTTTCATACCATTCAGCTTGAGTACCCGGCTTTATGAAGAATTGCATCTCCATTTGTTCAAATTCACGCATTCTAAAAATAAATTGTCTTGCAACAATCTCATTTCTAAAAGCTTTTCCAGTTTGTGCAATGCCAAATGGAATTTTCATTCTTCCGGTTTTTTGCACATTTAAAAAATTAACGAATATACCTTGAGCGGTTTCCGGACGTAAATATAAATCCATTGCATTTTCAGCAGAAGCACCTAATTTAGTCCCAAACATTAAGTTAAATTGTTTAACATCTGTCCAGTTTTTAGAACCGGTTAAAGGATCGGCAATGTCTAATTCTTCAATCAATGCTTTTACATCTGCCAAATCTTCTTTTTCTAAAGATTTGCTCATTCTGGAAAGCGTAGTATTTATTTTTTCTTGATAATTTACTACACGTGCATTTGTAGAAACAAATTCATCTTTATTAAATGCATCACCAAAACGCTTTTCTGCTTTAGCAACTTCTTTATCAATTTTAGTTTCAATTTTAGCACAATAGTCTTCTATCAATACATCAGCTCTATATCTTTTTTTGGAATCTTTATTATCGATTAACGGATCGTTAAAAGCATCTACATGCCCGGAAGCTTTCCAAGTAGTGGGATGCATTAATATGGCAGTATCTATCCCAACTATATTATCATGCATTTGCACCATGGCTTTCCACCAATAATCACGAATATTTTTTTTTAGTTCTACACCATTTTGAGCATAATCATAAACAGCACTTAAGCCATCATAAATTTCACTGCTTTGAAAAATATAACCATATTCCTTTGCGTGAGAAACTACTTTTTTAAATTGAACTTCTTGTTTTGACATGCTGCAAAAATAGATAAATAAGTATGAAATAAAAATAAAAAAAGGTGTAAATACGTTGAAGTATTTACACCTTTTTTTATAGTATAATTTTATATATTACAAGCCTAAAAAAGCGTCTTTCAATTCTAATTTTGTTGCACCTACTAAGCTTCCTTCAACATATACCTTTACCGTATAAGTACCTTTAACAAATTTTTGAGTAATTTTATCTACAAACATTACTACATCTCTATCCACATTTTTATAGTCAACAACAGTTTGATCTGTATATGGCATTTCTTGACCATTCAATAAAGTAATTGTTCCTTTTTCACTAATTACTTTACCGCTAGGATTTTGAATAACGATAAATGCTTCTTTATCGCCGGGAGTTGCAATTTCGTTAGCTTCAATTCTAAAGGTAACACGAATAGCTTCAGCTTTTTGAGCTTTACTAGTTTCATCATATTTTCCGTTACCTCTTAATCTCATAGCAAGAGCCTTAATACTGTTGGCACGTAAGGCACCACCAATTTTTACTTTTTCAGAAAGATCTATATTTTGAGCCAATAAGGTGTCATTTGCACTTGTTTGCTCAATTAACTTACCAGTAATACTGTCTCGTTGGATAGTTAAATCGTTATTAACTAAAAACAAAGAGTCTGCTACAGCCATCAACCTATTATTAGTATTTTCAAGATCAGCAATTTTACCTCTATAACGTCTTATTAATGACCAGTTGGTATTTTTTAAATTTTGAACAGAATCTTTAAAAGCAATAATTTTATCTCTTTCAATAGTTAATTCTTCTGATAAAGAATTGTTTTGAGCAATAGCAGTATCGTATTTTTCTTCCATTGAAGTTAAATTACCTAATATTTGCTCTTTTTCTTGTTTTAAAAATTCTTCAGATGCTTTAAATTTAGAATTGTTACGCATGGTGTAAACACCTAATGCAACCAACAACGCCAGTAAAACGCCTATGATTATTTTTTTGTTTGAAGATTTTTTTTGTTCTTCCATAATAGTTTAAAATTTAGAGGTTTGTGTTTCTATCTATGCTTAAACGCAAATTTAAAAAAATATTGTGCATAATTGCTATATTTTTTTACATATATATATAAATGCAGGAGGTAAATTTCTTATTTCAAATTCTAAATCTACATTTTTATAGATCTCTTTTAACTTCTTAAAATAGGTTAGACTATATTGGTATTGTAAGAAAACACCATTTTTCTTTAGTTGAAGATAACTTTGCTTTAAAATATTAATTGATATTTGATCTGGAATATTTGTCAATGGTAAGCTAGAAATAATGCAATCAACTTCGATGATATTTAATTTATTGATTACCAAATTAATATTTTCACTTGATTCATTTACAACTATTAACCTAGAGTCATTAATTTTTAGCAGATGATTGTAAAATTCATTATTTATTTCAAAACAAATTAATTTACCGTTTTTGTCAAGTTTTTTAAGAATTTCTTTAGTTATTATCCCATTGCCAGACCCATATTCAACAACGATTTTTGTATTGGAAAAATCAACGGTTTTTAGCATTTTTTTTATTAAATATTTAGAACTAGGTACAATAGTCCCAGAGGTTTTAATATTTTTTACTGCTTCTTTAAAAAATGCTCTTTTCTTTTGCAATGCTGTATTTTTAATAAAATAACACTTAAATTCATCAATTATTTGTCAAAGATGCGATTTTTAAAAGATATATTCCACTTATTTTTTCCTAAAACTTGTTTGTGTTGCCAGGAACAATTATTAAGAAATGAAAAAGTTATATGTCTAAAATGCAGATATGAACTACCAGATACAGATTTTACAGAGGAATTAGATAATAAAATTGAGCAAACTTTTTTTGGTCGTGTACCCATAGCATTTGCTACGACATTATTACTTTATAAAACTAAAAGTAAATCACAACAATTAATTTATCAACTAAAATATAACAACCATCAAGAAATTGGTGTTTTTTTAGGTAAATGGTTGGGCAATGAGTTAAATAACAGTAAAAGATTTAACACTGTGAAACCTATAGACTATATTGTTCCGGTGCCATTACATCCTAAAAAATTTAAAACAAGAGGCTATAATCAATTGACTACTTTTGGTAAAAGTATTTCAGAAATTATTAATGCTATTTATATTGATAATATACTTATAAAAAAATCACTTTCGGACACACAAACTTTAAAACAGAGATTTGAACGTTGGAAAAATGTTCGAGAAATATTTTATCTAACTGATATAAATATTTTTGAAAACAAACATATATTACTTATTGATGATGTAATAACAACTGGTGCAACACTAGAAGCTTGTGCTTTACAATTGTTACAGGTAAAAAATATAAAAATTAGTATTGCCACCATGGCGTATACAGAATAAATTATAGAACTAATTGTAAGTAATACCTTTAAAAATAATTGTTAATTTGCAACAAATTTTAAATATGAACCAGCGGTTTTCTTTACTTATAGTTTTTTTATTTTTAGCCTTAGTTTTCTCTGATTGTGCCAAAAGAGGAAGACCGACAGGAGGGCCTAAAGATGAAGATGCACCTATACAGATTAAAGCTGACCCACCGCATAACACTACTAATTTTAAAGAAGATGAAATTAAAATTTATTTTGATGAGTATATAAAGCTAAAGGATCTTTATACCCAACTCATAGTGTCACCTCCTTTAAAAAATCAACCTTTAATTACACCTTTAGGTACACCAAGTAAATATATCTCTATTAAAATTTTAGATACACTTAAAGAGAATACTACTTATACTTTTAATTTTGGGCAAAGTGTAGTAGATAATAATGAAGGGAATATATTAAATAACTTTAAATATGTTCTTTCAACCGGCTCTATAATAGATTCCTTAAAAGTAACGGGAATTATTGAAGATGCTTTTCAAAAGGATGTCGATAAAAATGTTACAGTAATGTTATATGAATCTAATGATGCTTATTCCGATTCAATTATTTACAAAGAGAAACCTATATATGTAGCCAATACTTTAGATTCTATCGCTTGGGAAATTACCAATATAAAAGCAGGTAAATATATGTTATTGGCATTGAATGATAAATCTAAAAATTATATTTATAATCCTAAAGAAGATAAAATAGGTTTTATAAAAAAGAATATTACCGTACCAACTGATACTAGTTATACGATCAAATTGTTTAATGAAGTGCTACCTTTTAAAATCACTAGGCCTTCTGAAATTAGTAAAGGGTTTATACAATTTGGTTATCAAGGGAATGCAGATAGTTTAAAAATTGAACCTTTAGCTGTAGTTGATGATTTTAAAAGTTTTTCAAATTTTGAGAAAGACAAAGACACATTGAACTATTATTTTAAAGGAAATTCAAAGGATTCTATTCAGTTTAAAGTGTCAAATATAGATTTTAAGGACACGCTTATTGTAAAATTAAGAAGTAAAACCATAGATTCATTAAAAATTAATAGTTCTATTTCCGGCACTTTACATTTTAAGGATTCTTTAGAGTTATTGAGTAATATACCTGTAATTTCTATAGATACCACCAAAGTTAATTTTATAGATGGTGATAGTACCCTAGTAAATTATACAACTAAAATTTCTAAAGATAGAACAGCCATACATTTCGATTTTGACAAAATTTATGAAAAAAAATATGCTATTGAAGTGCTTCCCGGTGCCATCACCAATTTTTATGGTCACGTAAATGATACGTTAAAATATGTATTTGGGACAAAAAAAGAAATTGATTATGGTAAATTATATTTAACATTACAAGATGTAAAATCTTATCCCATTATCGTTCAATTAATTACTGAAAAAGAAACTCTTGTTGAAGAAATTTACGCAACTGAAGAACAACAATACGACTTTATTCATTTGGTTCCGGGAAAGTATATGCTGAGGATTATTTATGATGACAATAAAAATAGGAAATGGGATACCGGTAGCTTTTTGTTAAAACAACAACCCGAGAAGGTTATCTATATTTATACAGTACTTGATATTAAAGCCAACTGGGAAATAACAGAAACCTTTATAATGAGGTAAATCGTTTGCCATTATTTTTGTTTGATTAAAAAATCGCAAATTTTTTTAGTTTTAGCAATTGCGAAATTATTTTTAAAGTATATCCGTTTTTGGTCATATCTTATCACGTCACCCTGAATTTATTTCAGGGTCTCCTATTACAGTATTTATTTAGAGCTTAATGAGATTCTGAAACAAGCTCATCTGGCGACTAGGCAGGTTCAGAATGAGGTACATTCTAAGTTTATAAGCCTTAAGAGCAATTGATAATTTTTAAAGTAATATTTGTTACTAAAAAACCTTTTATTTATTAAAGCGTAAAGTGTATATTTGTAATTTAGAATCAATATAAAGAAGGAGGAGCAATTTATAAAAAAAGTATGAACTAAATTTATGCTTTTTCCAGATGGAATCTTGATTAACTTAAAATTAAATAGAAATAATTAAAAAATCCAATGTTTGTTGGAATAATTTAAACTTATGAAAATAAATAAACAAGAAATATACAATGCTTTAGACACTATTACCGCTCCCGGAGAAGGTAAGAGTTTAGTTGAAAGTAAATCTGTAACTAATGTTGTTACGTTTGGTGATGAGGTTATTGTTGATGTAACTATTAGCAATCCTACTTTACAGGCTAAAAAGAAAGTTGAAGTTGAAATTATGAAAGTCATTCATGATAAGATACATCAAAAAATAGATGTCAAAGTGAATGTCAAGGTGAATGCTCCTGACAATGCTGCAAAAAGTGTGGCTAATAATGCTAATAAAGTCAATAAGATTGCGGGCATACAAAATATTATTGCTATTGCTTCGGGTAAAGGTGGTGTAGGAAAATCTACCATAACTGCTAATTTGGCGGTTACCTTGGTAAAAATGGGGTTCAAAGTAGGTGTTTTAGATGCTGATGTTTATGGACCTTCAATGCCCATTATGTTCGATGTAGCCGAAGCCAGACCAACAGCTGTCAATATTGATGGACGTTCAAAAATGAAACCGGTTGAAAGCTATGGTGTGAAATTATTGTCTTTGGGCTTTTTTACAGAACCTAATCAGGCTGTTATTTGGCGTGGAGCTATGGCTTCTAAAGCTTTAAATCAAATGATTTTTGATGCAGACTGGGGTGAATTAGATTTTATGTTAATCGATTTACCTCCAGGAACAGGAGATATACATTTGTCAATTGTACAGGCGGTACCAGTAACCGGAGCCGTTATTGTGAGTACACCTCAAAATATTGCTCTTGCCGATGCCAAAAAAGGTGTTGCTATGTTTGAACAAGATAATATCAATGTTCCGGTATTAGGTATTGTTGAGAATATGAGTTATTTTACGCCAGCTGAATTGCCAGATAATAAATATTATATTTTTGGTAAAGACGGGGCTAGAAATTTGGCAGATGATATAAATACTTCATTTTTAGGAGAGGTTCCATTGGTGCAAAGTATTAGGGAAGCTGGAGATGCAGGACATCCGGTGGCTTTACAAGAGGAAACTCCATTAGAGAATGCTTTTGTGGAAATTGCAAAAAATATGGTGACACAATTGGTTAAACGTAATGACGATTTGCCACCTACAGAAATTGTTAAAATAACAACAATGGCAGGTTGTAGTACTTAAAAGTTGTATTTTATGAATGTACAGGAATTAACATCTAATATAGAAAAAGCATTAACTGAGATCAGACCTTTTTTGGAAGCCGATGGAGGAAATATTTCTCTTGTTTCTATTGAAAATAATATTGTTAGAGTACAATTGATGGGTGCTTGTTTAGATTGTTCTGTAAATCAAATGACCCTAAAAAATGGGGTAGAAGCTACTATTAAAAAATATGCTCCTCAAGTTCTAGAGGTCATTAGTGTTAAATAAATTGACATATATTACTTTTTTTATTTATATCATAAATAAAATGAGATATTATGCTTGCTATAGCTTAAAAAATTATTCATATATTTGATAATGAACTAATGTTTATTAATTATGAATACTTCTTTTAAGGAATTATTACGACTGCTTAAATTCTTTATCAAAAGAAATCCTGAATAGTATATTTACTTTCTAAAGGATTTATAGATTTTTTATCATTACACTAAAAACATATTATTATGCCTAGATATCATAAATTAGGTAAA
>DEIV01000134.1 GCA_002352665.1 Flavobacteriaceae bacterium UBA2765
TTAAAAAAATTGATGCATGGTATTAGATAATACTAAAAAATTATCTAAAACGTTCAATATAGTAATTGCAAATGACAGGCGTCTAGGATTGCCACTTTCACTTCTTTTTGATAGGAGGTTTGAACAGTCTTTGTAGTTTTGTGTAATTAAGGCATCATATTTGCGTCTTATTGATTATTAAATTAGAATTATGAAAAAACTAGTTGTATTTACATTTCTTGTCTTATTTACTTTAACCGGATATGCTCAAGAAGGCAAAATTAATTGGATAACCATTGAAGAAGCTGTAGCTGCTCAAGAAACGGCACCACGTAAAATTATGATGGACATGTACACTACATGGTGTGGCCCTTGTAAAATGTTAGATAAAAACACCTTTCAAAATAAAGATGTAGCCGACTATGTAAATAAAAATTATTACGCTGTAAAATTTAATGCAGAAGGTGGAGAAACAATTACCTATAAAGATAAATCTTACGGAAACCCGGGATTTGATGCTTCTAAAAAGGGCAGGAATAGCCAACATCAATTTGCTCAATTCTTAAGGGTTCAGGCTTATCCTACTATTATCTTTTTAGATGAAAAAGCCGATTTGATTACACCAGTAAAAGGGTATCACTCGCCAAATCAGATAGAAATTTATCTAAAACTTTTTGCAACTGATAAATACAAAGAAGTTACTACAAAAGAACAATGGGAAATCTATCAAAAAGGATTTAAATCTGAGTTTAAGGCTGAATAGATGTATAAATTAAGGTTTGTCATATTATTTTTAACTAGATAAAACCTTATTCTGTACCAAAACTTTACTTACTTTGCAGCACCTTAAAAAACTGTTGTGAATTACCTATCTGTTGAAAACATATCAAAATCTTACGGCGAAAAAGTACTCTTTCAAGACATTTCTTTTGGTATTAACAAAGACCAAAAAATTGCTTTTATAGCAAAAAATGGCACAGGTAAAACTACCATATTAAATATATTGGTGGGCAACGATAGTCCGGATGATGGACAGGTAGTATCTAGAAAGGGGCTTCATATTGCATATTTAGCCCAAACCGATCAACTCAATTCAGAACAAACTATTGAAGAGGCAATTTTTAACTCAGACAATAAAGCATTAAAAATTATTCATGAATATGAAAATGCTTTAAAAAATCCTGAAGATGCAGAGGCATATCAAAAGGCATTTGAGTTAATGGAGCAACATCATGCTTGGGATTTTGAAACACAATTCAAACAGATCTTATTTAAGTTAAAATTAGAAGATATAAGCCTAAAAGTTGGCGACTTATCCGGAGGACAACGCAAGAGATTGTCCCTAGCAATAATCTTGATCAACAAACCCGATTTACTCATTTTAGACGAACCAACCAATCATTTAGATTTAGAGATGATAGAATGGTTAGAAAATTATTTTAAAAAGGAAAAAATTACCTTGTTTATGGTAACTCACGACCGTTATTTTCTAGAACGTGTTTGTAATGAAATTATTGAGTTAGATCAGGGTAAACTGCATAGTTATAAAGGTAATTATTCTTACTATTTAGAGAAAAAGGAAGAACGGTTGGCTATTGAGCAGACTACCGTTAATAAAGCCAAAAATTTATTTAAAAAAGAATTAGATTGGATGAGGCGTCAGCCCAAGGCACGTACTACCAAATCAAAATCTAGGATAGACGACTTTTATCATATAAAAGAACAAGCAAGTCAACGTCGCCAAGACCATAAAGTACAACTTGAAATAAATATGGAACGTCTTGGGTCAAAGATCTTAGAAATGCATAATACTTCTAAATCATATGATGAAAAACTTGTTTTAGATAAATTTGACTATGTTTTTAAGAGGGGAGAACGGATTGGTATTATTGGTAAAAACGGAACGGGAAAATCTACTTTTTTAAATATAATTACAGGAAACATTCCTGTAGATTCGGGGAAGGTTGTTGTAGGAGAGACAATTAAGTTTGGCTATTATACTCAAAAAGGGATTTATGTTAAAGAAGGGCAAAAAGTTATAGAAGTTATTAAAGAATTCGGTGAATATATTCCATTGACCAAAGGGAGAAAAATATCTGCAGGTCATTTGTTAGAACGGTTTTTATTCGATAGAAAAAAACAATATGACTATGTAGAAAAACTCTCCGGTGGCGAGTTAAAAAGACTGTATTTATGTACAGTTTTAATTCAGAACCCTAATTTTTTAATTTTAGATGAACCAACTAATGATTTAGATATTCTTACGCTTAATGTATTGGAAAATTTCTTGTTAGATTATCCCGGTAACTTATTGGTTGTATCACATGATAGGTATTTTATGGATAAGATTGTAGATCATTTATTTGTGTTTGAAGAAAAGGGAGTGATACATGATTTCCCAGGGAATTACTCTGATTATAGGGTCTATGAAGATTCTCAACCTAAAGAGATTATCATTGAGAAAAAGATAGAGAAAAATACAGTACCATCTTCAAAAGAAAAATTATCTTATCAAGAAAAAAACGAATTTAAGCAATTAGAAAAGGAAATTACCAAACTGGAAAAAGAAAAAATGATAATTGAAACTCAATTTGCAAATAATGAAATTGAGAGTGAAAAAATTAATGAAATTTCTCAGCGATTACAACTAATTATTGATGGTATTACTACTAAAGAAGGACGCTGGTTAGAGCTTTCTATGAAAATGGAGGCGTAATTTAGATTGAGTTAACTAGCTTTGACTTGAATTAAATATTTAAACATAAATTATTTCGTCATCCTGTAACAATGCCGAATTATTAAATCGCAATAATAATTGTGCTACGGCTATAGTATCGCGTTCACAATATTTTACAATTCTATTCAAATCCTTTTCTATGTAATAAACGTTAGCTACCTGACTTCCATCAATATCTTGCTTAGGAGAAGGAATTCCTAATATATGAGCAAGTAATTTTAAAGACGTGTAATGTTTATAATCACCAAATTTCCACAACTCTAATGTATCTAAATGTGCTACTTCCCAAGGTTTTTTACCAAACAAATTCAATTTTTCAGGTAAGTTGATTTTGTTAATAATCATCCGCCTTGCTATATAAGGAAAATCAAATTCTTTACCATTATGGGCACATAATAGGTGATTAGGCTTATTAAAATGATGATCTAATAGTTGTTTAAATTCCTTAAGTAATGTGATTTCATTTCCAGAAAAGGATTTTACCCTAAAGCATCTTGCACCATCTTGATCAACAAAATACCCAACAGAAATACAGATAATTTTGCCAAATTCTGCCCAAATTCCAGCACGTTCATAAAAATCTTCAGCAGAAATATCATCCTTACGTTGGTATTGAGTTTTTAAACCATACAACTCTTGTTTTTCTATAGACAATTCAGAAAAAGTAGCGACTTCTGGTACAGTTTCTATATCTAAAAATAATATGTTCTCTAATTTTATCTTATTGAGCATTTTAAAAAGGCGTGGTAAAACTTTCTATAAAGATAAAAAACTTTATTACATCTTAGTTCAATCTTTTTTTGAAAGTTATAATCCTATAGGTCAAAGAATAGAAAGTGATGTTGAAAACCCAAAGCAATCTTAACTACTTGAGATTGGTTTTGTTTTTTTGGTTAAATAAAAAGTGAGCCATATATAGCTCACTTTTCAAAATTAAGTTGAGGGGCTGTTTTATTTTATTACCAATTTTCGAGTAGAAGTTTTATTACCTTCAAAAACTTTTAAAATATATACACCCGCATCTAACTTAGAAAGGTTTAGTTCACTTCCTCTTAGATTAAATAACATTACTTGTTTACCAAGGATGTTATAAATCTGTATTTTCTTATCGGCATTGTTAAAGGTTTTGATGAATAATTTTCCGTTAACTACCGGGTTAGGATAAATTTTAAAATCTTTTATTTCGTCGGGTTTTTGAAATGTAGTTTCTTGTGTTATCACTGACGTTTCATCATCATCAACATGTTGTCCGTAAAAACAATTGGTTACAAATAATGTAAATAAAAAAAAGTAAACTTTTTTCATATCATATAGTTATTATTCGCAAAGTTGGTTGATTGAACTAATGATTAGTTGAACAAATTTATATAATTATTGTGTATATTTTATGAATAAAGCGAAATTGTGAATAACTTTCGTATTTATATAAAATGATATTATTGTAATAATGGGTGTATTATTAACATAACAAACTTGTTATAAGACGGTTATGATAAGTTTATAAATTAATGTTATCTTAATACAGCAAAGTTAAAAGATTGTTAAGTTTATAAAAATTTTAAATTAATCCTTAGTTTTGAAGAACTAACTAGAGAAAATGAAAAAAAAAGACATTAAAATATTATTAGTTGATGATGAACCTGACATTTTAGAAATAGTTAGTTATAATCTTAAAAATGAAGGTTATCAAATTTTTACAGCATCAAATGGTTTAGAAGCTATAGATAAAGCTAAAGAAATAATACCTCACCTTATTCTTTTAGATGTTATGATGCCCGTAATGGATGGTGTAGAGGCTTGTGAAAAAATTAGAAAAATTGAAACACTACAGGAAGTAATTATTGCATTTTTTACAGCAAGAGGTGAGGATTATTCTCAGATGGCAGGATTAGAAGCTGGTGCTGATGATTATATTACAAAACCTGTAAAACCTAAGGTATTGATAGGTAAGGTAAAATCATTATTACGCAGAATGAATCAAGACCAAAAAGAAGCCAATTCTATTATTACTGTTGGTGATATAATAATAAATAGAGATGAATATTTCGTTCAAAAAAATAAAACAAAAATTACTTTACCCCGTAAAGAGTTTGAATTAATGGCACTATTAGCATCTAAGCCGGATAAAGTATTTAAACGTGATACTATTCTTGAAAATGTTTGGGGTAATGATGTAGTGGTTGGTGGTAGAACTATAGATGTTCACATTAGAAAGTTGAGAGAAAAAATAGGTGAAAAATACTTTAAAACAGTAAAAGGTGTAGGTTATAAATTTACTGTCAAGTGAAGTTAAAAAAGACATATAGATTCGCCTTCATCTCTTCATTATACATTACACTTCTTTCTTTTATTATAATATTTGTAATTTCAACTTTTACTTCTGATAAATTTAATCTAGTACTAGCCTTAATTACAGGAGTTTTTATTTTTCTTTTTTCTTTTATTGTTATTCAATTTAGGGTTGAACATTTTATTTATAAAAGAATAAAAAAAATATACCAAGAAGTTGATCTATCTAAGGTAGAAAGTTTAAACAGGATGAGTATCACCTCTGATATGGAAACCTTATCAGAAAAGTTAAGACAATTTGCAGAAGATAAACATCTTGAAATTGAAATGTTACAAATTAGAGAAGAATATAGAAGAGAATTTCTGGGTAATGTTTCGCACGAATTAAAAACACCATTATTTACCGTTCAAGGATATTTATTAACCCTTGCTGATGGGGCAATTAAAGATAAAACGATAAGAGATAAATATTTGCAAAGGGCAAACATAGGCTTGGAAAGATTGATAAGTATTGTAGAAGATTTAGATATGATTACTCAATTAGAATCAGGAACTTTAAATATATCCATCAATAGATTTGATATCGTTAAATTGATTCAAGAAGTATTTGATCTATTAGAAATTAAAGCAAAAAAAAGAAATATACAATTAAGCTTTGATAAGAGATATGATGTACCTATTCTGGTAAAAGGAGATATTAAACGTATTGAGCAGGTCTTGATTAATTTGATAGACAACTCTATTAAATATGGTAAACAAAAAGGCACATCTATTGTGAGTATTCAAAATCATTCAGAGTCGCAATTTATTATTCGTATAACAGATGAAGGTGAAGGCATTCCACAGGAAAAGCTTTCTAGATTGTTTGAACGTTTTTATAGGGTAGAACCAAGTAGGTCCAGGGAGCAAGGAGGTTCTGGGTTGGGGCTTGCAATAGTTAAACATATTATTGAAGCACACCAACAAAAAGTTTTTGTAGAAAGTGAACTCCAAAAAGGTTCAATATTTTCGTTTACTTTAGAAAAGTTTAAATAAATCGGCATTTAAAGTCTGTTTTCTTTTGCTTTCAAAACCATTATAATCCATTATTTTATCTAACATTTTAATTTTAAATTTTTCTTGAGTGGAAAAAGGGGCAATTTTAGAATCAGATAAATATTGTGCCAAATATTCCTGCTCATATTGACCAGGGGTTGGAATAAAAAACGCCTTTTTCTCCAACTTAGCTACATCTAAAATAGTAGAATAGCCAGATCTAGATAGGACCATGTTACTTTCGTTAAAAGCTTGCTGTAGTTGATCTGTTAGCATATAATTTATAATAGTTATTTTTTTATTGATTTTAGGTAAAGTCGTCATAGAAAAAACCCCTCTAACTAAAAGTGTATTTTTTGTAGAAGTTTTTAATTCTCCTATTAGCTTTTGTTCAAGTAGGGTACGCTGTGGTTCAGGACCAGACAACACAATTAACAAATCATATTTTTGAGGTAAAGCTTGTTTTTTAAATCTACTAATAGCACCTATAAATTTAATATTCAGCCCTTCAGTGTTTACAGATGACAATTTTCCTGAAAGTATAGACTTATCATTATCCGGCACCCAGCATTCATCAAATTTAGAGATGATTCTTTGATGTAGTTTTGAAGTAAGTGAAGTTGTCTTGCCTGATAAAACATGAATTTGATGTGTAATATAAACTGAAGGAATTTTAGACGATCTTATCCCGAAACGGTTATCAGATATGATTCCAGAAAGGTTTTCTTTTTTGTGAATTTTTTGTACTACTTTATGCTCTTTAATACTAGCTTTTAATATTTGAGGACTATTTATAAGTAATTTTAATTTTTGATTTTTCCTTGTAGTGTATTTTATACGGTAGTTGGGAAGTTCATAATATTTTAATTTAGGGAACTCTTTTCGCAATAATGTTAGTGCATCTCCATCACTTGCCAATATAGGTTCAAAATCATGCCTTATCATTGCATTAATGATAGGAATACATCTGGCGGCATGCCCTAAACCCCAATTAAGAGGTGCGATTAGAATTTTTTTCATTTGCCAAATATAATTTATTCCACTGGTCCCCTTTTGAGAGGGAAACAAATACTAGATTAGAAGTTCAAAAACTATACTAGATCAAAACCAATATCCTTTCTGTAATTCATCTTATCGAAATGGATATTTTCTATACTTTTATAGGATATTTCTAATGCTTCATGAATTGTATTTCCCAAAGAAGTAATTGCCATAACTCTACCACCATTAGTAATAATTTCACCATTTTTTTGATTAGTTCCGGCATGATAAACTATAGAATTTTCAACTTTTTCTATACCGGATATTTTCTTATTTTTTTCGTAATTTTCAGGATAACCACCAGAAACCAACATGACGGTTGCTGCTGTTTTAGGATTTAAGGAAAAAGATTTTTCATGTAAATTTTTATGAGCTACACCTTCAAATAGATCGAGTAAGTCAGATTCAATCCTTGGAATCACTACTTCAGTTTCAGGATCACCCATTCTAACATTATATTCAACTACAAAAGGATTGTTATTGATATTCATTAATCCTATAAAAATAAATCCGGTATAGTCTATACCATCTTCTTGTAGACCCTGTATAGTTGGTTTAATAACTTGTTGTTCTACCTTTAATAAAAAGTCATCATTGGCAAATGGAACGGGTGAAATAGCTCCCATGCCACCGGTGTTGAGACCGGTATCTCCTTCGCCAATACGTTTATAATCTTTAGCGGAGGGTAATATTTTATAATGTTGACCATCTGTCAAGACAAAAACAGATAATTCTATACCATCTAAAAATTCTTCAATAACCACGGTAGAAGAAGCTTCACCAAATTTATTATTGCTAAGCATTTCTTCTAGTTCATTTTTAGCTTCATCAATAGAATTTAGAATAAGCACACCTTTACCGGCAGCTAAACCGTCAGCTTTTAATACATACGGGGCTTGTAAACTTTCTAAAAAAGTCTTTCCTTCTGCTAAGTTATCTTTTGTAAAAGATTGATATTTTGCAGTAGGAATATTGTGACTTTTCATAAATTGCTTAGAAAAATCTTTACTTCCTTCTAGCAAGGCACCATCTTTTTTAGGTCCGATTACAGGTATTTTTTTTAAAGCATCATCTGCCAAGAAAAAATCATGAATGCCGGCAACCAAAGGTACTTCAGGACCAACAATTACCATATCGATTCCTTCTTTTAAAACCAAAGATTTAATGCTTTTAAAATCGGTTACATTTACATCTATATTTTTTGCAATTGCTGCAGTACCTGCATTACCGGGAGCAACAAATAACTGATTTACCTTTTTACTTTGCGAGAGTTTTAAAGCAAAAGCATGTTCTCTGCCTCCAGCACCTAAAATTAAAATATTCATGTTATTACTATGGTTTTAAAATACAAATATACGGTTAGTAAGGCTGATAGATAGACAATTATTTTTTTAAATGCCATTTATAAAAATATTGAAATACTGAAATGGTATGATAGGTAAACAGTTTAAAATTCTTTAATGACCTCTTTTTTAACACATGATATATTTCCACATTGGGAAAATACAATTTTTGCAACCCTTTTTTATCTATCTTTCTACAAATATCTACATCTTCCATATATAAAAAGTAACGTTCATCAAACCCTTTAAGATTTATAAACGCTTCAGTTTTAAATAAAAGAAAGCAACCATGTAAAAATTCAGGTTCAAAATGTATTGACAAATCTCTATCTCTATATTCACCTTTTTTAATAATTGAAGGAAAGAGTGCATTTAAAAATGTGAACCTTCTAATAATTAACTCTGATAAGGTTGGATATCTTCTACTTGTATATTGATGTTCTCCGTTGGGGAATAATACTTTTGGAGAAATCATTGCCAATTTTTCATTTTTATTAAAGTTGACAATTAATTCAGGTATGACATTAGGTTTAAAAGTTACATCGGGGTTTAATACTAAATGAAATGTAGAGGAATTTTTAATTAGATCAATAACTTTATTGTGTCCAGTTCCGAAACCAATATTTTTTCCTATAAAAATATATTCAATATCCGGATGATTGAATTGATTTTTAAGTACGTCGGTAGGAGAATTATCTATTAGATAAAGCTTTTTAGATAAAGGTGTGTTTAAAAAACTATCAACAGTTTTAGATAGTTCGTTAATTTCTTCTTTATATAAAACGATAGTACCCGTTAATGTTATTAAATCTTTTTTTTCTTTCAAAATTTGAAAATACTATAAATTATTAATATGACAACCAGCTTATTTCTATATAAGGATCTGGCTCTACATTAGGATTAGTGCTAATAGTAACTTTTAAAAATGGATTTTACTAATATGCTTTTTCTTCACCACGAAATAGGTTTAATATAGTTTGAAAAATAATTTTTATATCTAATAAAAACGACCAATTTTCAATATAATAAATATCTAATCTAATTCTATTTTCCATGTCTCTTTTATTCTGAATTTCACCTCGATATCCTCTAGCCTGTGCCAATCCTGTAATACCAGGTTTAACAAAATGCCTCACCATATATTTATCTATTTGTTTAGCATACTCTTCAGTCTGAATTAACATATGCGGTCTGGGGCCAACAACACTCATGTCCCCAATTAGAACGTTAAAAAATTGAGGAAGCTCGTCTATACTAGTTTTACGAATAAATTTACCGATTTTAGTTATTCTATTATCCTCTTTTTGTGCTTGCAAACTATCAGCATTATTATTAATCTTCATAGAACGGAATTTATAACAATTAAAGGTATTACTGTTTATACCATCTCGTTCTTGTTTAAAAAATAACGGCCCTTTAGAATCTAGTTTAACTATAAGATATAAAAGCGGAATCAGCCAAGATAAAATAAAAATGATGATAAATAATGAAAAAATAATATCAAAACCACGCTTAAAATATTTAATGAGAGGCTCATCAAATGGAAGTTTTCTTATAGATAATACTGGTGTGTAATCAAAATACTCAAGTACCATTTCCTTTCTAAATACATCTTTTGAGTCTGGGATTAGCTTTAGAACAATTAAATTATTGTCGGCAAAATCAATAAATTCGTTAATTTGTTGTTGATTTAATTCGCTGGTGGAACAATATATTTCATGAACACCTTCATGAGAAATAAATGAAAAAGCCTCAGAAATTTTACCAAGATAATTTTCTTGATGGAATGAACTATTAGAAAAATAACCTAATAATCTATATCCGTATTCTGATTTATTATTCAAAAAATGTATGATATTCTTCACATTTTCATTTTCGCCAATAACTACAACTTTTCTATAATTACCACCACCAATTCTATACTTTTTTAAAGCCAATAAGAATAAAACTCTAAATAATGTTACAAATAAATAAATAAATACCAAAACTTTGGCATGATATAATGTAGAAACATTAACCCTAAGCAAATTGATATAGGCAAAATATGCTAAAGTAAATATTGCAATTTGATTTAAAAACCTTGTAATTACTTTTGGGGCTTTTAAAAGCCTATGTAAATTATAAAACTTGGTAAAATAGCTAATAATTAACCAGCTGAAATTAACATACAAGACTTGGTAAAAATCAATTTGCCTTTTAAAAAAATAATACAAAATACCATTCAATATGATCAAATGAGCGATCACTGAAATAGGTTTAATATATTTGGAGTATCTTTTTTTTTGAAGCGACATTAGATCATATTAGCTTGTCAAAATTAATTCTATTTTTGGAATTTTCCATTGTAATAAAGGCAAATAAGTTAATAACCAATGAGAATAGTATAACACCCGATTGTCTTTCTAAAATATTTTCAAAAAGCATTACAACACAAAAAAATATAAGTAGTGAAATGGAAAGTAGATTTTTTTGTTCAAATGCTCTTTTAAAATTACTACCCAAGAAAATAAGGAATATTATAATTCCAAATATTCCATTACTTAACCAAACACTAAGATATTGATTGTGAGAGTTGTATTTGTTTTTTAACAAGATAGAAGATGTTTTTGAATAACACTTATCTAATTCGGTTTTTACATCTCCAATACCATGACCAAATATTGGTTTTTCTTTTATATTTTCAATGACACATTTATATATTGCAAACCTAATACTAGTAGAGTTTGTGGTTTCAATTTTAGAATAACTATGAATATTAAAAACTTCTTTGAATCTTTTTTGAGTTACCGGAGCTAATAAAAACATAATGCTAATTACTACTAAAATTGCGAACAGGTATTTTTTTTGTTTTTTATTTTTAAAATAATAATATAAATATATAACAGAGGCCAA
The DNA here is from genome assembly GCA_002352665.1 of Flavobacteriaceae bacterium UBA2765. Lineage (GTDB taxonomy): Bacteria > Bacteroidota > Bacteroidia > Flavobacteriales > Flavobacteriaceae > Aureibaculum. Next base: position 11,317 of record DEIV01000134.1, read on the forward strand.
CCCCAAAGCTAATATTATACTTTTTCTAGCTAAAAAAAGTAACATGATAAATTGCAAAATTAAACCAGTAATTATAATCAGTTTGTAGCTTTTACTATTGGATAAATAAACGAGTTTCAGGCCAGATAAAACGGCAATGGCTATAAAAATTGAAGCATAAATAGGGTGTTGATTAATGCCCCACATTTCATACGTTAAATGTGCATAAAACAAATTGATATTCTCAATATTACTAAAGAACCATACTTGATAAAAATACACTACTATTAATCCACAATAGATAATTGAAACCAAAAAATATGTTGACAAAAAAATTCTTATTTGTTTTTGTGTTATCGTTTTTATTGAGGTATTTGACAATCCAAAAATTAACGGAAAAGCCAAAATTGACAGTCTTGTTGTTAATGTTTTATCAACACCGTTAAAATTTGTAGTAAAAAGTAAGCTTAAAAGATAAAGCAAGTATAAAGAAGAATAAAAAAGCACTTTTTTAAAGTTGAAGCTGTACTTCTTTTTAGAAAAAAACAGAAAAACAGCTATAAAGAAGAGCATAATTACTGGCAATCCTTTAATTTTATTAGGAATTATTGGAAAAAATGCAAATAGCAACAGGGTATAAAAAAATAGTTTTTTAGCTTTATTCATTTAATTAGAACTTTCTATAATTTGTTCAAAACATGTTTTAAATTGACCTAATATCTTTTGGCTCGAAAAATTCTCAGAAACATATTTCCTTGCATTGATTCCAAATATTTTTGCATCATCTTTATTTTGACTTAGCATAAGGATTGAAGATAATACTCCGTCTAAATCATCAGATTTAAAATAAAATCCGCCTTGCGATTCCTTAATTACTGTAGCGACTTCTGATTGTGGATTTCCAGAAATAATTGAGGGTTTTTGACTAGCCATCATAGCTAATATTTTAGAAGGCATTACCGTGTCAATTATATTATCTTTTTGAAACAAAATATGAACATCTGCACTGCATAGTAAATCTGATAACTCACTATAGGCAACGGGATTATAATATTTTATATTCTTATAGTTCCCTAATTTATTGAGCAACCAATTTTTTTTGGCACCATTTCCAACTATAATAAGCTCAACTTTTATATTATTTTGTAGACGTTTTGCCAACTGTAAGAAAAAATCCCAATCTTGTTTTTCTCCAATATTACCAGCATATAAAACTTTAAATTTATTAGAATCTAAATGTTGATGAGTAAGAGCGTTATTGGGGTTTATAAAATCAACATCAACCCAATTTGGCAATAAATAAGTTGGAATTTGTTTTTTGTTCTTTTGTTCTAATTTATTAAACATAGCATGACTGATACTACTCAAAGCATCAGCTTTATTTAACAATATTTTTTCAACTTTAAATATTATTTTAAAAATAATATTTTTCTTATTGGTTAAATTAGATTCTAGAGCAGCATCAAATTCAAAGTCTTGTATATGAACCCACAATTTTGCCTTTTTTATTTTTGCCAATATTTTTCCTGGAATAATAGTGCTTGTAAATGGTACAATACAGAGTACCAAATCTGTTTTTTTAATTTTAAAGATATTAATACTACTACCTAAAGTAAAATCTATTAGGTGAAGAATTCTTTTAAAAAATGTTGGACTTTTTGGCACATATTGTTTATATCGATAAATGGTTATGTTATTTATATTTTCTTTTAAAAATGTTCTTTTGTTTTGATATGATTTATTAATTTGCCATGAAGGATAATATGGAAATCCGGTTATAATATTTACTTTAAAACCATTATTAGATAAAAACTCTGCCAGTTGAGTAGAATATAAGCCAATGGCTGTATCTTCTGGAGAGTAATTGATGCCTATAATTGTGATGGTTTTCAATCGAATAAATTTAATTTGATTCTGAATATTTTTCAGGATTATATTTTCTCTTTGAGTATTCTAAATCAAAAACGATATTACCGTTTTCTATTTTAAGCCAAGGCTGTAAATCAATATTTTTAATAACTATAAATGCAAATAAATTCCCTTGTTTTTTAAAGAAAAATGTAAGAAATGGAACTAAAATTTTACCTGTAAAAGCAAGCACTTTTTTAAAAATATTTTTAGACATCACTAACCTTTCTATTGGAACTAATAATCCGTAATAAAATTGAAAGTTATGCTTATACTGAGGCAAATAAGAATTTACAGTTTTTCTTACTTCATTTTCTGTCCATTTATAAACATAATTAGGGATATTAGAATTTCTAACACCACCAAATTTACCATTACTCAAAACACATGGCTCAATTTCGTAAGAAGGAGCTAAACCTAATTTATTAGCAAAATTATTTAACAAACTATCTCTAGATTCAAAAACCCCTATACCTTTTTTAGAAACACGTAACATTTCACAAAGGGCTTTATGAGGTGAGGCACAATGATGCAAGCCGGCATGGACAAATACCCAATCAAATTCATTTTCTTGAAATGATAAATTTTCTGCATCTTCATTTTTCCAAGAATAAGGACCATAATTTTTTACTCCTCTATCATAATCTAGATTAGAAATAGTCACATTTTCAAATCCACAATTCAAAAAAACGTCCTTATCCTTTTTTCCACCTGCAACTACCAAAATAGATGCTTTTTTCGGAATGATATTTTTATTAATAACTTTAGTTAATACTTTTTGGTAGAAACTCATTTTTTAGATGAATATAAATTTAAGATTTTATTAATCTCAAAAGTAATGTAATAATTGAAATTGGATAAGGACTTGCTTATTTAATTTGTAAACAATTCTAACAATGTGTTAATGAACATTTTCTCAGTAAATTTTTGACTGTCATTAATGTTGTTAAATCTTATTTCTTTAAGATTATTTATATTAGATTTGATATGAAGTAATTTTTTAACAATATCTTCAGGTGATTTAGGCTCTACAAAAAATCCATTTTTATTAGATATAATATCTTTTATACCAGCATGTTTGGTAGTAAGAATAATATTTCCGTTAGCCATCGCCTCTAAAATAGATATTGGTACGCCTTCCATTTTATAATAAGTTGGTAAAACAAAAACATTAGCCCATTCTAGCAATTCTTTTTTTTGTTTTCCATTTACAACTCCTAAATAAGTAATTTCTTTTATAGAAAGGAAAAATTTAATTTCAGTCTTAATTTCCTCTTCAATGTTTCCTGCAAATTTAGCCTCAAATTCAATTTGTTTTTCTTTGAGAATCGATAAACCTGTCATTAAATCTAACACCCCTTTTTCACTCATTAAATTACTTAAATAAACAATTTTAAGAGGTTCATTTTCTCTAATTTTAAAATGTAAAGGTCTAAGCGTTTCTTCAACAAAATTTGATACAATATAAATATCTTTCAAAGGTAAAAAAGGATTTAAATTGTCTACTAAAGATTTAGATAAAACTATTCCAATATTAGCTTTATTAATTGTTTTGGAAAAAATGTATTTTTTAAAACCCAACAATAAATCAAATTGTGTTTTCAAATAATTACCATGAATATGAATTATTATTTTTTTATTAAGGGCTTTAGCTAAATATATAAAGGGAGCATATTTTATAACACCATAAAATGTTTGACCAGGAGTAATATAAATAACATCATTCTTAAAAACTTTATAAAGTTTGGAATATTTTTTAAAATAAAAGAATAATTTTTTAAAAGAAAAATTTCCGGTATCACTTTTAAATCCTTCTAATTGAGTATTTACAGCATCTATCCTCACGGAGTTGTTATTTTTTAAACCGTTAATAACAATATCATTCGCCAAACTATTCCCGGTTATGGGTGGAGATAATGGACCTATTAATAGAATTTTTTTAATCAATGGTAGATTTCTTTTTTAACAAATAGGGTCTGATGTATTTAAATAAATAAACAATAAAAATTATAAAAAAGGCATAGTATATATAACGAAATGCAGAGCGTAGATTGTATTCAAAACCATAAATAATATGTAGAATTAATAATAAAGTAATTATAAAAGCTACAACCCGTTTTCCTTCATTTAGAAAGTATCTTATTTTTTTTTCCATAAAAGAAAATATTAATCCCGTAACAAAAAAATATATGATGGTAAAGCCAATACCCATTTTAAAAACCCTTCCATGTAAAGAATAAGGAGCAAAAAGATTTATTCTCATATCATCAGCATAGTTATACCATCCAACCATTGACCCGGGGAATGGATTTAGACTTATGAAGATAATATTCCAATCTTTTTGAGCTTCTTCAATTGTTTTTATAGTTACGAAAACACCATATACTAAAGAATAATAGATGTTAAAAAAGAAGGTTTCTGAGAAGTCTTCGTTTGATGTAACAATGCTTTTAATGTAGGGAATTACCCCATGTGTATTAAGCATTCTTAATTGCATTAAATATGCTAAAAAAACCAATGATAAGAATATATTTAATGAAAAAGATATTTTGTTTTTTAAAGTATTTCCACTAGAAATAAATAATATAGTTATATAAACAAAATATAATAAAAATGCTGATCTAGAACCTGTTCCTATTGATATGAGCAATAATAAAATAAAATAAAAAAGGCTTTTGTGTTTATGCCCTTTAAAAATAATTCCTAACAAAATTATTTCAATAAAGCTCAAAATCTTTATTAGAACAGTTAACCCTCTATTTGTTTCTGGTAAATAGTCAGATCTAATAAAAATACTACTACCATAAGTAATAATAAATAAAATAATTATCAATAAAAATAAAACTCTTGCTATTATTAATGTTTTAAGAGGTACTATATATTTGAAAAACAAACTATCCGTATATGATTTATTAAATACTTTTTTTAAATATTTTTTTGAAAAATCATAGTATAGAAGAACTCCTCCAATAAAAGAAATCAAAGCTATGATGTAAATTTTAATTGTCTTTAAAAATACAATTTGGGAAACATCATCAAGATTAAATAGAGAAAATTTATCATCATAAAAATAAAAATAAGCTATTGTTATAATAATGGAAAATAAGCTAAAAATCACATACAAATATATAGGACTTAAGAGAAAATATTTTAAAATTCTATTCAGTAAATAGAGTTCAATAATTAATAAAAGAATTAAAACAACCACATTAAGAAAATTTAATAATAATTTAAGTTGTAAATATTTTTTTCTTAAATGTATAATATAATCTGATACTAACTAATGCTAAATCAGAAATAATTCTTAAATACACTAAATTCCAAAAAGTTATTTTATCAAAAAGCATTAAAACTATAACAACAATAATATACAGAATAGATGATACGATTAATGAGTAATTAAATTCTTTATTATATCCAAAAGCTACTAAGGTGCAAGTACCCAACATAAAAGTAACGGCAACCATTGGTGTTATTAAAGCCAATGCTTGCAATACGGTATTGTACTTAACCATTTCTTGTCCGCCAAATAATGATAATAATTGACTTGAAAATAGATATAGCAGTATCATAAAAATAATCCCTAGTACAAAACTTGCAATGATTAATTTTTTTAAGAGTACTTTATTTTTATTTCTGGATATGGTTGGGAAGACTGCTTGTTGTAGCATATCAAAAGGAATAATAGTGACTAAAACTATTTTTAAAGCTACATCAAAACCCGTAACATAATCCATGGTAAAATAAATTCCAATTAAAAATATAGTTGCAAAATTAAATGTTAATGACAAAAATCTGCCTAGAAAAAACATATAGGCCTCCTTTATAAAATCTTTTAGAACTTCAATTTTTACCCATTTAAACGAAAAATTATAGTATTTGACTAGTGCTACACATCCTAATAATCCCATAATAATATTGGAAATTACTATCAATAGAACATGAAGCATAAGATCATCAGGTGTTTTTACGAAAATAAAAGTACCTATAACCAATATTACCCTTGAAAAGACGACTATAAATGTTGCTGGCATTAATTTTTCAATTCCTTGAAAATACCATATTGGAAAAAAAACTTCCCCAATGCCTATTAATAACATCAAAAATAAAATATTCTTATACAAGGCAAAAGCATCAAAAAAAGAAAGGAAAAAAAGAATAGCAAAACTTAAAAGCAATAGTGTAATCTTAATACTAAATATGGAAGAGGTAATTTCATTAATTTTATCTTTATTATTTTTATTTTCAACAATATATTTTGCGGCATATATATTAAATCCAAAGTTAATAAACATGATAAAGTACTGAATAATAGAATCTGACCATGTTAAAATTCCATAACTAATTTCTCCCAAAATTCTCACTAAATAAGCAACTAATAAGAACTTAATACCAATATTGAAAAATCTTAAAAATGTTAGATAGGAAAGATTTTTTAGGATGATTGAGTTATCAGTACTTAATTTATTAAGCATTTATTTAGATTATTTGATCAAAATTGTTGAGAACCAAAGATATATTTTAATACTCCATCTTCAAACTCAAACAAAAATATTTATTTTAACTTTATAATTAGAATTATTGATATTTTATTTAGAATGAATTTAAATGAAAATTATTCTAGTTCTAATAATCAATTTGACTTATTTTTTGTTATATTTGAGTCAAATATTATTGATCGCTAAACAATGAGTTATTTCAAATACATTTCAAAAATCTTTAAATATATTTTCTTATGAAAGAAGCATTTTGTATTCTAATGTTATTTATTTTTACAAATTTATTTTATGCACAAAATAATACTTTTCCAACTTCTGGTAATGTAGGTATAGGAACTTCTTCTCCAAGTGCAAAATTAGATGTCCGAGTAGGAGGGTGGAATAATTTTCCCAGAATTTTATTTTCTCAGTCTGCTGATAATCCTTCAATACGTTTGTACAGACCTACGGGTACAGCAAAGCTCGCATATCCATGGTGGATAGAAAATCATTTAGGGAAACTAACTTTTAAAAGTGGCACTAGTACTAATGTTGGTTCAGAAAATGTTAATGAAAAAGTAACTTTTTTAAACAATGGATATGTTGGTATAGGAACCACAAATCCTTCAACGAAACTTGCTATCGAAGGAGACAACGAATCCATATCTGTTGCATTTAATAGTTACAATTATTCTACAACTCAACCAATTGGAGCAAAATTGGGAACTTGGAATGATACCAATGCTGCCGGAATTAAATTTCATAGATGGCTAGGCTCAGGAACTCTTTTTCACTCTGCTTATATTGGACAAGCACATCATAATGGTGATTATGGTCTTGATTTTAGAACAGATAATGTAAGTACTCTTACCGATGCTACAACTTCTAGAATGTATATTAGTGGTACAACTGGCAACGTTGGCATTGGAATAACCAACCCTACTGAAAAGTTAGAGGTAAACGGAAGCGTACATACTAAAGAGGTTAGGGTTGATTTAACAGGTTGGCCAGATTATGTTTTTGAGAAAGAGTACAAATTACCTACTTTAAAAGAAGTAGAAAAACACATTAAAGAAAACGGTCATTTACAAAATATCCCTTCTGCAGAAGTAGTTGAAAAAGATGGCATTAAGTTAGGTGAAATGAACGCTAAACTTCTTCAAAAAATTGAAGAGTTGACCTTATATATTATTCAACAAAATAAGAGGATTGAAAGGTTAGAACTTGAAAACACAAATGATAATTAGACCAATTCTCTTTTTTATAGTTCTTTTTACCAGTTATAATTTTTATTGTCAGTCTAATAATGAAAATTTATTAATTGGTTCTTGGAGTCTATATTCCAGAAATTTTGATGGGAATGAAATTAAATTTGTATCTGACTCAATTATTATTTCCTTTTTTAAAAACAAGTCCTTTGAAAGACATACCAAAAATTCTGAAAGTAAAGGGAGGTGGACATGGACGTTTGGCGTTGATGGAAAGAGAAATTATAATAAATTTCATGTTATTCTTAGTAATAAAAAACATAGAGGATTAGAATTTTATAATATTGTCATAATTTCTAAAGATTCTTTAATTCTTTCTAATGAAGTTGGGACCAAAATATCATATTCTAAATACGTACGCCATGAGAATTAACTACTTACAGGTTTTTTTATTTTTAACTCTTATTTCTTGTACTAACATTTTCGCACAACGAAGATGTTTAACCGACGAGTATAATAACGCCCTTGATAAGAATAATCCCGAAAGAAAGTTCGCAAAACTTCAAAAGAAAAATTCATATAATAAAGAATTTCTCACTAAGAATTATAATAAAACAGTAATTATTCCTGTAGTTTTTCACATCATACACAATGGAGAGAGTGTTGGAACATCTCAGAATCCATCTGAGGATAAAATATTAGAGCAAATTCAAATTTTAAACGATATTTATTCGAACAAAAATAATAAAGGTGTTGATACTAATATTAAGTTTTGTTTAGCAAAGCAGAACTCTTTCGGGCTTTCTACTTCTGGTATTTTTAGATATAGAGGTTATCAAAACAGTTTTACTATTTCTGACGATAGAGATGAAACTTTTATTGGAGATGACCGCACTTTAAAGATTTCTTATAGAAATTCTAATATTTCAAGTGTTAATTATTTAAATGTTTGGGTAGCTAATGTTAATTTAATAAATAATGAAGGTAACTACGAGGATCTTCCAGGGTACTCATCATTTCCGTGGGAAGTTGACCTTAATCTTGATGGTATAGTACTAAATTATAAAAACTTAGGTCTAAACTCGGCAGTTCCTGGTTTTGATTTAGGGAAGACTTTAGCACATGAAGCTGGACACTGGTTAGGCTTATATCATACATTTGAGACATTTCAAAGCAGTGAGCCTAACAATTGTAATTTAGAAAATGATTGTTCACAGGAAGGGGATCAAGTGTGTGATACAGAAAAAAGACCAGGATCATTTCTAGATATTGGTAAAGATTTTTATGGAAATGACCTTACTTTAACAAATTGCTCCACTGCTGTTCCTTGTGACCAATTTGGAGATCTTAATGTTGTGCAAAATTACATGGATTATAATTATGATCAATGCTATACCTTTTTCACTCAGGGTCAAAAAGAAAGAATGAAAGAGCAGTTATCAAGATTTAGAACGCTCATATATTTAAGTGATAAACCAATCGCATGTGATGCTACTTCGGATAATGGTGAATCAAGTTCTATTACACCATGCAACAGTTGCTATGAACCTTTTTTATATAATCCGTTTAATCAATACTCCTATACGGAGCAACATAATTTAATTGGGGTGAAAAATAATTTATATATTGATGTTGAAGCAGTACCCAGTAATAATGGTTTATGGGAAACTTTTAGTATTTCAGTACATGAAAGAACAGGGTGTGAAAATTATGAATTGAAAAAAACGTTTACCTATGATGGTAGATATTCCTGGGGTAGAACTAGTGATATAAAAGAAATTATCATAATCGATGATAATACTTTTGCAGTGCATTTTTTTCAATTTAATCTTCCTGGTAGTGATAAACATAATTTATTAATATTTAAAAAGAAGAATAATATATGGTATAAAACGGGTGAGGCCCATATAGAAAATCATAGTAGAACTATATATGAGAGGTGGTCTGACACACCCTTTTTTATATATGAGAGTGGACTTTTCTTTAGACGCCTTGTTGGACGATCATTTAAAATATATAAAGTCGATACCAATAATTCTAGTTATTCCTTGTATAAAAGTTATGATAAAGTTATTGATGGTGGTCCATATAATAAAAATGGTAATTTATTTATTAATGAAGGCGATGGGTATTTTAATCTATATTCATGGACTGATAAAGCGGCTTATCATCGATTAAACTTTTTAGGAAGGGTAATGTATAACACTTCCGCTAAAAATATTTTTATTAATAAAGAAATTATTTTTAAAGGAAATATATTAATTGTGAGACTTGAAACAGGTGAAATACTTCTTTTTAAAAGGAATAACAGGGAATGGATACTTTATCAAGATTTAACAAGTCTTATTAATGCATCTAAATTGTATCGAGTTGGTTTAGAAGCAATAATTAATAGTAAATTTATTGTACTCAAAAAAGGATCGTCTATCTATTTTTTAAAAGATACGGGGGCAAAGTTTGAAATTATTGATCTTACTCATATAAACGGTTTTTCAGGCACTATTAATTACTTATGCTCTAGAAATTTTAATATTAATTATCAAAGGAATGAAATTGTATTAGATAACATTACGTTAAAAATGTCTGATATTATCGGGGAAGGCATCAGTACTGATATTTGCTCAATACCTCTTGAATCCACCGTACATGGTTATAATATAACTATTGGTGGTGTAAACTGTGCCATAAATTTTCAGAATATGAATAAAACATTTATTGCGGAAAATGAGATAATTATTAAACCAGGTGTTATAATTAATTCTGGGAATGTTATTGCTAAGATATCAGATGTTGCTTCTAGTGATTGTACATTTACCGAACTTTGTAACTCTTCTTCAAGGGCAATAAATAATAAATCTAATTTCTATGAAACTGGTTACGAAAATATTAAAAATGAATCAATTGATAAGTCTATAAAAATATATCCAAATCCCAATAACGGAACTTTTTATATTGATAATATTAAAGGCGTTGAAAAGCTAGAATTGTATAATATGATGGGTCAACTAATTTTGAATAAAAAAATAAATAGTAATAATAACATTGTAATTCCCAATATAAAAAATGGTCTATATAACCTTATTCTTTATAGAAAGAATGGCACTAAAGAATCGACTAAATTTATTATAAATAAATGATACAGAATGTTTGAAATAATAATGCATAGGAATTGATTTTATCTAAAAAACCTGAGTTTGATTAATATAAATTATCTATTCAATAGATACTACCATTATTTCTAAAATTACAATTATATTTTTTCTATTCATTGAATTGATGATAATACCAATAATAGAGTTTTTCAACACCTTCTTCTAATTCCACCGTATGTTTCCAGCCCAATTTATGTAATTTGGTAACTTCTGTAAGTTTTCTCAACGTACCATCAGGTTTGTTAGTATTAAAAAATAGATCGCCGGTAAAACCAATAGTTTTTTTAATAAGGTGTGCCAGGTTAGCTATCGAAATTTCCTTGCCGGTGCCAATGTTAATATGAGTGTTTCTCACCTCCTTTTTTAATGGATCAAAGCAATCTTCAAAATCAATATTATCCATTAAGAAAACACAGGCATCTGCTAAATCTTCTGAGTATAAGAATTCTCTCAATGGTTTTCCGGTACCCCAAATTTCTACTCCGTTGGAGTTTATACCATTCTTGTTGAGAATAGCTGTAATTTCTGAAGTAGATTTTATATTTAGTATTTTACTAATTTGGGCAAATTCATTCTCGACGAACAATTTAGCCAAATGAATTTTTTTTATCAAGGCAGGAAGTACATGCGAAGTTTCAAGATTAAAATTATCATTTGGGCCATAAAGATTTGTGGGCATAGCCGAAATAAAATTAGTGCCATACTGTAGGTTATAACTTTCGCACAATTTTATGCCTGCAATTTTAGCGATAGCATAAGGCTCATTAGTATATTCTAAAGAATCTGTTAATAGATATTCTTCTTTAATGGGTTGTGATGCATTTTTTGGATAAATACATGTACTGCCCAAAAACAATAGTTTTTTCACCTTGTTCTTATAACTTTGATGAATTACATTATTTTGGATCATCAAGTTTTCATAAATGAAATTTGCTCTATAGGTATTATTGGCAGAGATACCTCCAACTTTAGCAGCAGCTAGAAAAACATATTCCGGCTTTTCTATTCTAAAAAAATTCGCTACTGCAGCAGTGTCTATTAGATCTAATTCTTGATGTGTTTTTATAATGAGATTACGGTAACCTTTTTCTTCTAAATTATTAAGTATAGCACTTCCAACTAACCCTTTATGACCGGCAACATATATTTTAGAGTTAAAATTCATTGCAAATTATTCGAAGTAATTTTTAATATCAAATCCTCCTTTTTTTAAATACAATTCTCTATTCATTAAAATAATATCTTCCTCCATCATTTCTTTTATCATTTCTTGCAAGCTATATTTAGGTGCCCATCCTAGTTTTTCTTTGGCTTTTTTAGCATCTCCAACCAATAGATCAACTTCAGTAGGTCTAAAATAGTTAGCATCTATTGAGAGAATTTCTTTACCTATTTCTAATTTATAATCAGGATGACTACATGTTTTAATAATTGCTTTTTCATTTTCACCTTTGCCTTTAAATTCTAAGGCAATACCTACTTCATTAAATGCCAATTTTACAAAGTCTCTTACGGTAGTTGTTTTACCTGTGGCAATTACCCAGTCTTCCGGTTTATCAGCCTGTAAAATCATCCACATAACTTTTACATAGTCTTTGGCATGACCCCAATCGCGTTGAGCATCTAAATTCCCTAAAAAGAATTTATCTTGCATTCCCAGAGCTATTCTTGAAACAGCTCTTGTTATTTTTCGAGTAACAAACGTTTCTCCTCTAACAGGAGATTCATGATTAAATAAAATACCATTACAGGCAAAAATATGATAAGCTTCTCTATAGTTTATGGTTATCCAATAGGCATATAATTTTGCAACGCCATAGGGGCTTCTAGGATAAAAGGGTGTATTTTCATTTTGAGGTACTTCCTGAGCCTGACCATACAATTCAGAAGTAGCAGCTTGATAGATTTTGGTTTTTTTCTCTAAATTAAGAATCCGAATGGCCTCCAGTAATCTTAAAGTTCCTAAACCATCAACATTTGCAGTATATTCCGGTGTATCAAAGGAAACATGAACATGGCTCATTGCCGCTAAATTATAAATTTCATCAGGTTTAACTTCCTGTATAATTCGGATCAAATTGGTACTATCAGTCATATCTCCATAATGCAATATAAAGTTTGGATTTTCAATATGTTTATCTTGATATAAATGATCAATTCTGTTGGTATTAAAACTAGAAGACCTTCTTTTAATACCGTGAACCTGGTAATTTTTTTTTAACAAAAACTCACTCAAGTAGGCACCATCTTGACCAGTAACTCCGGTAATTAGGGCAACTTTTTTCATTGATTATCAGTATTTTGATAATTTTTTAAGAACAAATTTAGTTGTTTAAACAGAATATAAGCTAACATTAACAATCCAAAACCAATGCCTAATAAAAAGGTGTATTTTTTAAACAGTCCTCTTTCTTTTTCACCTACTTTACTAAAAGTAGAAACCACGTTTAGTATCTCTGTGGTTTCAGCTTTCGTTTTGTTATTATCAATAAGTTCCTCGTTAAGTTCTAAACTTTGCGTAAACAATTCAATTTCATCAGTTTTTTTGACTCCTTGTGCTAATGTAATATTAGTACCCATTTCTGCTTTTCTAGCTTCAGTAATTAAAACTTCATTATAAATTTTTCTTAAGGTATCTACTTCTTGCAAAGATTTTACCAATACTTTTTCATTCTGTAGTAAATTTTGATCGTTTATTTTCTTCTGATTTCTAAAATAAGGATTGTTTGCAACTGAATTTATAATTGGAATACTTAGTTTTTCAAAAATTGAATTGTTTAATGATTTCACCTTAATTTGATAATATTTATAATCATAATCGGTAAACCCTTTTTTAAACTCTTTTATATCAATATTTCTAACTGTAGTGGTATCTACTTCTTGAATAAATTTGTCAAAGAACTCATATTTTTCGTTTTCATTTTTAATAGGTTCAATATAGAATCCTTTAAGTTTAGAAGCTTCTTTTTTAGAAATATTTAATGTCTCCGCCAATAAAACGGAGTCTTTTTGTTTTACCAATTCATGATAAAATTCAATGTTTTTATATAGCTGTTGAGCACTTTTAAAATTAGGTTCAACAATCATTGCTGATGAAAATTGTTTAGGTTGCGTAAGATCTAAAACCAAGCCAATAACTGCACCCAATAAAACAGCAATGCCTAATTTAATAGAATTATTTCTTATAAAAACGAGGAGTACAATAAAATAATGAAAGAGGCATTTAAAAAATTGTCCAATGGCAGTAAAAAGATTTTGAAAACCTTTACCAATAATTTTAAAGAGACTTCCTAAATCTACTTCTTCATCTGTTGGAATATTTTGTTGCCCCATCTTGTTTGTATGCTAAGTTTAACTTAAAAAGATCTGTTCTAATATTTTTTGAGTAATTACGTAAGTTGGTTTAACACCTGTTGTGCCTAAACCGCCAGAAGCTAATGTACCTCCTGTTTCTAAAGGATTATCAGATGCATAATACGCATATCTTACTTTTACATTTTCTGATATATTTCCTCTTATTTTTGATGCAGATTGTATTGCTTTCTGATAATGGGCTCCTTCCATTTCTAAACCAATGGCTCTCCATGTTGAATTATGAAAGAATTCTAATAGATCTATATTTTGTAAAGAAGTACCCAGTACAGTAACCATAGTACCATCATAAACATTTACACCAAACCCTTCAAGATCTTCTTTTTTCAATTCATTGGTAAACGGATAATTATCTGCAGTGCCTTCAAATATATGTGCTGACGGGATCATTATGTCTCCTTTACCACCTTCTAAGATTCCAGCCTTACCCATTATTGAAACCGATTTTACATTTAAATGACTGGTATTATTATTATTATTGTAAAAGTAAGGTTTTAATAATTCATCTAAAGTTTCAAAAGCTTGTTCTCCAAACGCATAATCCATTACAATAAGAATAGGTTTTTTATCACCGATTAATTTTTTATTTAAAATATAATTAGAAGCAGTAAAATCAATTTTAGCCGTATCTATAATTTGTACGTTAATATTAGTACCTGAGGTGTCTTTAACATAAGACAAGCCCATTTTTGATGCTTGTTCTTTTACTTTTTTCTGTAGAGAAGAGTTGGTTTTATCACTTAACAACTCGTAAAGTGCAATACCTTGATGTTGTTTAGCTTCTTTTTTTAGAACAATTGGGGCATAAATTGAATTCATTACACTATGCATATTTGCACTAATAATATGAATAGGTCTATGTAATAATTTTTTCTCTTCTAAGACTTGTTTTATACTATTTGCCCATTTTTCACCATAAATATGATGTCCAATACGTTCTCTTAAAGAAGAGCTGAATATGATCGTTCTTTTTTTATTTAAGAGAGACTCATTCAAGGCTAATTTGCCCATCCAAAAAATACAATTAAAAAATTTATTTGGATTTCCCTTTTGAGAGAAGCTATCAACGGCAGTCTTCACTTCTATAAAAGTTCTACCCAAAATATTAGCCAAATGTGTTATAATTACTTCTCCTTCGTTTTTAGAAAGTGTTTTATTGTTAATAACAATGTCTTCTAAATATTGCCATTCTCTAATTGTGGTACCATCTTCGTCAAGCAGTATATTGTTTTTAATTTTATGAGACTCAATAAATAAAAAGGTTAAATGGGTTAGAATATCAAAAATGTCAGAACGGCCTCTTGTAATTTCAATATTCATTTGATCTTTATCTATTCTATAACAATTTCTACGTCTTTTTTCAGGTACTATTGGTTTAAAATGAGATTCGCTATAACCTTCATCAGAAGTTAAATTGATAAATTGACATTCCTCAATACCTTCCGGAAGCCTATCAATAACATAAAGTAATCCTTCTAATTCTATTTTTTCTTCAGCGATAGAACCATAAATTTCAGGTCGTAAGAGTAATAAGGATTCTCGCAATGTTTCCCCTGAAATACCCATAGGTTTGTAAAATCCTCTATTAAATAAATGTCGCATGGCAGTGTACATGCGTTCAATGGCATTAGAGGATTCTTGAGATTTGGTTGGTTTTAATGTGTTCATTGACAAATTTTCAACAAAGATACCAAAATAGTCAGTAAAAGTTTACTTTAAAATATTTTGATATTGGGTTTGGTCCTTTAATAAAGTTAAGGCCTCAATAATTGATTTATCATGATTGGCTTTA